>NZ_BDHE01000489.1:0-347252 GCF_054786175.1 Treponema sp. R8-4-B8
CATGGCCGCGGCCTGAACTACCCTGCCGCCATTTTTTTCGATAAAGAGCCGCAGTTCGTTAAAGGAACCGCCGTTGGAGAAAACGTCATCAACGATAATATAATCGCGTCCTGATTTAACTTCGCCGTCAAAGGAAGGCCTGAAAGCGAAGCGGTGCCATTCGTCTTTTCCCGTGCGGTGCACCCTGTTAGTTTGGATAATATTGTTATTAACTTCCAAGCCCGTGCGGTTTCCTATGTATTCAGCGAGAGCTTCGGGTATTCTGTTTTTGCCTTTTGCTTCTTCTGCGTGAACTGGCACAACGATCGCTTCAGGGTATTTAAGTTTGAGCGTTTTTAACAGCGCCTGATTTTCCGGCAATTTAAGAAAGCTGTGGACGAGGCTGAGGGCGGCAATGCGGTCTTCATGGTTTTTGGCGTCGTCGTAATCGTAATGTTCTTCGAGGAGCTTCCAAGGTTTGGAGTAAGAGTCATCAAGGTCTATAAAGCGCATAACGGGGGGGAAATCGGGGTTCCAGGAGCCGTCATAACTCATTTTTTATCCTCGAAGCGGAATTCGATTTTCCCGGCGGCAAGTTCGAATTTCGCGTTAAATTCCTTTCCCGTTTTGCCGCTGACGCATTTTTTGACTTTGGTCAGTTTGCCGGAAAGCAGGGCTTGAACGTCCGCATGGGTAACGGCCGCTTGGGAAATATTTTTCCAAATTACAAACTTGCACAGGTTTTCCGCCTTGTAATTGCCGCAGTAATAGCTTTTTTGCCCTTCGTAAACGTCTCCGCCGCAGAGGGGGCATTTGCCGAGCGATTTTTTCTCGCGCCGGTACGCTTCCATGCCGGTGTTTTTTACCGCGCCGCGCACAAAGCATTTAATGCCCTCGATGAAGGCGGCGGTATCGTCGTGCAACTGTTCTTCCCATCTGGTGGTTTCCGGAACTGATATAAACGCCGCCAGATCGTCATTTTTTAAAACGTTTTCGATGAGGAAATTTCCGTCATCTGAAATGAGGATGTTTTTTCCCTTCAGGGAGACGTATTTTCGGTCAACAAGTTTCTGAAGTATCGAGCCGCGCGTCGCGGGCGTTCCAAGCCCCGTTAGGTGCTTTCCATCGTCTCCCCGGGGATTTTCCATCAGCTGCAGCAGGGAGGCGAAAGTGTAATGTTTTTTCGGTTCGGTTTGTTTTTCTTGAGCGTCAATTGATATTACAGGATACTCTTTATTTTCTTCAAGATTGGAATAATCTTTTTCCGGGTCTTTTCCGTCATCAATTCTATCATCATCAACGCCTTCAGAACCATATTTCCAACCTGAGTTTATCACTTCAATGCCTTTTCCTATAAATTTATGTCCTGAAATATCGACATCGATTAGGACGGAATTGTAAACATAGGGCGGTTTAAGGACGGTAAAAAATCTTTCGTACACAAGGTCGTATACAAATCTTTCTTGATCAGAAATGTCTAAAGGAAGAATGCCTAACGGAATAAGCGCGTGGTGATCCTGAAGTTCGGCAGAATTGAATATTCTTTTGTTGGAGGCGTTAATGAGGGAAATATCAGAGCCTTTAATATTTTCTTCATGCTCAGTTCCGGCATTAGAATATTCTTTTTTTAAAATCTCATAGATATTTTTAACCAGTTCAACATTATCGTCGCCCATAACTCGTGAAGGGGTGCGCGGATATGATAATATTTTATGTTTTTCATACAACGCCTGGGCGATTTCAAGCGTTTGTTCCGGGGAATATCCGTATTGTTTGTGGGCTTCTTTTTGGAGGGCGGTAAGGTTGAACAACTGCGGCGGCGGCAATGTTTTTTTCTCTTTGTTTATTTTTACGAGCGTTCCTGTTTTTACGGATTTTTTAATTTTTTCCATTTCTTCAATCTTTTTGACAACGGCTGCAGAAGAAAACCGAGTTGGAAATTCTTCATTATCGGGATTAAAGAGCTTTACCGAAAAGGGGGCGAAAACGTCCGGCTCATTAAAATTATTTCTGTTCATTACTGCCCGTATCTCAAAATATTTTTGCGAAGTGAAATTTTGGATCGCTTTTTCGCGCTCGTAAACCGCGCCCAGTACGGCGGTCTGCACGCGCCCGAAGTGCAGCAGTTTGTCCGTTTTCAGAGTGATAAGGCGCGTGAGGTTCATGCCTATGAGCCAGTCGGCGAACTGCCGGGCGAATCCCTGATCGCGGTAGGGTTTATATTCAGCTAACGGTTTGGCGCTTTCAACGCCTTTTTTTATCACTTCCGGAGTGAGGGCTTCGGAGACCCAAAAACGCCTGGCGTTGGCATAATTTGCGAATCCGACGTAATCGAGCAGTTCCGCGCCGATGACTTCCCCTTCGCGTTCCGCGTCGGTGGCGAGCAGGAACGGATCGTTTTTATGCCGGGCGAAGCAGCTTTTTACGGCGGCAAGCTGGGCTTTTGTTTTTTCGATTGCCTTGAATTTGACCTGATCGGGAATAATGGGCAGGGATTCAATATCCCATTTCTTCAGGCTGGGATCGTAGTCTTCGGGGGAATAATTCTCAAGAAGATGCCCCAGGGCGCTGACGACGCAGTGTTCGCCGTTTTCATAATAGTTTTCCTTGCGCGTAACGCCGAGGGCGTCCGCGAAAGCCTTCGCCACTGAAGGTTTTTCGGTGAGAATAAGCATGATTAATCCTCCTAATTATTTATTCGCGTTAAAAAACGCTTTTGCAAATTCGGGCGGGGTTATCGCCCTTATATCCGATCTTTTAAGCCCTAATCCTTTATATTCAGCTGCAAACAGGCGACGACAAGAGAAAGAGCTTTTTCCATGTCTTTTTCCGTATGCTTCGCATTAGAGAAATCGGTGCATGGAGGCGCTGCTAGAACGCCATAAACATTTTCAGGCGGGGAGTATGTGCGCATGTCGTATTTAGGGAGAGTAATAAGGCGGACGTCATATCCGGCGTCTTTATAAGGCTTGCTCCATGAGCCTGTCCCTCCGCACAGGTCAAGAATTATTTTTTTCATAAATTAATCCACCTAAAATAAATTGAATTGGTTTTGAACGGAAGAACCTTCCGCGAGTTTGGCTAGCGCGGGGTAATTGATTTTTCCGCGCCGTTCGAGGATGTACCAGAGGCGGGTGTAGAAACCGTCGTCATGCGCGAAAGCGCCTGATGAATGTTTGTTGAGCCAGCCTGCGGCGCGTTTGAGCTTGTCAACGCGGGAGGCGCGGACGCGGAACAGGATTTTGACTTTTTTTGAGAGTCCCGGAAGGGAAACGCCGTCATCATTCTGAAGGTTGCGAATAACGCACGCTTCGCGGTAGGTGATATAAGTGTAGTACAGGATGACGGCGGCGCCTGGTGCGTAATAAAGGAGCGTGCGTTTTTCAGCCTGATCATATGTTTTCCACGAGTGGGGGCCGTCCGAGTAGAGGGTGTAGAAAGAATTGTGATCAGGAATGGTGACACAAAGATGGTTCTTCATTTTTGACTCCTAGCCCGAATTCCCTGTTGAGGGCTTTAATCATGTTTTCACGTTTTTCGACTTCCGCCGGAACGAACGGATTGAAATTTATGTATATGTCATCGACTTTTTGCAAGTATTCATCCCGCCTGTCGGGAGTTAAGATTCGCAATTTTTTAAACAGGTCTATGTTTCCGGATGACGAATCTTTAGGGAGGGAGCAGAGTGGGCATTTCTCAAGCTCTTTGTCATGAACGGCGCCGCAGACCGGGCATTTAATTTCAACTAGCGGCGGCGGCTTTGGAGGCAGTTTTGAAAGTTTAAATTTCTCAACCAAGTTTTCAGCAAAAAACAACTTGAAGAAAAGGCCGTCGAAATTGTCCGGGTTGCGCATTTCGACCTGTTTGTAGAGCCAAATTAAATAGCTTCTGTCGAGGAAGTTAAGGGACATGAAGGCGGCCGCCCTGGGGTAAAAGTCGGATTTTAGAATAACGGAGCGGTCAATTTCTAAAATGGCTTTTTTAACGTCTTCGGGGGATAAAGCTTCTGCCGCCGCCGTAAGGGCTTCCTGATGCTTTTCCGCGGTTAAATCGGGTTGTTCCGTAGCGGTAGTAGTATTATTTATATATGTATTAGTAATATGGGGTGAAGTTTCTTCATCACCCTCCGGTGAAGTTTTTTCATCACCCCGGCGAAAATTATTCACTGCCGGTGAAGTTTCTTCATCACCCTCCGGTGAAGTTTTTTCGTTGCCCCGATGAAGATTATTCACCACCGGTGAAGTATTTTCATCACCCTCCCCATGAAGCAATTTCATCACCGGTGAAGTTTCTTCACTACCCTTATTTTTGTTATTTTCAGGCAAAAACTCCGGCGCAACCATATAGTCGCAGAATTTCAGGTTTCTTTCAAATCTTTCATATTTATTGATATAACCCTTCTTGACAAGCCCTTCCAGAATGGTAAAAACCTGCCTTTTTGAAATTCCCAGGGAGTCTGCGATATACTTCCCTGAGCCTTCGTATTTTGACTCTTCGTCCTGCGAAAAGCCGTGAATCATGGCGTAAGCCATGAGCTCGTTGCCGGACAGTTCCAGCCTGTTGACCATCCATCCCAAGATGGTGATGTAATTGTGATCTTTCATTAATTCCTCCCCTCCCAAATTGAAACGTTACACGTAACGATGCACGTGTACACAAAAACGCTTCTACTAATGGAAGTAGAAGAAGAGAATAAAAAAAAGCCCGTATCCGGAGGGGAGTCCGGATGCGGGCTTAAAAAAAACACAAAGGCGGGAAGCCGCCTTTAATTTAACGGTTAATAGATTTTATGGATGACGATTGATCCCGCGGCGCCTGAAGCTGAGCCGCCGCCTCTAGTTTCGTTGCGGTTGTTGCCGCCGTCCGAGCCATTTTGCGCCGCTTTCGCATTGCCGACGACTAGAGAGATGACCGGGGTAGAAAAAACGGATGAGCTTGTCCACGCATTCGGGGTCAAATTAGAAGATGTGGAGACGGAGGCGGATCCCGTGACGGAGACAGGGTCGAGAGATTGGGATGAGGCTCCTGCTCCGCCGAGTCCGGCGCAATGGAGCCATGACTGAGGGCCCGTCGGGTATGATAAAGAGGCGGCCGAGCCTCCCAATCCGCTGTTTCCGGAAAAGGAGAAAACCGTTCTTACGGAAGCTGCCCTGTCACTGGTGTTTTGCGGGGAAGGATAACTACTTAGATTGAATGTTCCCGAGGGATAGGCCATCAGGAAAGCGATATTAGGCGATATGTTAAAGTCGGAAGCTGAGTAAGAGGCCGCGCCCTGTCCTCCCGCCACGGATGAATTTGAAGAGAGGAAGGAAGCAGCGGATCCTCCGTTGCCCGCGGCCGCGCCGGCGGATCCCCCGCCGAAGCCGCCACCAGCGCCGCCCGTTCCGCCAGGCGCGGAATAATCGCCAGAGCCAACGGCGCTTGACATTGAGAAGGAACCCGATCCTCCGCCACCGGCGCCCGGGCCCAACATCATAAACTTAAGCTAGCAGACAATCAAAAAAAGCGTTAGGATCAGAAAAGGGGCTATGAGCGAATATGAAACTCGTTTGCGAATAGAACAGTTGTTTTTGGGAATACGCAGTGAATGGATAAGAGAGGCGGCCCGGCTGACCGGGGATTTCAGCAGTTGGACCCGGCGGCGGGATATGCCGCTTGAAGACATCCTGCTGTGCACACTTGCGAAAAAAGGATTGAGCGCGACAATGGAAACACGGCATTATTTTCAAGAGGCGGAAAAAACAGAACAAACGGTAAGCAAGCAGGATTATCTGCGGCAGCGGCAAAAATTAAATCCCGCAGTATTCAAGATATTGAACCTTAAATACCTCAAACAGTTTTACGGCGGGCAGGAAGCGGCACAGTGGCATGGGTATCTGGTAATGGCGATAGACGGGAGCCGCGCGGAGATACCTAACAGTGAAGAGAACCGGCTGACATACGGGGAAAGCATAAACCAATACGGGAAGGCCGCGGCGCGGGCAAATCTTAGCGTCACGCATGACGTGTTTAACCGGTTTTTGTTGGACATCGAGATACGCCATTACCTGAGCAGTGAGGTAGAGGCCGCCAAAGCCCATATTGGCGCGCTTAAGGAAATAACGGGGGAACGGCCGGTGTTAATCATGTTTGACCGTAACTACGAATCGCTGGAATTCATGGATTTTCTGGAACAAAAGGGGGTAAAATACCTGATTCGGCTGCATAAGGGGCATTATGAGGCTGAGATATCCCAGATGCGCGGCGATGATGAGGAAGTGGAACTGGGTTACGGCAAAAAGCGGCTGTGGCGTCTGGGGAGGAAGTCGCCTGAACGGATGAGGGAACTGGCAGGACAAAAATCGAAGCGGGTGAGGATAATAAAAACGAAATTCGCCAACGGGGAAGAGGCGGCTTTTATTACGAACGCGCGGGAAGGGACAACTGCGGAGATGCTGGGGCTGTACCGGAAGCGGTGGGCGGTAGAACAAAAATACCACACGCTGAAAAACAAGCTGAAGTTTGAGAGCGTTACGGGAAAAGCGAGCATTTATGTGGAGCAGGACTTTTGGGCGCAAACCTTGGTGTTCAACATGGTGCAAGACCTCATAACCGAGGCTGAGTTCCGCGCGGTGAAAAAGGCGAAGAAAAAACGGCTGAAGTATGAAATGCGTATAAACGAGAACATCGCGATAGGATTGTTCAAGGAAAAGTTTATCCGGCTAATGATTGAGGAAAACGACAGCCGGAAGGATGAAATGTTCAGGCGGCTTACGGCGGACATGGAACGAAACATTGTTCCAATACGGACGCTGAAAAGCGCTCCCCGGAAATGGAAATATTACAATAAATACAAATGTAACCAAAAACCTTCATTTTGAGGCTTAAGTTTATGATGTTGGGGCAGGCTGCGTGCGATGTAAAAACATCTTTCGGGTGTTCCCCGCCGGAGAGACTTTGGAATAAAACAAAGAAAATTCAGAGAATAAAAGTTCGGCGACGTACCCTAGATAAAGCTTTCTAACTACCGCCATTTAGTCGCCGAAAGGCTCGTAGGCGGACTCTTACGAAGTTTTTACAGCGTGCGCAGCCTGCCCGCCTGTACTAAATAAATTCTTTGGGCATACATCGTGTTATCCGCGTTTGTCCAAGTCAAAGCTGACACCATGAGCATTAATTTTCACGCAACCAAACCCCACAAACAGTGTCTCAACCTATGTGAGAATAATAACAAAAAATTCAACGGCGGCTGTTCTGCCTTTTTATACAATTGGTGAAGAAATAGCAAATTCAGTACTCCACGGTATTGGCGCGCTTGTTGCGATAACGGGACTTGTTTTTTTGAGTCTGAAAAATACAGGATTTTTGGGCGGACATAGGGCTGCAAATATGGATATTGCGGCAACGGTTTTATTTGCCGCGACAATGACCGGAATGTTTTTGATATCAACCTTGTATCACGCGATACAACATCAAAGCGTTAAAAGTTTATTCCGTAAACTGGATCATTCGGTAATATTTGTTTTTATTGCCGGAACTTACACTCCTATATGTTTAAGCGGCCTTCGCGGAGCGTGGGGCTGGAGTCTTTTTGCGGTTGAATGGGCGCTGGCCTTGACCGGCATTATTCTGAACATTCTGGATTCTAAAACCATAAAAAAAGTTGAAATAGCGGTTTATATAATGATGGGTTGGGCAATAATTATCGGCTTCGTTCCCCTGATTCACCGCGTTCCGGTAATCAGCATAATTTTGTTATTGGCCGGAGGAGCCGCATATACACTGGGAGCCGTTTTTTATAAAAAGAAAAACATCAAGCATACTCATGTTATATGGCATACTTTTGTTATTATCGGAGCCGTATGCCATTGGTTTTCAATATGGCATTTAAATTAGGAGACTTGTCAATTTTAAATTTTTCGAAAGAAGTTCTCACTAAGATCACTAAGAGACAAAGATCACAAAGAAGAGGGAAAAGGGATTTTTGTCCGAAGGCTATGCTTAGGCTTCACGATAAGATAACGGACAAAAACACCTGATTCCTCTTTGTGTTCTGCGCACTGGCGTCAGCCTAAAGGCTGCCTTGCTTTTATTACAGACAGCGACATTTATTGGTGCTACGTTGTGCGGCATTAATCATCTACACGGCTACGCCATGCGTTCATTTAACGTGTGAGAACCTCTTTAGAATAATTTACTAATTACCCGCAGGAGCAGTCCCTGACTTGGGTTTTCTTCGGCGGCGTCTCTTTTTGGGGGCGGGTTTGCCTTCTTCTGCCGCGGGTTTTGGCGGCGTTCTTTTAATTGTTATTCCTTTGGAGGAAAGAAATTTCTTAACGGCGTATTCAAGTTCAAAGCGGGGAGGATTCATGGGCATGACAAATAGGCGGACTGTTTTGCAAATCTCTTTAAAATTTTCAATTGGGCCGGGTTTCCAGTCGCCCGTGCTTTCAAGATAATCGGAAAAAAGTGATGAAAGAGCCTGACCGCGCTGATTTTCAACGCCTTTTAAGGCCGCCAATGTTTGCAGATAACTTTTTCTAAAATTCGCGTTCTTATGCATCAGTTCTGCCGCTTGCGGCTGCATGTAGGAATAAAGCCCCATCTTATCAAGCAAATCTACAATTGCGCCTGCTTTATCAGAGTTTACAATTTTAAAAATTTCTTCCGTAAGGCGCGAAGGGGAAATTAGCTTAAGTAAATTTGACTGATTTACAATTTTCCTTTTTAAATTTAACGGAATGGAAAAACCTGTCGCGGCGGCGTATTTTACGGCGCGGATCATCCTTACGGGATCGTCCGTGAAAATAACAGAAAGATTAATAATGTTTTTTACCTGTTTGTTTTTTATGTCTTTCATGCCGTTTACATAGTCCACTACAATTTGCTGTTCGGGATCGTAAAATAGGGCGTTCATTGTAAAATCGCGGCGTAAAACGTCATCATCTATTGTCCCAAACGTATTACTTGTGTGTCCGTCTTTTAATGAGCGGAAAGTAGCGACTTCAAATATCCGCTCGCCAAAATACACGTGAACAAGACGGAAACGCCTGCCAATAATTCTTGAGTTACGAAATATTTTTTTTATGCGGCCGGGGCTTGCGGCGCTTACAATGTCAAAGTCTTTCGGTTTTTTCCCGAGTATCAAATCCCTTACCGCCCCGCCTACAATGTAAGAATCAAAACCCGCGCCTCTTAATCTTTTGATAATGCTGATAGCTTCGCCGTCAACATCGGCAAAATTTATCCCATGCTCGTCGCGAGTGTAAATAATCGCTTTTTTTATCAATTTACCGTCTTCTGTGGCGGAATATCTATATCTCATTCACAATGTTTATTTATCCATGAAAGAAGGTTGTCCATCACTTCTTCACGATTGGTTTCATTTAATGTCTCATGCCTGGCGCCCGGATAAAGCACAAACTCGCAGTCATTTATTCCCAATTTTCGGTACGCGTTAACTAAAGCGGTAGGGCTTTTGCTCATTTCGCCCACCGGATCATCGCTTCCCGAAAAAACATACACCGGTAAAGAACGTTTTATCCTTGCCAACGCGTCAGCGCGGTGAATGTTATACAGTAATTTTAAAAGGTCCCTGTAGAACCCTGAGGAACACAGGAATCCGCATAATGGGTCATTAACATATTTATCTACTTCTTCATCATCTCGGCTAATCCAGTCAAACGCGGTGCGGTTTGGCTTGAACGGTTTGTTATACGCCCCGTCCGCGATTGATTTGGCAAAGCGCGACACTTTACGCTGTCCGGTTAATGTCGCTATTAAAATCATTAAAGGCACTCCCGCCATTATTATAAAACCGTCGGGCCCTTTTGTCCCCGATAAAATACATCCGTTAATTAATAAATCGTCTGAATATTCAATATAATTTTGAACTATAAAAGATCCCCATGAATGTCCAAAAAGAAATATGGGAACATTTGGCGTTATCTTATGAATTTCACTGTTAATGGCATGAATATCGGCTGTTACATTGGCAACGCCGTTACCGTCGCCGCAATGCCCTAAAAGCCCTCCCTTGCCAATATCGTTTACGTCAGGATTAGCGGTCTTGCCGTGCCCACGTTGATCTGCCGCCCATACTTCTATTCCCGATTGGGTCAGTTTTTCCGCAAGACGGCGGTAACGGAGAGCGTGTTCTGCCATTCCATGAACAATATGAAGAATTGCCTTAGGTTTTTGCCCCTGGTCCAACCGCCATTGATAAAGATAAAGCTTAGTCCCATCATGGCTTTTAAAATAACTTTCGTTTTGAACCATGGGTAATTATAACTAATATAAGGTGTTATGGCAATGTATTATCTTTTAAAAACAGCCATGCTTTCCAAGTGCGCCGTCTGCGGATAAAAATCAAAGAATGATAGTTTTTTAAGGGAATATCCGCCGTTTGTTAATATTTTACAATCACGGGCAAGGGAAGCGGCATCACAGGAAACATAGGCGAGAACAGGCGGTCCATTCTGCGCCAGTACTTCAGCCAAGTTTGACGCAAGCCCCGCACGCGGCGGATCGACAACGGCAAAGCCAAATGAATCTTTACGGCGCAAAAATGCGCGCGGCCAATCTGTGTCACGAATAGCGAAAAATTCCGCCTCCGTCCCCCTTAAATTTTCCCTTGCAAGACTGACGGCAGCTTTATTTTCTTCCGCGAGTACTATTTTTGTAAACATATCTTTTAAAAAATAGGCAAATGTCCCTACGCCGCAATACAAATCCGCCATAGGCATATTGACATCAGCCTCTTCTGCAATTATTCGCAGTTCTGTAATTAGTTTTTCTAACATAAAGCAATTGCTCTGAAAAAAAAGCCCCGCGTCAATTAGAATCTCTTTATCCAGCAGCGTTATTTTCCCTTTTTGTCTGCCGCCCTCGCTTAATAACACCTCGTCTTTAGAAAAAACCGTAAATCGATCTTTTTCAACCGGCAATGTAAGTTCATTTCCTTCCCTGTTGTTCCCTTTTGGAGTCTTTAAAAGCTCCCTAATCCCCGCAACAGCCACTGGGCAATCTTGAATGTCGATTATTTCCCCGCTGTGCCGCCCCATAAGCCCGTATTGACGCGTTTGTGTCCCCTTTGCCTGTTGCCTAAGGCAGTGAAATTGCATTCTATTACGGTATTCCCACGGCGGCGAAGGGACAATAACGGTTTCTGGCGGTTGTAATTTTGCAATCCTAAGAAATAAATCTTTTAAAATTGCCGCCTTCGCAGTAAGCTGGGCGTTATAGTCAATATGTTGAAGATTACAACCGCCGCATTGGGAATAAAAAGCGCAAGCTGCGTTTACCCGCGCGGGGGACGGTTCGACAATTTCCAGCAATTCCGCCCTTGCCCATGTATTATGCTCTCGTTCAATACGGCAATAAACAGTTTCATCGGGCGCACCGCCTTCGACAAAAACAGGTTTCCCCTCAAAGCGGCCAAGCGCGTCTCCGCCCGGCGCGATACTTTCAAGGCGTAATTTGTAAACGTCTTTAATAGCCATTATAATGTAGTATACTTAAAATGATGAAATTTTTCCTGAAAAACTGCGTCTTATTGCTCTTTACCGCCTATCCCCTCTTCGCGCAAAGCGCAATACGCGAACAAGGCCTTGTAACAAACGATCCATTCTGGCGGCAAGCCCTTGGGGGAGCGGTGCTGTCTTTGCCCTCCGTTCAAGCACAATCCGCGGTTGTCGCCCTTGACGGCGGAAACATCAGGGCGTACTCTACGGCGGGGAAACCGTTGTGGAACTATTCCGCGAGGGGTAAAATAAGCCCTTATGTTACGCGCTCACGCGAGGGCTCTTCGTATTTTTCAAGAACTAACGGAATATTAATAGCGGTGAACCGCGCCGGACGCGAATTGTGGCGGCGCGATTTAGGCTCTCCTCTGTGCGCGGGCGTTGTTACAGGGTGGGACGGCAGATTGTTTGTTCCGGTTGAAAAAAAGATTTTTTGTTACACGGCGTCTGGAACTCTTTTATGGACAAAAGTTTTAGAATCCCCGTTTTTAATCGCGCCAAAACTTGACCATAACGGAAGCATAGTATTCGCGTTAAACAACAACGAAATTTGCCGTATGGATCATTTTGGAAACGCTAAAAATTGGCCTCTTACCAAAGCGCCTGTCGCGCTTGTTCCCGCTTCTCAAACGCAAATTATTGTCATGTACAAAGACGGGACAATGGAAGCGTTAAAATTACAAGAGGACGAAAAACTTCCCGCAAAAGGAAAAACAAAACCTTCGGCGCTTCCAAAATCTCCGGCGCTTCCAAAACTTCCTTCCATTCCGCTTGCTGCAATCGGCAGGGACGGCAATATCGCCGTCATCATGAATGACGGCAAGCTTGCGTTCATATCGGCTAATGAGAGAAAAATAATCTGGTCAGGTGACACTCATATAAGAGAAATGATTAAATCCGGCGGCAAACCTGAAATGGAAGCTGAGATGCTTTTTGATGAAAGGGGAATTTATATTCTTAGCAAAAACGGCGCGACTGGTTTTTCAAAAGACGGCAGAAGACTCTGGTTTACAAACCTGCAAAACGCAGCTTCAATACCCGCCTTTGGAAACGACGGAGTTTTGTATTCGGGGGGAAGGGACTGGATACTTTATTCCTATAAAATTGAAGATCGCGTTCTGCCGGAAATAAACGACCTTTACGGGCCAATTCCCGAAGGAAATTACGGTTTGGGACGCCCTCAGGTTTTTAATACGGTTGACATTCCTTTTAATGAAAACGAAAAAAAGGAGCAGCTTACGCTGATTACGGAAGCGATAAATTCAGGCAATGTGGGGGAAAACGAACCTGTCTGGACTACATTTTTACTAACGACTTCCGCGGGGCAGGAGCATATACAACTGCGGGTTGACGCTCTTAGACTTTTAGGCAAGATCGGCTCTCTGGAAACAATTCCCTGGCTTGTAAATATTTTTCTTAAAGATAATGAACCGACTATCAGAACAGCGGCCGTCTTAACGATAGGTGACATCGGCGTAGACCCGGAAGGATTCGCGATTGAAACATTTCTTCATTCGATAACTTATGACGGCAGTATAAAAGATGAAACTTTATTAATAGCGTTAGCCCAAGCAACAGGCGCGTTATGCCGTTTTTCAGGACCGCCGCTAAGCGGAACAGGTATAAGAATACTCACCCAGTTAAACGCCCCCAAATATCCGCAAGTAGTAAGAAAACAGGCAAACAGGGAACTTGCTTCACTTAGATAGCAAGAATTTTATCGAAAAATTTCACACAAAGATCACAAAGGAACAAAGATCACAAAGGGGGAGAGAGGGGTTTTTGTCCGTTATCTTATCGTGAAGCTCTTCCATGCCGCTATTACCCTAGAAGATGTATGCCCAATAAATGTAATGTATCAACTTTTTCAACCTCGTCCATAAGGCTGCCGCGATGCAAAAAAGCATTGAGTTTTATAAGATATTCTCCCAGATGAAAAAAGTGGTTTTTCTTTAGACCTTGCAGTTCTTCATCAACCTGTGAAAGTTTATTCTGAATCGCTTTTGTCTTGCTGGTATTATTGTAAATGGCAATATCTATAGCGACAATCGCGCCTAGGATTGAAGTAAAATAAGGAGCTAACACTTTAAGCAATTCAGTATTCATGCTGACAATTATAATTGATTCAAAGGCAAACAACAAGTTGAAAATTTACCACATAATCTCACTTTTTTTCCGTTTTTTCCTTGCATACTGCTCCGGCAAACACTAGAGTTAATATATGGAAGCTTTGCTCGCCCAAAAGAGGCGGATTCGCAGCCCGGTTGGAGCCGGAATGTTTTATCCCGAAGACAGGAAGGAAATCCTCAATTATCTAAGGTCTTTTAGTATGGAAGAAGGGCAGGGCGGCCACGCGAAGGCGATAATTGCCCCACACGGGGCATGGAGCTACTCAGGAACGCTGGTAGCGAAGGCTTTTTCCTCGGCAATGGGCAGAAGCGGCAACATCAAACGGGTGGTCATTTTAGGGCCAATCCATGATAAGAGGGAAAAAGGGCTGTTTTTGTCAAATTCTCACTCTTTTCATACGCCTATCGGGAATATTCCCGTTGACAGGGAAATGTCAGAAGAACTGGAATTTCACGGTAATTTTTTTGAAATCAATGATATTCCGCACCTTGGGGAACACTCAATAGAAATCCTCCTGCCGTTTGTAAAATATTGTTTTCCCGACGCGTCTATTGTTCCTATTTTAATGGGGCAGCCGAAAGCTCAGTACATTTACGACCTCGCGCAGTCTTTAAAGGCGGTAGTCGCGCCTGTTTTGGACGAAACATTGATAGTAGTTTCTTGCAATCTTTCCTGTAATACCGACCAAAAAACGGCTCAAGTCTTGGCTGAAGAAGTTTTGCGCCTTTTCTTTGAAAAAGATTCGCCCGCTCTCGCATCAGCTATTTTAGAGGGGCGTCTTAACGCCTGCGGCGGGGCGCTGGTCGCCGGTCTGTTTGAAAGCGGCCTGCTTGACAATACCCATGCCTGTACCGCCGATAACAACATGGTCAGCGCCATTAGCGCGGAAAACAACACCGTCTATTACAGTGAATTATCTTACATATAAGACGGGAATATTCAAAAAATCAAATTAGAGTTCCTTAAAGTTCAAAAAATTTGTCGATATTATAAGTATGCGTAAAATTTATTTTATTTTATTTGCTTTACTGTTTATAACATGTAAATCGCAGCCAAAAATTGAGGAATTGCCCGTCAATATAATTGAGCCTGAATTTCAAGTTATCTCGATCTACATAATTCAAGCTGATCTTGTCGTTACGGAATTTGAGGCGGTTATAAAAATTGACAACCCCAATGACTTTGCTTCTGTTTTGTCGTCGATAAAATATGATTTATACGGCAACAATTTTCATTGGGCGGAAGGCATTGCCAATGATATTTTAAATATACCGGCAAAAAGCTCACGCGAAACCAAGTTTCGTTTTTCAATGAATTTTATCAATACTAACAGAAGGCTATTAGACGATGTTATCGCCATGAGGCAGATTAAATACCGTTTCAAAGGTGAGGCTGACATGAAGTTTGATATTCCCAAATCCCATGTTTATAGCGTCAATTTTGATTGTTCCGGTCTTTCTGATGTAAAGAAAAAAGCGGACTAGGTTCCGAAGACCTCACACTAAGATCACAAAGGTACAAAGATCACAAAGAGGGAAGAGAGCAGTGAATAGTGAGCAGTGTGCAATGAGCGTGGGCTTTACGATAAGATTACGGACAAAAACTCCACTCCCTACTCCCTTTAAGATACAATAAAATCTATTACCCCGTCTATTGTGGTTTTGCCGGTTAGCGACATTATTAGCCTATCTAGACCAATCGCTACGCCTGAACAATTAGGGAAGGTTTTAAAGATTTTCCAGTAATCATGATCTACCTTGTGCTTTACAACCGCGGTTCTGTTTTTTTCGGCTTCTTCGCTTATAAAAAAATCTTTTACAGCCTGTGGATTGGTTTCCTCTGAATAGCAGTTTGCCAACTCTATTCCGTTGCAGTACAATTCCCAGCGTTCTACTGTGCGCCCGTTAGGTGATTTTTTGGCTAGGCAGGGGACAAAGGTGGGATAATCAATTAAGGCGACTGGTTTTTGAGACTTTAGTTGCGGTTCTACGGCGTGGATAAAGATTAAATCGTAAAGTTGCGGCGTTGTCAGGCCGGGCATTGGGTCAAGCCCCAGTTTACGCGCCTGCAAGTCCATGGCGGCTTGTCCTTCTTCCGCTGTGGCGAAAAGGTCAAAACCGGCCCATTTTGCAAAAGCGTCGGCTACTGTGATACGTTCAAACGATTTAATGTTACGCAATTTTTTTTCGCTTGCGCCGTTATTTGCCTCCGTGTTGCCATTTGAACAAAAGGAATCTTCGGTTAAGAAGGAAAACAGTTCCTCCGTCAGCGTTAGAGAATCCATATAATCGGCGTTTATTGTGTAGTACTCAAGCATTGTAAATTCGCTGTTGTGTAAATGGCCGCAGGATTCGCCGTTACGGAAACATTTGCATATTTGATATACGTTTACATTGTGCTTCGCGATTATTTTTTTCATCCAAATCTCAGGGGAGGGAATCAGCCAGAGAGGGCGGCTTTCTTTTTTGCTTCCGCGCGGGAAAAGACGCTCAGTTTGAAACACTTCAAGACACGATTCGGGGATTAAATCGCCGCAGAGCAGCGGGGTGTCCAGTTCAAGGTAATTTTTATTGTCAAAAAAAGAGCGTACCCGTTTAATGATAGCCGCTCTTTTATAAAGCATATCTAAATCCATAAATTAACTCCCTCTTTATATTTTACCACGAACCACATGAACTAGTAATCTGAAACATCTAAATATTCCCAAGAATATCCTCTCGCAAAGGCGCAGGAGACTGTAGGAAAACATCGGAGAAGAGGTTCACGCGAAGGCGCGAAGGCGCGAAGGCGCAAAGGACGCAAAGTTGTTGTTTGCAGGATCGTCGTTCTTCTTTCAAGATTTGTAGTTAAACTAATATATCTAGTCAATAATGAGCTGTCGGACATGAACTTTGCGCCTTTGCGCCTCTGCGAGAGAAAATTTGAGAATAATGTTTTGTAAGGTTTTAGATTACTTGTTTGTGTAGCTCGTGGTAGATAATACAGACTCCTTCCACTTTCTGCCTCGATCAAATTCATTTAAAAACATTCCAAAACTCGCGCAGCCGGGGGAGAGCGCCACAACGGTTCCTTTCGCGGCTTTCTCAACGGCGCAGAGGACGGCTTTGTCTAAGTCATCAAAGGGGCCGCTGTAAGAGACGTTGTTTTCACGTAACAAGGGGATTAGTTTTGCGCTGCCTGTGCCTTCAAGAAGGATGATCGTTTTTGCTTTTTTGACCGTGTCCGCGAGAGGGGAAAAATCAAGGTTTTTGTCGGTGCCGCCTGTGACAAGGATGAGGCCTTCTTGAGTTACGGAAGGATCGGTTAGCGCTTCGACGCAGGCGGCTGCGGCTTCTGGAATAGTGGCGGCGCTGTCGTTGTAGTAGCGTACTCCGGCGGCTTCATGGAAAAATTCAAGGCGGTGCTCGATGCCGGGGAAAGTTGACAGGGCGCCGCGGATAGCGTCCGCTTTTCCGCCAAGGGAGAAGACCGCGAGGGCGGCGGATAGCATATTTATTTTTTGATGACTGCCTGGTGTCAGTACTTGAGACGGAACCAATTCCGTAATTTCATCGGGGACTCCTTCCCAGTTAAGAAGACGCGCGATGCCGCGCCCGCTTGAATCAACGCAGCCGCCGCTTTGACCTTCGCTTAACGCTGAATGTATGTCGCGCTTTAAAGACCAGATTAGGGGGCGCGCTTTTGTTTCGGCGCGGAAACTTTTTCCCCAATCATCGTCCCCAGCGATTGTTACGCAGTTTGAGTCCTGGCCGCGGTAAATGTTCCGCTTGTCGTCGATGTAGGCTTCCATTGACGAATAACGGTCAAGGTGATCGCTCATAATAGATGTTAAAATTGCGGCCTTGGGTTTTAACAGCGGCTCGCCGTCGGCATTTACATAATTTTTTATGTCTCCCAACTGGAAGCTTGAAAGCTCAAGAACAACATCGTCATTTTCAGTAAGTCCGTCTAAAAATGTTAATGGGGAGACGGTGATGTTTCCGCCAAGATAGGCTTTGCCGACTTTTCTGTCTTTGGAGAGAATCCAGTGGAGGGCGGAGGATGTTCCGCTTTTTCCTTTAGTTCCCGTTACCGCGAAAAGCCTCGCCTTGGATTCCGTCAGGAAAAGGGAAAGATCGGTTTCTATTTTTTTGGAAGCCAACAAAAAAGGCGAGTCAGGTTTTACGCCGGGATTTTTTATTACGATGTCGGCGTTTTTAAAATCTTCAATTTCATGTTTTCCCAAAACATAGCGGACGGCGGGGCAATCAATTTTTTTACAAGCCACGTCCAACTCATTTATCGAGGGCATAAGAGTTTTCTCGTCTCTAAGGTCGGTAACCGTAACTTGAGCGCCGCGCCTGAGCAGAAAAAGCGCGGATTGGAGTCCTCCGCCGTGCAGGCCAAGCCCCATTACTAACGCTTTTATTCCTTTGTAATCCATGTTATCTTAATACCATGCCGATACTTATATGTAAACAGGTTGATTATGACTCAAAATGAAATTTGCGAATTTCTGCCGCTATTTGACGACACGGGGCATCCTATTAATTCCGGTTGGGCAAGGCAGGATTACCTTTCTTATGATCCGGCGCTGGTTTATGCGGCAAGGCACAGATTATCGGAATCGGATCGATACATAGTGCATACCCCGACTCACATGGTTGTCTTTGAAATAAGGGACGACGGCTGGCTTGGATATGTAAGTATTTCCGTCATCTCGCTTAGGGATAGAAAACGTTCCACACAGACTTTTAAGACATGGCTGCCTCTTGGCTCTTATAGCATGCCTGTCAGCAGTAAAGCGGGCAGTATTCGATGGCGCTTAAAAAAAACACACCTCGATTTTATTTACATGGACGGCGGGGCCAGGATCATTAAAACCGATATTCCAAAATTCGGGCGGCATCGAAGTTTGCGGGGCGAGCTGGTTTTAAGCGAATTTGACGAGTCTCAGTCGCTTATGACAAACCAGCAGTGGAGAAATGAAAAATACGCGTTTAGATACACATGCGTTTCCCCATGTTTTTTTGTCGAAGGGGTGATTCAATTTGGCGGTACGGAAATTGTTTTTACCCGCGGAAACGCATGGGGTATCCTTGACTGGAACAGGTGCGCCCGTCCAAATGCCGATATTCGTTATTGGGCTTCGGCCTGCGGAATAAGCGACGGCAAACAGCTAAGTTTCTGTGTTGGCTTCAGTTGGGCGGATTTTTCTCAGGGGACAGAAAACGGCTTTTTTGTAGATGGAAAACTGCACAAACTCGATCAGGTGACTTTTCATATCCCACTTTCTAACTGGCTTTCTCCCTGGCGTTTTACAAGCAACGACAACCGCCTAGAAATGACATTCCAGCCTCATCAGGAAAGGCTCGACCGCCGCAGTTTTTTATTGAATAATTTTACGCGCCATCAGGTTTTCGGTTTTTTTTCGGGAAAAGTTCAGTTGGATGACGGCTCATTTTTGGAATTTCAAAATTTAACCGGTCTGGCAGAACGTATCAAAATGAGGTATTAAGGTAGTTTTTACTAATTTTCATTAAAAAACCCTTGTTTTGTTATTTCCATTTTATTAAAAATTTGATATAATATATTCTAAAGGAAGTATATGCGGAAATTCTTATACAACTGGAGATTTTACTCATTTGGGCGCGAGCAGTACCAGCAATGTATGAGCAATTCATTTATTAATAACCTGCAAAGTTTAAAACAGGGAAATTTGCTTGTTACGATCTTTGTTGTTTTATACGCGGTTGTGCCTCTAACGGCGGAAAATTTTAATATCATTGGAGCGGGCGTTTGTTTTGTAGTAGCCTTTATAGCCATGTTGGCTTATTGGTACTCAAATTATGTAATGCAGCAAATCAATGTAAAAAATAGCATCATATACTTTTTAATTTCAATCTCCTACGCAAATTTAATATTTTTTGGCATATATCAAAATATTGTAACAACTCCGGACAAACCCGCTTCATTAATTTTTATCTTTTTCTCTATTTCTCTTTTATTATATGTTAATCCGCCTCATTTTAACCTGACTCTCGCGTTAAGCGCGGCGGCTATTTTTATCGCTTCGACAATTATTGTAAAGGCTAGTAATATCTGGATTTATGATATTGTACATATAATCATTGCCGGTTCTCTGTGTTTGTATTTTAGCTGGCATATTTCAAAATTACGAATGGGGTTGGAATTAAGCGCGTCTGAGCTTGAGGAAGAACGCAACAAATATGAAGATCAAAGCATTACTGACGAATTGACGCAGCTTAGAAACAAGCGCGATTTTACAAGCACCTTTCAAAGGTATCTTTCAACTTACAGGTCATCCGACGACTGGTTATGCGTCGCTATCGCGGATATTGATTTCTTTAAATATTACAACGACCACTACGGGCACCTGAAAGGCGATGATTGCCTGCGTGTCATAGGCGAAGTATTAAACGGCATAAAAGACGATTTGGGCGTTTATACCGCGAGAGTCGGCGGCGAGGAATTTGGCGCTTTGTGGTTTGAAAAAGATATCGCCCATGTTGATGATGTCATTACCCATTGGATGAATTCGTTAAACGCTAAAAAAATTCCACATGAAAAATCAAAGGTTTACGATTATATTACTATGAGTATAGGCGTATATGTTTCGCGGTGCGGAGCTTACCATGACACAAAAATCCTGTACGATTTGGCGGATAAGGCGCTTTATACCGCGAAACAGGGCGGGCGTAATTGCACTGTTATAAATGGCGATGATTTTAAAGAATACAAAATCAGCCTGAAAGACGAATGATTTTTACAATATGAATCTTGAAGCGTTTATTTTAGGCTGCGTCGGCATGATGCCCCTTCCCAACAGGCACCTGACATCCGTTTTATTAAGGCGTGAAGGAGAACTTTTCCTGTTTGACTGCGGAGAGGGAACCCAGGTTTCTTTGCGCCGCCTTAACCTGCGCTGGAAAAAAATCTCCGTTATTTTTATAAGCCATACTCACGCCGATCATGTCACCGGTATTCCCGGCTTATTAATGCTTTCATCTCAGGTTGACAGGGACGATCCTCTTTACATAATAGGCCCACCGCGTATCGCCGAGTATATAGAAACAAACCGGCGCGTGCTTGATATGTACATTAATTATGAAATAATCGTAAAAGAAATAACGTCTCCCGGAATTGTGTACAAGGGTGACGGTTTTCACGTAAGGTGTTTCCCCCTGTCGCATACCAAGCCCTGTTACGGTTATGCTCTGGAAGAGGATATGCGCCCGGGAGAATTTTTTCCGCAAAAAGCGCAGGAACTTAATATCCCGATGGGAAAATTATGGGGTAAGCTTCAGAAGGGCGAAGTTATTCAAACTCCCGACGGCAGGGAAGTGCGTCCCGAGCAGGTTGTTGGCCCAGCGCGGCAGGGGCGAAAATTTTCCTTTGTTACGGATTCTCTTGCCCTCCCTGAAATTTCCACTCATGTCATCGGCTCCGATCTTTTTGTCTGCGAGGGAATGTTTACCCATGATTTGGCTGAAGACGCGCATGAAAAAAAGCACATGACTGCGGTAGAGGCGGCACAATTAGCCGCTTCATCGCAGGGCATAAAAAAATTGGCGCTGATTCACTACAGCCCCCGTTACACCGATTACGAATTAAAACAGCTCCTTGCCGAAGCGCAGGCTATTTTTCCCAATACGGTTCTTACCAAAGACCGGTATGTTTTTCAGATTGAATTTGAGAATGACAACTGAAGTTGCAAAGAAGAGATCTACCACGAACCACACGAACAACGACACGATGTATGCCCAAAGAATTTAATAGCGAAAAATATTATCACTCTATACAAAAGCCGGACATACGCAAAGCCCTTCCGGTGATTAGTGGCGTGGCGTTTATCGCACTGGCGGCCACCTAAAGGCGGCCTTGCTTTTATTGGGGACTGCGGCATTTTTTGGTGCTCTCAGCGTGTGGCATTAATTGAGCCACACCGCTTACGCGGTGCTTTTTGTGGCTGTGCACGCTTTGGCGTGGCTTGGTAGGCGATCCACGCCAAGATCACCGGCAGAGCTTTGCGTATGCCCGGCTATTACCTATAGTGAGATTTTTTTCAATATTTTTGTTTTGGGCATACATCTTCTAGCGGTAATTGGTACATCACAGTCTGGAGTTTTGCCAAACACAAAAAACATGAAAAAGCATAGAGCCTTATCAAAGGCAAAAAATCACAGTAAATACTGTAGTTCTCTCTTTGGCAAAACTCCTTAGCTAAAAGGCGTAGCCGGATTGCCATTCGCACCTTAAAAAAACGGCATTTTCCCCCAAATTCCCTATTGACAAATCCCCACAAAAACCGCAAAATACTCTTAGAGAGACAAAAAGTGGCTATTAATACACAATTACCGACAAAAACTGCCATAATTGGCAAAAAACTGTTGCTTAGTACCATACTACAGAACCGCTTCGGGCATTCGGAAGTGAAGGGTTTTAATGGCGGTTAATTACTTATCTAAAAAGTGTAGAATACCTCGCTATGACCGCGGCGCGGACGGCGCTCAAAGATGCACGGCAAAGCCGTGTAGATGGATAATGTGGCACAGCGTGGCGCTAAATAAAATCCCCATGTTGTATAAGTGCGCTGAACCTTTAGGTGAGGCAGTAGCGCCCGGAGGGATAAAGCTCGCCTCATTTTGTTCGTCTGGGATAAGCTGTTCGGCGCCGGGGCGTTTGGATTTGGTTCATCTACACGCCTTGTCGGCGTGCATTAATTGCCCCCCCCCCCCCCCCCCCCCTCCCTCTCCCCTTCCTCCCTCCCTCACCCTCTCCTTCCCTCTCTCTTACTCATTTTACTTTTTTATTTCTTATTCTTTTTTTTTCTTTCTTTTTTTTATATTTTTTTTATTTTTTTTTATTTTTTTTTTTTTTATTTATTTGTGGAACTCTTATGGGGGGGGGGGGGCCCCCGGGGGGAAAAACCGCCCCATTTTTTTTGTGTGGGAGAAACGTTTGCGGGCCGGGGGGTTTGGTTTGTGTTCTCTACCCGCCCTGTGGGCGGGCATTTATTTCCCCCCCCCCCCCCCCGTTGATTTTCACCCTCTAAATAGCCGCTTTAAAAATTTATACGGCTTTTTATCCATATTTACGCTTATTACAGGTATGGTCATATACCTTTTATTCAGAAATTTAAATAATATGTTGCTTTTTTCATGGATACCAAAACCTATATTTTTAAATAATAAATTAGTGCAATTACAACCGTCAGTATTTTCGGACATTCTACTTTACAACATACCCGATGCCCTTTGGTTCGTATCAGCAATATTATTTTTAAGATTTATCTGGTTTTACAAAACTAAAGAGCAAACCATATATATTATCTGTTTCTACATAATCGGATTTGTTTTTGAAATAAGCCAAATATCGGAAAAAATACCCGGTACATTTGATTGGCTTGATTTACTTTTTTTGTTTATAGGAGCTTTCGTAGAAGGCTTACTATATAAAAAATTCATTTTAAGGAGATTAGCATGAAAGAAAAAATGAAGTCGCACATCATTGCGGCAGGAGCTCTCGTGGTTTTTATTGTACTGGGATTGGCTTGCGCGACATCACCTGAAGCATTGGAACAACAAGCAGTTAAAGAGCGGGAAAAAAGGGTTAAAGGTTTTCAAAACAAGATGCGAAAAGACCTAATTGACCCTGCTCAAGCCGTAGTCGAGTTTTATCCTGATGATGCCCAAGGTGGTCTGCTTTTTATACAGCAAATTGACGACAAGGCAGTTAATTATGAAGGATACCAAAGCAGTTTTATGGGTAAATATGATTGTTATTTTTATCTTCAACCTGGGGAGCATAAAATTAGCAAAGTCCATTGGCGAAATAAAGCTGTAATTAGTAGTAGCGACGGATCTTCAAAATGGGCAGATAATTTGGAAATTACCTATAACTTTGAAGCTGGAAAATACTACAAATTATGGGGTGAAACTTATGTGTTTGATACTGGAAAGACAGGCCTATTTCGTTACGAGGATAGAGTTAAGCTAAATATAAGTCAACTTAATTAATCAGTAGTAGCGAATGTTACCTGACAATGCTTTTCGTAGTTAAAAGGCGCAAGCCTTTTACCAGCGTACCTTGCTTTGCAAGGTACGTTGCAAATATGGTTGGTACGGAGTATCTGATAACGTCTGCGTATCCAAAATATTGAAAAACGCCATGTATGTGGAGTTTATATGTCGACGGACAATAAACGTAAATTTTACATCTTAGGAGGATGAAAATGAAAAAGAATGCTTTTTTAACGGTAAGACTTACTGTTATTTTTACATTTGGGTTATTAGTAATAGGATGTGTTTCTACAGTAAAACTATCACCTGAATTGAACAAGGAAAATGCGGCAATTTTTTTAATTGATCATAAAACACGTTTTGTAGATACAACTACAAATACTTTGTATGATGGCGGTGTTTGGTCCTTAAAGGTAAAAGAAATTGATGGCAAAAGTGTTGATTGGAAACAATATGGAAAGGAAACAATCGTTTTAATGCCTCCAGGAGAGCATGTTTTAGAATGTTGGCTTCAATCCCAATCCATTGGCTGTTCTATTATCCAAAGCATACGCGTTAATCTTGAACCTAAAAATTATTATTTACGCAGCGACATATATCAAAACAACGATTACAGATCTCGGAGTGAATTGTTTAAAAACATGGATGATCTTTTTTACTTTTCTCTTAGTTTAAATAACTCCGAGAATTATCAATTTACATATAAAAACACCCCGCAATTCTATAAAGATTATCAAGAAGGTAAGAGTACGGTATCTTTAGATACGATTTCTGTAGTTTTAGATAGTAATAAGGGAAGAGAGATTGTTTCAGTTAAATATAATGGAACTGAGATTAAAAATAAATATAGTAATGCATGGCATTCATTTTCTTGGAAGAATGATAATATTAACTCAATCAGATTAGAACTATTGGGCAAAAATACATCTGAAGGTATTGCATTCTTCATAGGTGGATCGATAAATAATGAACAGAAGCCTTTAAATACATTTGATTCAGTGGAAATTGGTCAATCAGGCGAAAATAGACGACCAAATAAATTTGCTCCCATAGAAAATACTAATTGTTCATTCTGGACAGTTGAATCCGATATGACACTGCATTTCTCAATTAAGAAAGGTTCAGATGAGATATACAATATAATACTAAAATAATAGGCGCAAACGTATGGTACACGCTTTGGTGTCTGACATCAGGGCGTGTACAAGGTACATACAAGGGTATCTGACACCACTTTTTCATAGTGCCGATAGGTGACATTTGTACACTAGGGGTGGTGTAGTGGTTAGAGGAAGCGAAATGCTATCCACTAACCACTATCTACTAATAGCCGTAAGTGCAACGTATCTTCTCCCTCTTAGTGATCTTTGCGCACTGGCGGTTGCCTAAAGGCAGCCTTGCCTTTATAACAAACAGCGGCGTTTATTGGTGCTATGCTGTGCGACATTATTGATCTACACGGCTACGCCGTGCGTTTATTTAGCGTCTTCGTGATCTTCGGGTGAGTTTTTTCGTAAGGAGAAATTAATTTGAATGAAACAATCCATCGCTTTCGCCCTATTCTGTATCTTCTCCTCGCTTTCCTCGCAGGTTGCCTTCTCGCAGGACTTTTCTTCAATAGACAACGATTTACAAACATTGGAATCCTTGATAAACGATACTCTAACCAACACGCAAGAGCAGCAGAAACTATTGGAAGACTTGAAACAGAACTTGAACGCGAGCGCGGAATTAATAAACAACTACGAGAACACAATCAAAGAGCAAGAGAACTTACTGGCGGACTTACGGAAACAACTAACCGCAATGTCAGAAACCTACAAGAAGCAGTCTCAATTATCAGCGAGATACGCGCAAAACTCAAAGTTCTGGCGAACTTTTACGCTAATAGCGATCCCGGTAACAGCGGTAATTAGCGGCGGCGTGGTGTGGGCGGTGAGCAGGTAACTCTCTTTTTTTTACAACGAACCATGCGAACACTTTGGAATTTATTCATAATATTTCACACAAAGCTCACGAAGGTACAAAGATCACGAAGTGATAAATTGCTAATTAGCGCTAGAGGATGTATGCCCTATAAAATTCTTGAGTACAGTCAGGGCAGGCTGCGCATGGCAAAAACATCTTCTGGAATTCTCCGACGTAGGAGACTTGGGAATAAAACAAAGAAAATTCAGAGAATAAAAGTTCGGCGACGACCCCTAGATAAAGCTTTCTGCCCACCGCTGTTTAGTCGCCGAAAGGCTCCGTAGTCGGGTTCCCCAGAGTTTTTGCCATGCGCAGCCTGCCCTGACTGTACTGAATAAATTCTTTGGGCATACATCGTGTAGTAGTTCGTGGTAAAAATTCTTTCAATAATCCATGTTCCCAATACTGATAAAATTTGCTAATATGGCAATATGAACACAAACGCGAAGATAGAAGTAAAAAACCTGTCTAAACAGTACGGAAATGTGCGGGCGGTTACGGATGTTTCATTTTCCGTGGGGGATCAACAGGTGTTGGGTTTTCTTGGGCCGAATGGCGCGGGTAAAACTACCGTTATGAAAATTCTTACCGGTTTTCATTTTCCGTCGAATGGGACGGCATATATAGACGGTATTTCCGTTGAAGAACAGCCGCTGGAAATTAAAAAGCGGATTGGGTATTTGCCGGAAAATGTGCCTCTTTACGGGGACTTAACCGTTGATGAGTATTTAAACTTTGCCGCTCAGGCGCGGTTTATTCCAGTGCATGAGCGCGAGGCGGCAATTAACGCGAGCCTTGAAGCGTGCGGTTTAACAGCATTCCGCAGCCGCAAGATAGAGACGCTCTCCAAGGGGTACCGTCAACGAGCTGGTTTGTCGCAGGCAATTCTTCACGATCCGCCGATTTTAATCCTTGACGAGCCGACTACAGGGCTAGACCCGAACCAAATTATTGAAATTCGCTCCCTTATTAAAGAGCTGGGAAAACGAAAAACCGTAATTCTTTCCACGCATATTTTGCAGGAAGTGGAGGCGATTTGCACTCAGGTTTTGATTATTAACGAGGGGCGCATTGCGGCGCAGGGCAGCCCGGAAGAGATTGCAGGTACCATGAAGGGAGGCGACACATGGGAACTTATCCTGAAAGGGGTAAGCGAAGCCGGCGAGCCTGTTGATACGGGCGTTGTCGGTGGCAAGTTACAGTTATTAGGTGACATTTCCAACGTGTTGGTTGAAAGTACGGCGGACGGATGCGTTTGCGCCAATTTCTTTGTCCCGGCTGGACCAGAGGGTGAAAATCCGGGAGAGCGTATTTTTGATTGGGCGGTGGCGCAGAATTTAAAAATACTCGGCATGAGCAGGAAAAAAATCAGCATTGAAGACATCTTTGTAAAACTTACAAGCGATGAGAAAAAACAAATTCAAAATCAAGATCAAAATCAAGATCAAGATCAAAATTTGAATCGAGATCAAAATCAGAATCGAGATCAGAATCAAGATCAAAATCAGAATCAAGATCAAAATCAGGATCAGAATCAAAATCAGAATCAGAATCAAAATCAGGATCAAAATCAGAATCAAGATCAAAATCAGGATCAAAATCAAGATCAAAATCAGGAAAAAGGAGCGCAGTAAATGAAAAAATATATTCCATATCGCGCCCTGACTTTGGCGCGGAAAGAAATTTTTCAGTATTTATACGCGCCGGCGTTTTACGGGGCGGCGGTTTTCTTTCTTATGCTTTGTTCAATATGGCTGTTTTTTTTCCAGCAGTATTTCTCAACGGATCAGGCTACTCTGCGCCCTTATTTCGGCTTGTTTCCTGTAGCTTTTATTTTTGTCATTCCCGTGATCACCATGAAAAGCTGGGCGGAGGAAAGAAAAACCGGAACTGTTGAATTGCTATTGACCATGCCTTTTACCGAATGGGATCTTGTATTGGGAAAATTTTTCTCCGCGCTTTGCATGCTTGCCGTTATGCTGGTTTTAACAATACCGCTTCCGCTGAGTTTGTTAAGCATGGGGAGTTTTGACGCGGGAACTGTTTTTTGCGAATACCTTGGAGCGTTTTTACTGTGCGCGAGCGCGACCGCTTTGGGGTTGTTATTATCCTGCCTTTCTAAAAGCCAGGGCGGGGCGTTTCTTGGCACCGCGGTCATCTTAATGGCGGTAATGCTTATTAATAGCATTACGTTTGTACTTAACCTTCCGCAGTGGCTTGCACAGGGGATTAACTTTTTTTCGCTTACCTTTCATTTTGATAGTTTTTCCAAAGGATTAATTGATTCAAGGGACATCGCGTTTTTTATTTTAACCGCCGCGTTATTTTTATTTATCAACACAAGGGTTATCCTTTTTAGGAAATGGAGATAGCGAAGTATGACAAAAAAACAAGTTATCATTATTACAGCGTTATCTGTTATCGCTTTTATTCTCGCGTTAATGGTAAGCGGACGTTTATGGCTGCGTATTGATCTTACAAAAAACAAAGCGTATACAATTTCTAAAGTTTCGCGTAACCTTCGTAAAGAATTAACCGAACCTGTAAATATCACTTATTATCTTTCAAATAAACTTAGGACGGTTACTCCAGCGCCCGGCGAAATTGAAGACACGCTAAGGGAATACGCCGCGTATTCACGGGGAAAAATCCGCCTTACGGTGCGCGATCCGTTAAAAACAGGGCTTTCAAAGGCTGACGAGCTTGGCCTTCAGCCGAGGCAGGTGCAGACCGTGGAACAGGATAACGCGAGTCTTGTCACCGTATATTCGGGAATAGTTATTGAGTACCTTGACAGAATGGACGTTCTGCCGTGGGTAATATCTACGGATACGCTTGAATACGATCTTACGTCAAGAATACGCTCTTTGATAAATGACACTGAACGCCTGTTGGGAGTATTAATAGGCGACAGTTTCCGGCAACTAAGGGAAGATTACGGCTACTTGGAAGCCACGTTAGCTGAAGCCGGTTATAGAATGCGTTTGCTTTCCATAGGCGAAGATATTCCTGAAAATTTGCCGGCGCTCTTTGTGCTTGGAGGAACGGAAGACATGGATGACTGGGCGCTTTACCGTATTGACAGATATATACAACAGGGGGGGAAGGTTCTTTTTGCGGTAGAGGGAGTGTTCATAGACACCGTTAGCGGTTCTTTAGAAGCAAGGCTATATAGAAACCAGACGTTACTCGAAATGATTTCTTCTTACGGCGTAATTATCAGGCAGGAATTCGCGTTGGACCGCAGCGCGCTAACATTGCAGTACCAGACAAGGACGCAAAGCGGCGCGGTCCAGTACAGGATTACGCGTTATCCGCTTTGGATTGGCGTTTTGGGCGATAACGGAAACGTTAAACATCCTGTAAGTTCCGGGTTTTCCGGTCTTGATCTTTACTGGGCAAGCCCGCTTGAATTAGCTCCGTCTGCTTCCGTTCAGGCGGATGTTCTTTTTACAAGCACTCCGCAAGCATGGGTCATGAAAGAAGCTTTTTATACAAGCCCTGAAATACCCTATTTGCTTGAAATGGAAGCAAATGAAACAAAGGGCGTAAAGATTCTGGGAGCGGCCTTAAGCGGAATATTCCCAAGTTTTTTCAGGGGCAGCGCGAAACCTGTTCGCGAAGGCTCAGAGGAAGAACTTCCCGATATGCCGGGAAACGCGCAAGAGTCGCGGATAATTGTTGTAGGGGATGCTGATTTTGCCACTAACATGATCAACGCCACTCAGGCGAGGCACAACCTTGATTTTCTGCTTCGCGCCGCCGACTGGCTCGCGAATGACGATGATATAATCGGCATACGAAGCAGGCAGCCGCAGACAGGCCGCTTTGATAAAATTACGGATCCAAAAAGCCGCGCCGCCGTAATAAAAATTATTCAAATTTTAAATATCGGCTTTATTCCGCTTTTGGTAATTATCGCAGGCCTGTTTCTCGCGTCAAGACGCAGGGCGCGGGCGAGAAACGCTGAATTAAAATCCGTAAAGGAGAAAGACGATGACATATAAAAACCGCCTTATTTTTCTAGGAACGCTGATTGGAGTATTATTATTAACATATATAGCGAGCGTTATTTTTACTTCTGATATCGGCTCTAAATCATCATTATATACATGGCTTGATTCAAAAACCGCCGAAAAGACAATTAGAATAGCGATAAAAGACGCGGATAATGAATTTGAACTGAAAAAGAAAAGCGGACAATGGTTTGTTTCACATAACGGGCTTGAATATCCGGCAAAGCAATTGCGGGTGGAAGATTTTTTAAAAATCCTTACAACCCGCTCGGCGTGGCCTATTCGCTCCGCGAGCGCGTCCAACCTTGAACGTTTTGGCTTGGAGCAGTCACCTTCAAGGGTTACAATTTATGGGGAGACTGTTCTTCTTGATTTAATGGTCGGTTATGAGGACGCTTATAAAAGCGAAATATATTTACGCAAAGCGGGGCAGAACGAAGTTCGCGCGGGAGACAGCGCGATTAAGTCGTATATTTCAAGCCCTATTAACAGCTGGTATAACTTAAGGCTCATTCCTGAAACTGAGAATGGGGGTGTTGCTTTAAGCGCCGTACAAAGATTGTCGGTTTACAGGCCGCAGGAGACGCAGGTTTTTTCACGTAAAAACAGAAGATGGGAAATTTCCGGCATTACCGTTACAAACCCGGATCAAAACGCGGTAGACGCTTATATCCGCCAACTGTTATCCGTAGAAGGCGATAATTTTGAAAATTCCGTGAACAGCGCGAATCCGATGTTTGACAAAACAAGCATTGTGCTGGAATTGGGGAATGGCCGTATTGTTACAATTCGTTTTAGCGACGCGGATGAAACGGGGCGGAGATTAGCCCATGTAAGCGGCAGGGAATATATTTATATGATTCCAAAATGGCAAGTAGAAAAGCTCTTTAAAAACGCGGCTAATTTTGAGACGCAATAAACGCGCGGTATTTATCAGGATCGCTCTTAAACGCTATTATCGACGTTTTTGGATCGTTCTTTGCTTTTTTAAGCGCTTCCATAGCTTCCAGAATCAGGCGGTTGGCTTTACACAATCTGCCCGAGCGCGTGGATAAGCCGATACAAAGGCCGTAAGCCTCGCTGTAGCTTTTTGGGAATCTTTCCGTTATGCGCTTGTAAAAATTTTCCGACATGGCGACCGCCGCGTCAAACCCCGTTCCAGGAAGAATAACGGTAATGCCGCATTCCCCGTATTCAAAAAGCAGATCTCTTGAAGTAAAGAAAGTGACGGCTTCTTCGGCAGCCTGCCTGAAAACTCTTTCTTCGCCAATATCTGTAAAATCCATTATTAGAAGCGCCAAATCTTTATCTGACGAAGAACATCGGTGCAATTCAGAATCCAGCCTGTCAATTAAATATTCTTCCCAGCCAATTCCGCTTCGTGAAGAATAAAGCCCCTTGGGGCCGGATGTCGATTCCAAATCTTTAATTACGCGGGAAGTTTTTTCCGATTTAATGGGAACAAAAATTGATTCTGATTTAGCGCCTTTTCCCAACAGCGACTGTATCAGCAATGTAAAGAAAGAAACGGCGAATCCTATCAGTATAAGAAATAAAGTTTCTTTCATTATTTTAATAAATTCAGCATAGTCAAAGGCATCGGCTACGCCTTTGATATTCGCGTTACGCACGTCCAAAATCGCCAGCGGCTTGTAAAGATTTTCGTTTAAAAAATAAAATTTATTTTTAAATCTAGGCGCGTTATTTACCCATGTGATGGCATATCCCGGTTTTTTTTCAAAAGCGTTTCCGCCGTCAGGCCCCGTTATTATCAACGCTTCCAGGCTTTTGCTGTGGGAAAGCGCGTTATTTATAGCCTTAATGAATCTGTCGTCCATGAATTTCTGATTTCCTGCCGCTAAGGCGACATCGGCAATACTTGAAAATTCCTGTTCAGCCGTTATTTTGCGCTCGTCTATGCTTAAATAGATTCTAACCGCTCCTTGAACTAACGCGAAAAGATAAATGACTATGCAAAGGGCGGCGATAATCGAACCTCCGGGCGATGAATTCCCGGATTTCTTATTTTTTATTTCCATATTTATTATTTCTCTGATATAATTATCGGAAGTTTTTATATGCAAATAAGAGATTATTCATTGCCCGCGGGGTGGTATCCCCGAGACGGAGAAGCGGTTTCCGCGTTTTTATCGGAGTTTGATAATGTAAAACGCTCCTGCCGCGCCGCAATTATGCCCCACGCCGGCTGGTACTACAGCGGCAGGACAGCCGCTCTTGGGGCGGCAAGCCTTCAGCGTGACGCCCAGACGGTGGTTATTCTAGGCGGTCATTTGGGCGCGGAAAGCCCGCCCCTATTCGCCATGGAAGACGCGGTAAGAACCCCTTTCGGTTCCATGCCAATAGACGCCGCTTTACGCTCCGCTTTGTTGAAAGAAATCGGCGGCGCGAAAGACATTTACCGCGATAACACCGTAGAAGTTCTTTTGCCAATGGCGCATTATTTTTTCCCCAAGGCGAATTTATTGTGGCTTCGCCTTCCCGCCGCGATAGATTCTTTTGAAAGCGGAAAAACCATATCGCGAATTGCGGCGAAATTAAACCGTAAAGTAACGGTTTTTGGTTCCACGGATTTAACCCACTACGGACTGAATTACGGCTTTTCGCCGCAGGGCAGCGGAGAGGCTGCTTTACGCTGGGTACGCGACGTAAACGACGCCGCTTTTATAAAAGCAGTTGAATCCGGCGACAGCGAAGAAGTTCTGCGCCGCGCTGAGGAGGATTATTCCTCATGTTCCGCAGGCGCTGTGTTAGGTGCAATGGGTTTTGCCAAAGTGGAGGGATTGCAAAAAGCGCGGCTATTGGCGTATGCCACAAGCGCCGACGCCGACAAGAGCGCAGTTCCCGATTCGTTTGTTGGGTACGCGGCGTTTGCGTTTGATGTTTAGTTTGGGAAGAGGTCTCACGAAGAGCACAAAGAGACAAAGATCACAAAGAGAGGGAAGGGTGACGGTCACCCGTTTTTGACAAAAACGGCTTTTTTGTCAACTCAAAAAGGTCGCCTTTCGCTCTTTGACAATTATTAGAAATGTGTTATTATTTTATTATGAGTATATATAAACCTTTCAAAGAGAGTCAAAACAATAACATAATGAGTGAGGGATTTTATGGCTAATAAATACATTTCTAAAAACTGTGACATACCTCCCTTTGACCGCGGCGCGGACGGCGAGATAAATCTCGCCTCAGTTTGTTCATCGGGGTTAAGCTGTTCGGCGCCGGGGCGATTGGGGGTGGTTCATCCACACGCCTTAGGCGGCGTGCATAATATGCCCCCCCCCCCCCATTCTCCCAGCAATATCAGGGGCAACAAAATGAAAACAAACCCCATAGCACCGCAAACTGCCCGCTATTCGCTTCTTCTCGCTCTTCCCTTTCTTCTTTTTTCTCTTTTCATTTTTCTTTCGTCATGTGATTTGTTCACCGGGCCAAAGGTTGACCTGTTTCAAGTAATCAGTGATGAGGTGGATTGGGCTAACGCCGCGAAACTGACTGTGACCGTGGCGTTCCCTCCGGAATGGGGGAACAGCCCTCAGAGCGGGGAAGGCAAGTGCGGCGACACCCGCTTGGGCTACGAGTTTGGGGTGGAGTTTACGCCGCTGTCGGGATTCGGCTTTGAAAAATGGCTTGCCTTTAAAACCGCCGATTACGCTGATCTGGACAAAAATTTAAGCAGCGGCGAGGTTGAAAGTTCTTCCCTCAACGACAACGGGGTTACGATAACAGAAAGCGTTAGCGATACCGGAGCTAGAACGGCGAAGGTGACAATCAACATTAAAGAGCCGGTAACGCTCGTGCCTTGGTGCGACCCGAGGCCGCGGCTGACACAGCAGACCAACCCGCCGCTTAACCCCATACTGACGCCGTTCCCGTTTAATCAGATTGTAAACGTCTGGTTCAACATGAATATAAAACCCGAAACGGCGGTGTTAGGTGAAACCGTCACAGTTACGGGCATATACGCGAGCAACGTGGGGAACAGCGCGCGCGGGCAGCCGTTCAACGGGGACGGGGATTTGTCGGCTTATTTTACGGTTGGGTTTCCGGCGGCTAACCGCATGACGCTTACGCCGATAGAGGAAACTGCGAGCGAGCTTGCCCTGCTGTCGATCACCGTGACAGTGGGGCCGGGGGTGCAAAATTCAAACGGGGTGGCGATGGCGCAGGCTGAGGTTATCAGCTACCAAACAGATTCAAGGGAGGCGCAAAAGGCGTACCGCGCCGAATACATCACGGCTAGCAGGAACGGGACGAACTGGTTTGGGGACTCTGCCGATTACCCGTGGAACAGCCCTTCGATAGACAGGCGGTTTAACCAAAGCGACAAGAAAACCGCATATCTTAAATTCTCCGTGAATCCGCCTGAGGGTGCGCCTTCCGTGCCGAACAAAATAAAGGTCGTCGAGAGAATGGCGTATAATCTGAGCGGCGGCCCTTCCATTCAATCGTCACTTGATAAGGAATGTACGGACTTTACCCTGTCGGGCGGCGTGTACACGTTTACCTACGCTTTGCAGACGGACAGGTCGGGCATTATTCAAATTTTAATATTGCCGTGGTATGACGACGCCGACTCCCCCGTGTATCCGTTGCAGGTTAATGAGGCGGTCTCGGAAGGGCAGTATGTTACGGTCGTGATGGACCTCTTGGCCCCCGACTTAGACGTAAGTAATCTTAACGCGAAGCTGAACGATCCGTCCTCGTTTGATACGGTAGGAAATAAAACCGTCCACGTGTATGGCGCGGGCGCGGAAGTAATCCTGACGGTGGACGGGCTTGAAAACCTCGCGGACAACGGGTCGCAGGGTGGCATTAGGGCGGCGCAGGCGTGGGGGCTTCCGTGGACGATGGACGAGGCGCGCGTCCTGTACTGGTATGCCCGTATCGGGGAAGATAATCAGTCGGTGAAAAAAACAAGCGAAAAGCTCAACGTGTATGACGGGCTGACGCTGAACAAGACATGGAGCCCCGAAAGCATAAGCGACTTAACGGCTTCGGGCGGCTATAGCGTGTACGTGAAGTTTGAAGACAGCATGGGGAACGTGTCCGACTGGAAGGACACCAGCCTCATTGTAAAGTATTCGACGGCGTACATTTATCCTGTTACCGGTCTTCAGGCGGTTTGCGACCTCGCCGGAAATTTGATAACGGCAAGCTGGTATATCCCGCAGGGGATGATTGGCGCTTATGTGTCCGTGAACGGCGTTGTGACTACCGTGGATGTCAGGGATTCGCACAGTAAAAGCTCTCACAGTTTTTCTGTTCCGGTCATAAACAAATCTGGCGTGAGTAACGGGCAGGCGGTAAGCAATGTCCAGAGATACGAAATCAGCGTGGTTGCGTATAACGCCGCGGGCAAGGCGGAAGCGCAGACGCTTTTTGTCTGGAATATCGAGGGCATGACTGTTACGCAGGGCAACACCGTTATCCTGACCCAATCTAATTTTGAGGCGGCGCTTGCCGCCGGCAGCGAAAATAACTTTGTCCTTACCGAAGACGTAACTCTGTCAGGCTGGACGCCTGTTGCGGGAAACTTTACCGGAAAGTTCTACGGCAACGGGCATACGGTTAGCATTATTGATACCGTTAGAGATAACGAAAACATTAGCGGCATCAAAGTTGCGCCCACCGGACCCGCCAATATGGGGCTGTTCGGCGAAGCGTCGGGCGGTTTTATCCGCGACCTTACAGTGCGGTATTCATGCGAAATAACCCGTTCCGGCATGACCCATTTCGGCGGTATAGCCGGCATTATGTCGGGTACGGCGAATTTGGAAAACACGCTGGTTTTGGGCAGTTTTTCAGTTGAGGTAGACACTGACAATGATATGGAAGTTGGGGGCTTCGCGGGGAGAATGAAAGACTCGGCAAGCATACTAAACGCCTACGGCGGGCTTGATCTTACAGTGGAACACCCCTACAGTAGTGAAACTTTGGGTGAAGGTAGCTCAGTTTACATGGGTGGTATTGCGGGAATTATTATGGGTGACAAAATAGCAAATAATGACATAAAAGTAAATGTTGAAAAAGTAACGGTTGTGGGAAGTATTAATGTTAATGCCGAAGCTCGTAAAGCTGGAATGTTTTTGAATGGGGAATTACAATTTGAGTATGATCAAGGTCTTAACTTGGGAGGGCTTGTGGGCTATATTTACGATGCTGAACTGAATGATTCCCATTACCGGCAAGGGAACATTATTGTATATTCAAAATCTGGAGACCTCAGTATTGGAGGTGCCTTTGGGATAATTGGATATCGTCTAGCAGTAATGGAAGAAGCAGGAGGAGATGAATTTTATTTTTATATTCCTGCCATAATAAAAAATTGTTCTACTGTTGTTGGAACATTTGAAAACACATATATCAAAGATTCGGAAAAAAGTATTGGGGGTTTTGTAGGCATTTTTTATAATGGAAATATTGATAACTGTTATTCTGAAAACCATCTAACAATAGATGCAAGCTTAATAATTGATAGTGATTCTGTCTTTTGTATAGGAGGTTTTATCGGCCATTCATATAACGACATTTCATACTGTTATTCAAAAGGTGATATAAATTTAATTTCTAGTTCATATGTTCTTGTCGGTGGTTTTATAGGAAACTCGGAGGGAATTACTAAAAACTGTTTTTCAACGGGAAATGTGAGTGTGTCATCAAAAGGTACCGGTGGTGCAGGGGGGTTTGCTGGTTATCAAGTGACTAAAACCATCGAAAACTGTTACTCTCTGGGAAATGTGTTTGTCGTATCAAGTGAATACTTTCTTGTGGGAGGTTTATTAGGTTTAGGTACGGGAGCTTTTAATAATAACTTTTCTACAGGCGCACTAACCGTTCAGAATAATAATGGAGGAACAGGGGGTCTTTTGGGCTCTTATAATGGTGGGGGCGGTATAAAAAATTGTGTTGCTCTTTGCACAAACGTCAGGGTTACTTGTCCCGCCGCTCAACCTAACATCGGGCGGGTCTGCGGGACTATGGCAAGTAGTACTTCATCTATCAACTACGCTAACGGTGATATGACGCTCTCAAGTCGCACGGCCAACGGCGCGGCATGGACTGCTGTTACCCCGTCTTCGACCGGAGCCGCCACAAAAGACGGCATAAGCACCTACGAAGACAAATTCCGCGACCCGGCTTTTTGGAGAGGGCTTGGTTTTTTAGACAAAGACTGGATTTTCACCACCACGACTGGTATGCGCCATCCCATTCTGCGGACAAGAGACGGGTCGGAGATGGGGGGACAGAGGTAAACAAAAGAAAAAAGAAGAGAGAAAAATGAAGAAAGAGAGGGAGTATTCTCTTTGTGTTCTTTGTACCTTCGTGATCTTAGTGTGAACTTTTTCGAATAAATTTCCACGCAGCCAACAAAAAAAATGGCTGTCTGACCACAGCGGTCAGGCAGCCGTTAAAACTTTTAAGGTTACTGTTTTCTCATTGTTACTGAGTATTCTGCGCGGTTATACCTGTTGATACGCATGTTCAAATCGTCGTTGAGCAAAGGCTTCAAGAATTTATACGATCTTCCGGCCTCGGGACAGGTGAAGGAAATGGCGGGTTGGGTTCCTTCCATGGTAACCTTAAAATCTTGAATTGTTTTGTCGGAAAAGTCGTACAAAACTCTTCCGTCAGTACTCAAGATTCTGATGTTGTTTGATGTGAAATCCCATACTGCGTCGTAGTTGGCATCCAGCCATTGCCCTAAGGGGAAATTCCCCAGATAGATGGGATCCGCTGACAGCGCTCCTGCTACTGTCAATAGAATGATAAGAATCACAATGATTTTTTTCATTTATATATCTCCTATGAATATTAAGATAATAATTTACGGAAGAAGATAAAATAGATTTTTGCATGTTATAAGAAGATAACTAAAAAATTAAAATAAGTTTGTTAAAAACTTACAAAATTTCACATAACGCTCTTATGAGAAAAAGCCTCACACAAAGAACACAAAGAAACAAAGATCACAAAGGGGAAGAAGATGTTGTTGTCCGAAGTCTAAGCGTGGGCTTCACGATAAGATAACGGACAAAAACCTCTTATTCCTCTTCTTTGTGTTCTTCTCTTACTTTGTGTCCTTTGTGTGAATTTCTTTGCGAATAATGTCTTGACAAATACGCAATTAGATATATACTTATATATAGAAATAATAAATATTTTTAATATTTTAGGAGTTGTGTATGGCAAAAATAGGCAAAATTTTTCTGGCTATTTTTATTTTTGGAGGAATTTTTGTTTTTCCGGCTGTATCACAACAGCAATTGACAAAAGCAGAATTACAAATCATTTATTTTGAGTATCTGTGTAAGGAAGGATATAATCCTTCAATTGACAAAGACGGCGATATTCTTTTTAAAGTGTCAGGAAATAGTTATTTTATAATCGTAGATGAGAATGATCCTCAGTTTTTCCAAGTTTATATGGGGTTTAAGATGGATACCATTTCCACGGAGGATGCTCTTAACGCCGTAAATTATTCAAACAGGTGTTCAAAAGTCGTAAAGGTTTACTTTTCCGCAGACAGAAAAGTTGTCTCCATTACCGCTGAATTGCTCTTAAATGATCCAAAAGATTTTATTCCTGTTTTTTCAAGGACTATTTCCTTAATTCAAAACGCGGAGAATAATTTTATTTCACAGTTAAAATAATTTTCTAAAGAGTTCACACAAAGATCACAAAGGAAGAGAAGGACACAAAGGGGGATCAGGGGGTTTTGTCCGTTATTTTATCGTGAATCTACGAGTATTTTATCTATTTGTTTAATACAATGATATTTTGTCGATTCGATTAGTTCTGCGGTTGTTTTATTGTTTGTGCTACGGTGTTTAAGGGCGGCGGCTGTTGGCAGAAGCGTGGTGAGGATTTGTTTTTCTTTTTCATTTAGTTTGTTTAAATAATTGCCGGTTTCGTTTGGGGTTGGCAGGGCGGCTATGTCTTTGCGGTATTGTTCCAAAAAGGCTGTTCCGCTCATTGTTGTTTTATTTTCTTTGTAAATCGCTCTTTGTACATTCGCGTTTTTACGCGCGTAGTTTAAATTGATAGGCGCTCCAAGTCCCGGTTCGCTTTTTATTTCCGCGTCCATTGTTGCGGCTTTTTCTTCTAGTTTTTTGCGGTAGAAACGTAAAGAGGCCGTCTCATAATAATCTTTTTTTTGTCCGTCTTCGTTGGGAAGGAATGGGGCGCGGTAGAGAAAAGCGGATAATTGCGCTTCCATAGGAGCGAGGCGGGTTTGTTTTCTGTTAAAATAGGGGTAGATGTACGTTCCCCTCGCGTAGGTTTGACTGCGAATGTAGGAAAAGTCAGCGCCGAAAAGCGTTATGTGTTTTGCGCCCAGAGTTTGCGCTAGGGAAAGAGCGGCGTATGTAACGTTTCCGCCTGATGTGTCCAACTGCGGGAAATATTTCCAATGGGCGCATAAATAGCGGGTAAGAGGATGGCCGCTTGAAAAAAAGACGGGGGTGAATTGGGATAAACCGCAGAGTAGGGGAGGGCTTGCGATGTCAAGGATTAGGGGAATCTTTTTGCCGTTTTGGTTAATAATGCCCATAAAGTGATAATAACTTATGTGCTGGCAGTCAATTGATACTACAGCGTCCACTACTATGTTGTTGTGTAACAAAACGCCAAGGGCGGTGTCGGCGCATATAATAAAGCCGTTACGTGATTTAAATTCCGCAAGAGAAGAAATTTGAGTATCCAGCGAAGGGCCTGCGGCGACTATCGCCGCTTCTTGAATGGGGTTTTCTCTTTTTTCCGCAAAAAAATTATTTGTTTGCGTATTTTTTATATTGCGTATAATGTTGGAAAACCAGCGCAAGCCAAAATGAGACTGAACCGAATAATCGCCTGATACGGCGTCAATTGCCTGTTGAATCGCGGCGGCGGCTTTCTCAAATTTTAATTTATCGTGCTCTGTTCTTGTTCTTAGCGGGAAGGTTTTTATGCCGCCGCAGAGAGCGGGGATAAAATTTTCTATGACAAAAGATTTTATTTCTTCTTCGGTTAAATCTATAAGTACGCTAACTCTGCCGTTATTCAGCAGTTTTGAATAATCCCTGTTCGCGAAAAGTTCCGCTATACCGTCTTTATTAAAATCAATTATAACTATGTTTGAAGTTGTAAGCTCTAAAGCGGCATGGGCGGCAAAACCGCCGCCGAGTCCCAGAAAAATTACAAAGTCTGTTTTGCCTATCGTTGACACAAGACGCTGGGCTTCGCGTATCGGATCAATCATGGAATGTAAAGGCAGGGAGCCGCCGTCCTTGTTAATAATCGCAGGTACCGTCTCTCCGTTACGGGATTTTTGGAATGTATAGTAATTTGCGTTATTCATGTACTGCCTTCGCGTAAATGGCTTTTATTGCCATTTCCAATTCATTCTCCGTTACTTTATTTTCGCCCGGAAAAAGCAGGGAATTAAGTTCCTGTTTTAAATTTTGCGCGTATTGCGAATTTTTTATCGCATTTAACAGGGCATGTATTCCTTTTTCACAAAAATTATTTGAGTTTTCATGGCTTACCGCGCTAAAAAAACTATCAGTATTTTTTAACCCGTTACCCGCCGCAGGCTCTCCGTTCTTAAAAATTTTATTGCCGCCAATAGAAAATATTCTTTTTGGCCACTTCTCCAACTGCTCCTTAAACCATGATTCGTATATGCCCATGCTGCCGCCTTTGTGAAGCAATCCCGCCCTCGCGTAACTTTGCGAATAAAAGGGAATAAAACGGTTTGCGCTGCCGTAAAACAGGCTGTCAAAACTGTACGGTCTTGCGTGCGTTCTTATGTCGTGATTTGAAAAATCTAAACCTGCAAGGTAGATATTGCCGTTTGAAAGAAGCATTGCAAGTTCCACGGCGGTTGCCGTTACCGTTCCTTTTTGCGGGATAATCACAGACGGCAATTTAAGCTCATGAAGAATAATGCTTTGCCAAAAACTTCCGTCGTTTATAATCAACTTGGCGGTGTCGGCGCATTGGGAAGGCAGGGCGGCGCATAAATTTACGGCAAGAGCGCTTGTTTTTTTATTTCTGTAAAAGGGGTATATGTGTTTTAACGCCCAACAGCCGCCGTCTGTGGCAATGACAATATCCGCCGTTATTCCCGCCGATGACAGCGCGAGAACCGAAGAAGACGCGGCAATGATTAGGCAATTGTTACGCGCTTTTTGAATAACTGGCATGGCTTGTTCAAGGCTTGGGCCTGAGCCTGTAATAATTACCGGAATTTCCATTTGCCTGTATAAAAGAGTTTGTTTAATATTCCCTATGTTTTTAAAAAAATTCCTTATCCATCTTTTTCCAAAAGTAGCCGTTGTTCTTTTTTCCGCGTCGGCGCGTTTTAAAAAAGAGGCGACGGAAGAGAGTAGTTTGACATACGCTTCTTTGTAATAGTTTAAAGAGGGGCGCCATTCAATTACGCGAATACGGTCGATGTTAATTTCACGAATATGGGTTTCTAAAAACTCAATTGTTTTCGCGGTATCAACACCGGTTAGGGTATGCACTTGCGCGGAAGAAGATTGCGGATAGTAATCCGCTTGCGTATAGTAATCCGCTTGCGGAAAGCTTTCCGCGTGTAGAACCAGTATTTTGCTTTTTTTAAATCTTTCCTGTAATACTGGAATAATGTAGCCAAGACCCGGCTCAATTAAAATAAAACATTCTATCGCGTCGTTTAGATTTAGGGAGTCAATGTAGCGCAAGGCTTCCGCCTGCGGATTGTAACGCGAATGAAGCCATGCGCCATGTTCGGATAAATCGGCGATTATACCAACCCCAAATCCTTAAAGAGTTTTTTGTAGGAATCGAAGTATTCTGATTTAGCGAACTCTTCGATTTTTTCTTCCGGTAGCGATTCAAGAAGCTGATCCATGTAACTGAGGATGTTTCTAAGCTCAGACCGCAAGCCCGAAGGAATTGAAAATTGATCTTTCCCGCCTGTAGGCAACGCGGCTGGTTGCGGCGCAGGCGCCTGCATTATTATTGGAGCAGCCATTTGTGGCGCGGGTTGCGGTGCAGGTTGCGGAGTGTACGCTGGTTGAGGCGGGGGAGCCGCTTGTTGTTGAACAGGAGCGGGAGCTTTTGGAGCGGCAGGCTGTTTAACGGGAGCCGCTTTTGCCGGAGGTTCAGGTTCCATTACATTGTCAAAATTGTCGGCTGAAAAATCTTGAAAATCGTCAAAAACGACAGGTTCTTCAAGTTCGTTATCAAAATTACTTTCAGTAATTACATTATCAACAGCTTTATTCAGGCTTTCCGTATCCAATGAATCTTCCGGAATTTCTTGCGCGGGTTCAATCGCTTCTTCATCTGTTGATTCAGTATCGTCTGCTAAAGAGGGGCCGCTATCCAAGTCTAACTCGGAATCAATTGACAGATCATCAAATGAATCAAGGTTAAAATCGTCTCCGTCCAGAGTAGGTTCTGTCAGTTCATCGTTAATGCCTTCCGCCGATAATTCCGGTTCGTCAATTACCGCGTCCGACAGATCTAAATCACCGCCTTCTTCAAGATATGAGCTGTTTTCCGGCGTTTCAGTAATTGGGATAGGAGCGCCTTCTTCGCGGAGTATGTCAAGTTCGTCGCTTTTCGCGGGTTCTTCATCAATGGTTAACGGCTCGTCGCTTGAAAGATCGGCAAAATCATCGGCGGCAAGGGACGTGTCTTCGGTTGTTGCGCCGCCCTCCGTCAAGTCGGGAAGATCATCAGTGGCAAGGGATGTGTCTTCGATTGACGCTCCGCTATCAGACAAGTCGGGAAGATCATCAATAGTAAGAGATGAGTCTTCGGCTGCCGCGCCGCCTTCTGCCAAGTCAGGTAAATCATCCATGACAAGGGAGTCTTCGATTGCCACGTCACTTTCAGGTAACGCTAAATCGTCTGCGGCAAGGGATACGTCTTCGGTCGCCGTGTCACTCTCAGGTAACGCTAAATCGTCTGCGGCAAGGGATACGTCTTCGGTCGCCGTGTCACTCTCAGGTAACGCTAAATCGTCGGCGGTAAGGGAAACATCCTCGGTCGCCGCGTCAGTTTCGGGCAACGCTAAATCGTCTGCGGCAAGGGATACGTCTTCGGTCGCCGTGTCACTCTCAGGTAATGCTAAATCGTCGGCGGTAAGGGAAACATCCTCGGTCGCCGCGTCAGTTTCGGGCAACGCTAAATCATCGGCGGTAAGGGAAACGTCTTCGGTTGCCGCGTCAGTTTCGGGTAACGCTAAATCGTCTGCGGCAAGGGATACGTCTTCGGTCGCCGCGTCAGTTTCGGGTAACGCTAGATCATCTGCGGCAAGTGCGGAGTCCTCGGTCGCCGTGTCAGTTTCAGGTAACGCTAAATCGTCTGCGGCAAGTGCGGAGTCCTCGGCTGGCGTGTCTCCTTCCGACAAGTCAGGTAAAGTATCAGCGGCAAGATTTGCGTCCGCAATTTCATCAGGAGTAATATCAATATCTATATCAATATCTTCAAGCTCTGAATTGGCATTATCGGGAGCGGCTTCGCTGGCCGTGGGATTATCGTCAACGGGAAATTCATTTTCGGGAGTTTCTTCGGTTCCCGATTCTTCGGTGAAATCCGCCGAGTTGAGGATATTGTCAAGCTCATCGCCCGTAAGAGCGATTGCCTCATCCTCTTCATCGTCGATTGTTTCAGGCACTCCCTCTTCCGTAGTGCCGCCACTAGTTAGTATGTTGTTAAGTTCGTCGCCTGTAAGCGCGATGGCTTCATCATCGTCATCAGAGAAAAAACCGCCGCCTTCCGCGTGTTTTTCTTCTTCCTGCGGCAAAGCGCGGATATTGGCAAATTCTTTTTTAAGTTCTGTAAGTTCGCTTCTGATAGATGAAAGTTCCGAAGCGATTTTTTGAAGAAGCTGGGTTGATATTCCTCCGTCTCCAGACTGGTCGGCGTTGAAGTCATTTTGAACTGAGGTAATATTGTTTTCAATTGATTTTACCGTCGGGAGGGTTATATCTTCAGCCTCGAATTCATCGTTAGCTGTAACTGCGCCGTCTATGACGCCGTCTGTGACGCCGTCTGCCGCGCCGCTGTCGAATTCATCAATATTTAAAGTTTCACTGTCCGCAGTTTCACCGCTAAGTTCTTCCGTTGTTAAATCATTTTCTTCAGGAGCGCTGTTTTCGGTTTCAACTGTTACCTTTTCGCTTGTCGGGGCTTCAAATTCATCAAAAGAAGCGTCTTCGATCTCAATATTTTCAGTTACTGCGGGCATGCCAAGCTCTTCATCGGAAGGCATGTTAAGATCCGCAAGATCCGTCTGAGAGGCTAACGGGTTATCGTCAACATCAAGCTCTATGTTATCATCCGGAAATTCTATTTTTTCAGATTTGGAAGGTCCTGAGGCGTCGTCAATGTCAAATACCGCATCGTCAATAGATAATGATTCATCGCCTGAAGAATCATCCGCAGCCGGTAACGCAAAATCATCAAGATCGGAGGTTAAGCCTGTTTTTTCATCCGCAGAAAGAATTTGTGGTTCGCCTTTTACCCATACGCCGTATTCGTCAAGTTCTTCCGCGCTGCCGATATTCGCGCGATCAGAGTATATCGAAGGTTTTTTATTTCTCGCCATGAACCGCTCCCTAAATTAACACTTATGGTCAATTATCGGTACTTTTTCCCATTTTCAATAGCCTATATCAACTTATAGATTAACCTATGGAAATAGCGTTGTCAATGCTGGTTTTAAATAGATTTATTTTTTAATGAAAAGTGTTTTAATCGAAGAAAGTTTAAAGAATAAGGGAAAAACAACCGTAAATCGAACCATGAAGATATTTAAATATCTCATAGGAATTTGGACGGCTATTGCCGTTTATACGCTTTTTTCGTTAATAGGCGGACATTCGGGCCTCCCGGCGTATAATTATCTTTTAGCCGAGAGGGATCGGCAGCTTGAAAATATCAAAGATTTGGGAAATATAAATGAGGATTTGGAAAGGACGAGGTTTAACCTGCAATACGATCAGGATACCCTGATGGTTCATGCCCGTCTTATGGGGTATGGACAGGCGGATGAACGTTTTGTCCGAATTGTCGGTCTTGGAAACATGAAAAATGACCCTGTAACGGCAGGAAATGTATATATTGCTTCAAATCCTGATTTTATTTCCGACAAAAGCATTAAAATAGCGGCTCTTTTCGCTGGTTTGTTGGTTTTTGCCTTTCTTTTTATGCTGGAAATTATAGAATCAAAGTCCAGATAACGACAATTATTGGAGTCCTCGCCTGAATTCACGGGCAATTTCGCGTTTTAGGTCTTTTTCGCGGATTCCCGCCCTTTTATCATAGGCTTTTTTCCCTTTACACAGCCCTAATTCCACTTTTACCCTGCTTTTTTTAAAATAAAACGACAGCGGGATAAGGGTATAGCCCTTTTCTTCCACCTTCCGATTGATCCTTTTTATTTCCTCTTTATGCAAAAGCAAACGCTTTTTTCTGTCCGGCTCATGGTTAAAAATCGATGAAAAGGGATTTTCCGCGACTATCAGTGAGCGCAGCCAAACTTCGCCGTTTACCACTTCCGCCCACGAATCGGGGAATGAAATTTTTCCGTCTCGGAACGATTTTACCTCCGTCCCAAAAAGCTCAATTCCGCACTCATAAGTTTCATCAATCGAATAATCGTGCCGCGCCTTACGGTTAAGCGCGATGATTTTTACGCCCTCACCCATGAGTCACTCTTTCATTGCCGGAGCAATTAATAAGCGGAATGTTACGATTGGAGAGGACAGATCGGGGGGCAGGGAAGCCCTTGTTTCCGCCGAATTTGCCGTTTGCCTGCCGCGCAGTAAACGTTCAGGGGAGCCGACAAGTTGTTTTGCCTGATGTGACGCGGCTGCAATTTGAAGCGGGGAATACGGGTCGCAGCACCATTCCCACCCGACATTTTTCATGTTGCCAATGCTTTGTGCGGCAATTGACCATTCTTCTTCCGTAGGAAGCCTTACTTCCATGTCCTGCGGCAGTCTTAACGCCATCCACTCGCAAAAGCCTTGAGTAGCGTACCAAGTAACGCCTGTAATGATATTTTTATCGATTTCCCATGGATAACTTGAAATTTCCTGAGGATAATAATCGATCTGCTGTTCTTTCCACTGCGGGTTTTCGTCAAGGAATGTTTCAAATAATGACCTTGATACCGGGTTTTCGCTGATCATAAAACTCGATGAAAATCTTATAAAATTTATTCCCGCCAGCCTTTGGCTTCCTATAACAGCGCCTGTTTGCGGTATTGCCGGTACTGCGGATTGTTTTTTAAACCACTTGGATGCCTCAATAACGGAGGCCTGTTCTCTTGGCAGTACCTGAGAAAGCCATTTTGCCGCGCCCGGGTTTTCCGATAAAAACGCGAATATGCCTGAAATTGAGTTTACAAGCGCGACTGGGGAGGGCGCGTTGCCGCGGTTATCTAAAAGTATTTTAGCGCGGACAAGGTCGCGAATAGCGGCTTTTGTGACGGCAAAACCGGAGGCGGCAAGTAAAATCTGCCGCATATCGTCATTTGATTTATTAGCGTATCCCGCGCGGTAAGCGCCTTCCGAGAGGCTCATAGGTATCTGCCATGAGGCGGTAGGTTCTCCAGCGAATGTCCATGTGGCGTAATCTGCGGCATAATAGGCAAACGCGGCGGCGGGATCCTGAGTATTTAAGGTAAACTCGACTTTGTAGCGCAGAGGGAAAAAAAGCGATAAAAAGTAACGGGCAGGGATTTCATGAATAGCGCTTTGGCTTTCAAAGCCCGGCATAACTGCCTCTATGGTGTGAGTTCCCTTTGAAACGGGGATTTTGCTCCCAGAGACTCCCCTGTAAACACCGTCAATTCTGACAGCCGCGCCCGCAGGCTCTGTTTTTACGATTAAAACCGCCCCCGGATTTTTTAAACCGGGATACAAAAGCAGGAAAAAGAGTATTAAAAGCAGAATAAATGAGTATAAAGCCGTAAGATACACGCCGGGGCGTATGCCAAAAATAGGCTTAAATTTAACTTGAATTTCGGTTTCAGTCTGTTTTTCCTGCATGAGGCATTATATAACTATTTATTGATTTATTCTATATAAAAAAGAGCTGTCCGATTTGTGTTTCGAACAGCTCCATGCCCCTTGAGGCATATCGGAATCATAGTGATTTGGGAGGGGAACTACAATCCCGACATTAAAAGTATCGGACAAGAGCCTAGTTTTCATGAATAATATTTTTTAGGAAATTTGCCCCAAAAATCTCTCGCAGAGGCGCAAAGGCGCGAAGTTGTTGTTCGCAGGATCGTCGTTTTTCCTTCAAGCTTTGTCGTCAAGATTATATATCTTGATCAAAGATGAGCTTTCGGACATAAACTTTGCGCCCTTTGCGCCTCTGCGAGAGGTCTTTTGTTAATATTTATTCTTCTTCTTGAATAGTAAGGTCTACCGCTAAAGAGACACGGTAGGTTTTGCCGCGTTGGATATTAAGCGTCCTTGTCAAAGTATAGTCGCCTACTTGGAACTTTACCTCGTGCTGGCCTGGGTCTACTGTGACGGATTCGCGGCCACGAGGGATTAGGGTGTTGTCAAGGTAAATTTGGGCGTTTTGAGGGGCTTCAAAGACGATAATTGGGGTGGGGTCCTGCAATTCTATGGTTAAATCGACGATTTTCGCCCTTTCTACTACAAAGCGGCGGCTTTCGTTGCGGTAATCTTCTGAAAGAATGACAAGATGATGCTCGCCTTCGCGTAAAAGTATCTGTTCGGAAATGTTGGGTATTACAACGTCGTCAATTAGGACTGTAAAGGGCTTGTTTTTTAGTTGGGCGGGGTAGCGGGGGATTAGTCTGACCGCCCCTTCATCGCTTAAAATGGGTCTTGCGGTAAAGTTGAATGACATATTTTCAAACTCGTCGGGCAACCCTTTGGAGACTTGCATCAGCCTGAAAATAATTGGAAATGAAGACGGTTGTATAACGCCTGTAGGGACGGTTGCCGATGTAGTCGTTCTAAGCCCATGCTGTTGGCGTATCGGGATTTGGTAGATAATCCTTAATCTTGACGGAAGAGGTTCAAAGGCTATCCGTCTGCCGTCCATGTCGGCTATCCCGTCCGCCGTCTGCGGATTAATGTTGTTGTAGATGTACATGCCAAGAGAACCGCGGTACGGCAGCCAACTCTGGGGAGCGGTAATTTCAATTTCAACGCCCCTTAAAAAACGCGTCTCCGCTCCCAGATTGATTATTACCGCGCTGTTAATTCCAATGGTAATGGCGTTATCCGCCGAACCGGGAGATACTTCGACAATGCCCTCAATAACGGCGCGAAAAGATTCCGCCTGCAACTTTAAACATGAGAAGAACAAGATAATCGCGAGAGTAATTTTAGACTTGGGCATACACCTTCCGTTTTTTACCCAATACTCAGGGACGGAGCCTTCCTGCCGGGTCAAACGCTTTTCCGTCCTGCCGCAGTTCAAAATGAAGATGCGGTCCTGTGGATTGGCCTGTCGATCCAACTCTGCCTATAAGGTTACCTGATTTTACGTCTGTTCGCAATACCGTTTCTATAGATTGTAAGTGTCCGTATAGGCTTTTCCAATTATTACTATGGCTAATAATAATATAATTTCCGTAAACAGGATCAAATCCCGCCGCCGTTACAACGCCGTCCGCCGCGGCAAAAACCTCGGTTCCTTCCGGCGCGGCAAAGTCTATCCCCTGATGCATCGACATACGGCCCGTTATCGGGTCCTCCCTGATGCCGTAACGGCTTGTTACGCGGTACTGCCGTAACGGAAACCTGAATCCGGAGTTAAGAAAAAACGCCCTCTCCGTAGGGGTAAAATCCGCGCCGGGAAAAAATAAAAAAGTTTCCTGTTTTCCCAAACTCCTGATTTTTATTTCAACTCCCCCCTTGTTGTTCTGCCTTGCCGCCCCTGTAATTTTTTCCAAATCTGTCTGCAAGTTCGACGGAATAAAGATTCCCGGGCAGGATGGAAGCAGCAAGGTTTTTCCAGTTTCTAAAGACGCTGGGCTTTCAAGACTGTTTAAACTTGCCAATGCCGAATACGGCATATTCAAACGCGCCGAAAGGGAGAAAATATTATCATCCTCGCGGGTTGTGTATTGATAAATTGTCAAATATTGCGCCGTTTCTTCGGGTGGAAGGCGGTTTTTTGTGTTAAAAACGCGCCTCCTGTTGCCCTCGACATCGCTGATATACTGTTTAAAGCCGGTATCGCCCGGGTCAAGCCGCTTTATTACGGGGAAATCCTGACTAAAAACAGGCAGATTTAAGAATATTAAAAAAAAGGCAAGGGATACGCCCTTGCCAGTGAACGATTTTGACAAACCTTACTCTGCGGAAATTGCTTCTGTAGGGCACGCGCTGACGCAGGTTCCGCAATCGGAGCATTTGTCCGGATCAATCTGGTATTGACCATCTTTTTCAGCAATTGCTTCCATCGGACATTCACTAACGCATGATCCGCAACTTACGCAGGCGTCACTGATTTTATGAGCCATATTAAACCTCGCTTTTTCTTAGAATAATCGTATGATAACATATTAATTGATATAAAGCAAGTCAAAATAAGCCGAAAATTAAGTATGATTTTAGTCGGTATTATAATTGGCGTAATAATTCTGGCGGCTATGATTTATCTGGCAGTCGATAAAAAATCAAGCTTTGTTATACGTTTGGCGAGTCTTGGCGCAATAGCGCTCATGTTTATCGCCTTAATTATCTGCATTATAATTGTTGTTTCCGACGATAAAGTGCCTGTCGATCCGTCTACGTTAATTGTGGGCGCTCCGCCTCCGGTAAAGGAAAAGAAAAACAATTTACTTCCCATAATTTTATCCATAGTTATTATGCTTGGGATGTTTATATTTATCGCAGTTTTAGCCATGAAGGAACACAAAAAGAACCTGCCCAAGAAAGGCGATGCGACCGCCGCCGCTAAACCTATTTCTAATTGGTGAATTTGCTTTTTAGCGTTTCTAAAGCGGCTATAACCTTATCGCACCATGAGTCAAATTCAGTGTCTTCCTGCTGTAAATCGGCGTTGGCAAGGACATTGGCGACTGTCATTTTTATGCCTTCGTCCGCCCTCGTTTTTGCGGTATAACCTGGCACTAGCCGTTTTAGTTTGGTATTGTCAAAAACTACGGAATTGGCTTTATCTCCTAAAAGGCCTCCTTTAAAATCGTAACGCCCCTGCGATAAGTCTTCCAGAAATTCGCTTGAGACATGAACGGCCTTTAATGGGACGTTCAGCGCGTCGGCTATAATTTGATAAATCTGATTCCATGTTAGGCTTTCGTCGGAAGTGATATTTATTGCTTCTCCGACAGCGTGGATATTTCCCATTATGCGGACAAAGGCGCGGGCAAAATCGCTGTTGTGAGTCAGTGTCCACAGGCTGGTGCCGTCGCCGTGAATAATGACAGGTTTGCCGTCTAACATTCGTTTTAACACCTGCCAACTGCCTTTGGAACCGTGAACGCCAAGAGGGACGCTCCTGTCGTCGTAAGTGTGGCTGGGACGGACAATGGTTATGGGAAAACCAACGTCGCGGTATTTTTGCGTTAAAAATTCTTCGCAGGCGATTTTATCTCTTGAATAGCGCCATAACGGGTTCGCGAGCGGAGTGCTTTCGGTAATAAGGTATGATGAAAGCGGTTTTTGATACGCGGACGCGGAGGAGATAAAAATGTACTGTTTGCAAAGCCCGTTTAAAATGTCGAAGTCTTTTTGCACATGTTCGGGAACAAAGGCGAAAAAGTCGGCGGCGACATCGAACTTGTTTCCCTTTCCTACCGCCTTTTCCAGTTTTTCGCGGATAACGGGCGCTTCTTCCACCCTGATATCGCAGGCGATATGTTTAATTTCCAAATCTTTAAATTCGCTCTTGCGGTTTCCCCTGTTAAGCAGATAAAGCTCCCACCCCAACTGAGCCGCCCGTCTTGTGATCGCGCTTGAAATAGTGCCTGTTCCGCCTATAAATAAAACTTTCATGGTTTCTCCTTTAACCTAATTTACCGCATTATTGCCACTGAGTAAACCATTTTATAGAACGTAGTTTTATCCCGTTAATTAAAGTATAATTAAAAAGGAAGGGGAATTTAACGCAATATTAATGAAGAAAACCGGATTTTTTACGCTGCTTTTTATTTTCCTCTGCGCCGGAGTTTGGGGAGGTGATTATACTTGGACTGGAGGGGTTTTGGATGATGATTGGAATAATCCGCTTAACTGGGAAGAAAGCGGTTCACCCACTACTGATTGTCCTGGTGAGAACGATACAAATGATAATGTAATAATAGGCAGCGGCGCTAGCGTTACTCTTACAGATGATGTTCCCTATGCTTTAGGCAGCCTTGAAATTGACGGCGCAGACCTTGATTTAGGCGGTTTTTCGCTTACAGTAGACACATTAAAAATTAAAAACAACGCAAACGTTCTTAACTTTGACGCTTCTCTACTTACGGTAGCCACATTAGAGATTGACAACGCAAGTTTTGAATTAACCAACTCTTTGCTTACGGTAGACACATTAAATTTTATAAGCGGAAATCTTGATATTGATAGCAGCAGCGTTTTAACGGTAACAGGGATTTTTACTCAGGATGATGGCAATATTAATTTAACAGGCGGCACTATAGAAGCTGGAAACATAACACAAACAGGCGGAACTATTGACATTACAGGTACGGGAAATCTTAAAAGCGATTCGAATATAACGCAGACTACCGGCGGGATAATAACCGGAGATAAACTAATACTGGACGCGGCAGGAGCGATAACGCTGACAGAAGCTAATGAAGTTGCAGAGTTGGAAATAACCGGAGCCGGCGGGACGGTACAGTTTGCAAATAACGTCGCTCTTGAAGTGGCAGGCATAAGCGGAGTTGGCAATAATGACGTAACGATAACAGTAACAACCGGAGGAATAACACAAAGCGCGATAATAGAAACTTCGGGAACGTTATCATTGGACGCGGCAGGAGCGATAACGCTGACAGAAGCCAATGAAGTAGTGATACTGGAAATAACCGGAGCTGGCGACGCGGTAGAGTTTGCAAATAACGGTGATCTTGATGTGGCAGGTATAAGCGTAGTTAGCGGTAATAATGTAACGATAACGGTGACAAACGGAGACCTTATAGTTGACGTTATTAACTCAGGCGGTGATATTACTCTTGAAGCCGATGGCAATATAACTATTGGGATTGGAGGAATAACTGTTACAGGCGTTGTAAAACTTGAAGCCAGCGGGGATATAACCGTTAGCGGAAAAATAACCGCTAATCAGCTAATAGCAATAGCCTCCGGCGCCGTAACAGTTGATGAAATAGAAATAGATTTGTTAAACCACGGAAATGAAGGTTTAAACGCGGCGATTTATATAGAAGCGGATACATTTGCCGTAACGGCAACAACCTCAGGTTCAATTATTCCAGGAGGACCAGGGGGACAGCTTTGTTTAGTATTAAATAACCAATGGACAGATACCTATAGCGTTGTTGATGGCGCCCGTTGGCATCAGCATATTACGCAAAATATTATCAGTAAGCATTTGGTTTATTATAACGGTTCCGCGCCGCCTAATTTTAGCAATATTTTTGGCCCTTATAATCCGGCTGATTATACATTTATTGATTTTACTAATGCCGTTAATAATGTAATAGACGGCGTTTCATTTACTGTAGTTTCACCATATAATATTTATATCATTGATGTTGGCATCGCCGCCCCTTCGGTTGCTTTCAAGGTTATAGGTTCGGGAACAATAGAAATTCACGGTGTTTATGAATCTTCAAGCCTGAGTCTTGAGCCGGGAACCGGTGGCGTAAAATTTGTTGACGCAGAAGTAAAAATTACAGTTGGCGATTTTGATAATGCGGCCGCCTCATTAATGCTGGATGGAACAGAAAACAGCATAACCGCCGCAAATATTAAATTAAACGCCGTTAATGGCGGCGGTAATCTTTTTACGCTAACAGGAAATGTAATATTTAACGAAGCGGTAAATGATGTAACATATTTAACAGTAACAGGAGCGGCGGAATTTTACGGCGATGTGAGTAATGTAGAGGAATTAATTGTAAATGGAAATACCGCAATAAATAAGGATATTACTACAACCGGGAATCAAACTTATAACGGAATTGTAATATTAGGCGATGATGTGGAATTAACGTCAATTTCCGGATTAGTAGAACTTGGCGAGATAGACGGTAATAATAATTCTTTTAAAATAACCGGAAACGCGCAATTTAACGAAGCGGTAAATAATGTAACAAATTTGACAGTAACAGGAACGGCTGAGTTTAGCGGTGAAGTGAGTAATGTAGCGGAATTAAAAGTTGGCGGAGCCGGTACGATAAGCGCGAACATTACCACCACAGGAGATCAAACATACGCCGGAGTTGTAACGTTAGGCAGCGCTGTAATTTTAAAGGGTGACAAAATTCATTTTGAGAGTACGGTTGACAGCGACAGTACTGAACGCGCTTTAACAATAATAGCCGCAACTGTTCAATTTGACGGTGAAGCGGGCGGCGTTAATCAAATAGCCAGCGTCAGCGTGACCGGACTGAGCGTAATAAACGCGAATATTACCACCGCTGGAGATCAAACTTATAACGGAACTGTAACGTTAGGCGATGATGTAACTTTTACGGGAAATGCGATTAATTTTAAAGATACAGTTGATAGTGACAATAGCACTGGGCGTAATTTAACGATAACAGCTGTGAATGTTCAATTTGACGGGGCGGTGGGTGGTGATCCTTCCAGGCCTATTGCTAGTGTTACTGTGACAGGAGCCAGTGTGATAGGAGCGGATATTACCACCACGGGAAATCAAACTTATAATGGAACCGTAACGCTGGCAGGAACGGGCGCGAGGAAATTAACCTCCAGTGGCGGAGAAATTGCCACAACGGGGACTGTTACAGCCGCGAATGGAATTACCGTTGACTCGCATGGCAATATAATTATTGGCGGTGGAGGGATTAACGCCGGTACAACAGGAACAGTTTCTTTGAAATCAGGCGCGGAAATAAATATAAATGGTTCAATTGAAGGTTATCAGCTAACAGCGATGGCGGGTAATAACGTGAATGTTGCCGCCGCTGTAACTATTAACGTAACAAGTTCCGGAGATCATGATTCTCCTCCCGGTGACGGTTTAGGCGCGGCAATATACATTGAAGCGAATGATTTTAAACCAGTCGAGCATAAATCCATTACTCCCGGAACAGGAACGCTTTGTCTGGAACTGGCCGTTGAATACGCGCAAGACGGTTTTGACGATTATGTTATAGGCATTTATCATGTGCATAACTTAGCAGCCGTATCTACGGTAAAAAGTTTAGTTTGCTATAATGGCGCCATATCAACCACTGACGATTTTAAAGATGAGTTTAAACCGGCAGATTACCATTATATTGACATTTCAGATTCATCGTCTGAATATACAGTAAACCATGATAAAAATATTGTTATTTACAAAATTGGCAATACTAATAAAGAAGTGACATTTACTGTAAATGATCCCGCTCCTACAGGCTCAATTACAATTTACGGCGAATATTCCGCGGATAACCTTATCCTTAATCCGGGAACCGGCGGCGTTTTGCTTAAGGACGCTAATGTGGAAATAAAAGCCGGTAATTTTAATATTACAAATGTTCCGCTAACGCTTGACGGGACGGCGGATAACAGTATAAAAGCCATAAATATAACGCTTTCAAACGTGATTGCGAACGGTAAAAATTTAACGCTTGAAGCGTCAGGTAACATATCAATATATGAGATTGCAAATGGTAAAAATTTGACGCTTAAGGCGTTAGGTGCCATATCCATTGGACTGATTAACGCCGATGTTGTTTTATTTGGCGGCGGTTTGGAAGCGTCGCCGCTTGAAATAAGCGTATTAGGAGAACTTGGCAATACGGTAATTATGAAGGGAAGTTATGTCAAAGTAGAAGACGGCGGCTATATTGTTCAGGCGGACGGAAAAACTCTTGAAATTGAAGAAAACGCGGTTCTTGATATAAGTACGGGCTCATGGAGGATTGGAAACGGAACGTCGGCAGTGAATAGTTTTACAGGGTATTATGGCGAGTTAAAACTCGGAGAGGATTCAAATCTAATAACAAATAATTTTAATTTAATCGGCGCTTCCGTTAATACATTCACTGTGAATAATTCAGGATGGGCGGCTGTCAGCGTATTAGGCGATGAAGTAAATATAGGAAATTCTGTTAATTTAAGGCCTTCTGGCGGCAGTTACGCGAAATTCATTATTAAAATGGACGGAAATGGCGATCAAACTCTCGCATCCGCGCAAATACTTGGCAGCCTTCATATAGGCGTAAATTCTTATACGCGGTTAAAAAATAATTTAGGACTGTCGGGCGGGATGTACATTAATAATACGTCAAACACGCAAGGCGTTTTAGACGCGGGAAGTTATAACATTACATTGTACGCGGAAACAAGCGGCGGACAAAAAGACGGATATTCAAACCCTATTGTCGGACGTTGGAGAGTTGATGGCGTAACTGAGACAATAAGTACGAACGCCCCTGTTTACGATTATCCAATGAGCGGCGCTTTTCGTCAGGAGCCGGGCGGTTATGTCGAGTTTAAAAAAGGCGCGTTAGACGGAGACGTTTTCTTTGAAATAATCGGCAATACCGTATGGCAAAAATTTATCTGCCGCGAGGCGGGAGCTGTAATTCAATTTTCCATGTATCCTGATCAGCATGTCTTCCTTGACACATTTGAGGTTAAAGGCGCTTCTGATAATCACATAACGCTTACCAGATACATAGATGCGGACGACGCCGCTAAAGCGGGTTGGAGCATTATCTATGATACTACAAAAACGCCTAACGGCGCGACAGATGGCGCGTTAATTGATAACAGCCTGCCAAGCGTCCCTGTTATGAGGGATTTAAAAAACGAGAGCGCTCCTTATGTTGAATTGTCAAAGTTCTGGAATTTCAACGTAATTTCCACCGGCGTAAAAAATCCCCTTGATATTGATAATCTTACAATTTATTTTAGCCACGCTTGGAATCAGAAAGCGCCGGTATCATCCGCCGGAATAGATGTAATTCCATTTTATAAAGGGGCGGGCGCGAATAGAAAAGGCTATTTTAATTATGATTGGGGCAGTGAAGGCCGCGCGATTATCTACAGTTTTGCCGAAGACGGCAACGGCAACGGAAAAGTTGACAGAATCCGCGTACAGACAAATGTCAGGTTAAACGCCGATTTTAGAAACTTCAATGTGGAAGTTGAAGGTTATAGAGTCGATGCCGCACGCGGACAATCAGCGTATCGTTTAGGCGTTCTAGCGCCTAACGGTTTTGATTTAGTCAGCCGAATAACGGGCGATGAGGCGGATGACGGCTCTTTTTACATTTACATTGAAGAATCAGATACGCTCTATGACGGCGCTCAAATAATATGGCGTGTAACGCAAAATAACTCTCTGACTGATATTACCCTGATGTTGTCCGTAGGTACGCGGGATTCCGGCGAAGTTTATAAAACAACCAGCACAATTCCTCCACGGGTAAGCTATGCCCTTACGCTCCCCGGCCACCCTCAAACATTCGCGCAAATGTCACAGCCTGTGTCATCTCACGGCGGCGCGTTAACAATTAACGGAAACAGAAGATCGGGAACTCAGGATTATGCCGTTATTGACAGAACGCCGCCTCGCCAATTCGCTCTTGAGTATAACGCTCCCGACGAGCCGCCAAAACAGTACAATGTAAATATTCCCGAAGGTTCGTTAAATTATCTTTTAGAACTTGATTCCCCGCCCTCCGCCGCTTCTTTGGCGGCTCTTCCTCCCGTCGGCATAAACGTGCCGGGCGAATACTTTACGTTAGACGGCTTAAAAGACCTGAATGTCCGCGTACTTGATTGGAGCGATCCAAAAGTTGATGATGATTCTTATTTCCTTTATCCGCCGCCACGTTATCCCATTGATTGGAATTATTCCCGCTATGCCGGCTATTCGGGCAACAGCCATGTTCAAGGACAGGGATTGTCAGGAGACGACAATAATGTTACTCAGGTATTTCTTCCGCCGTTTGATATTTTAACTCCTGAAATGATGAGAAGGCTTGAAACTTACGCGGCGGAAACCGCTGCCGGAGCGTCTCCGTCTGTATTGCGCGTAACGCCTGATGATTTTGCCGATACAAACATTGATAATAAAAAACGCCGGAGTACCGACGTGCTTGTATCAATTACTCCGCAGGACGGTTCTTCTTTGAATTGTTTTGCGTGGCCTGTGTGGGCAAGGTACGATGTTGTGTCTTCAGGGGTTGTTTGGGAGTTTGACGGGACAAAGTATCTTGAAGATTCCGATGAAAATGATATAGCAGTCCAAGTAAGGTTGTTTAACATTAATGATTTTAACGCGCTTGGGTTTAACAGTTTAAGTTTATTCTACGGTTTTGAAGTCCCCGTTGAATGGCGTAACCCCGCCGCAGCCGCGGAAAGAGGCAAGAGTACAGGCGGTTTATGGCTCCCCAGAGATATGTCGAATAACAAAAATCCGCTATTCAACATTGTTCCCGACAAAACAATTGATATCGCGACCGGCCGCGTCGGCTTTTTTCCCGCCAACAATTCTCCTGTAACAGCGGCAGGGCAATTATTTACGTTTGACATATCAAAAAGCGATTTCTCTAACGGCGGGAAAATTGAATTTGTGTTAAGACTGGAAGGAAATAGCGGCGATCCAAATCTGTTTATAGCGCGGCTGGACGCTCCGCCGGGCGTAATCCCAAGCGACTGGTACGCGCGTATCCGCACATTCAGTTTTGACATTTTAAATACGCGCCAACAGCGCGGCGGCGTTACAATTTTAAACAATGTCATCAATTCGGATAAAAAAGAAATAACTTATATCCGCTATAATCTTCCGCGCTCCGGCAGGGTAACGGTTCAAATTTACACGTTGGACGGAACGCTGGTTAAATCAATCAGGCGCAATGAACAACGCGAAGCCGGAACTTATGTAGACACATGGGACGGCTCCAATAACGGAGGAAGAGCGGTAGCGCGCGGAATGTACTTTGTGCGCGTTGTAGGCCCCGATATAGATGAAATCAGAAAAATAATGGTTGTAAAATGATGAAAGAAAAAAACGACAACGCAAGCTGCGATAATGCAAAGCGCGATACCACAGAGAGCGACAGCTCAAAAAGCGACAGTACAAAGTGCGCCCAATCAAAGAGCGCCTTTGCCGCTATCATTGGCCGTCCAAGCGTAGGCAAATCAACTCTCCTTAACAAAATGTGCGGCGAAAAAGTCGCCATTGTAAGCAAAGTGCCGCAGACGACACGTAACGCGATTAAAGGAATAGTGAACCGCGAAGAAGGGCAATTGGTTTTTGTTGACACTCCCGGGCGGCACGCAAGCGAAAAGAAAATGAATAAAAAGCTAATGGAAGTTTCCACCCGCGCTTTAATGGATAGCGACCTTGTTCTGTATGTTTTAGACGCCCTTCGCGCTCCAGGGCAGGAAGAAGAGGAAATTACCGCCCTTCTAGCCCCGTTATCTGAAAAAACAGTAATCGCCGTGAACAAAATGGACGCCCCCGGCGCGGACTTTCCCCGCGCAAAAGAATTTCTTGCCCCGCGTCTGCCCTCTGCCGCAAATGAGCGCATCTTCCCTGTTTCCGCCAACACAGGCGCAGGCCTTGACGACTTACTTCGCGCCTTATTCGCCCTAGCCCCCGAAGGCCAGCCGCTCTACGGAGACGAATACTACACTGATCAGGAGACAGGTTTTCGCATAACAGAAATTATCCGCGAACAGGCGATTAACCGCCTGCGCCAAGAACTGCCCCATTCACTGTACGTTGACATCGCCGACATGGAATTTAAAGATGAGAAACTTTGGGTAAGAGCGTTTATCATCGTAGAGCGCGAGTCTCAAAAAGGCATGGTGGTAGGAAAGGGCGGAGAAATGATCAAAGCGATACGACTTGCCTCTTTAAAGGAATTGAAGCGCATATTTGATTGGAAGATTGATCTTGATTTGCGCGTTAAGACAGGCAAGGACTGGCGGCACAATGATCATACTCTTAGGAAAATAATCGATTAATGCAGTGAGCAGTGAGTAGTGAGCAGTGAGCAGTGGGGAGTGAGCAGTGAGCAGTGAGCAGTGAGCAGTGGGGTTTTTGTCCGTTATCTTATCGTGAAATTTCAAGCTCAGCCTTCGGACAATAACCCCTTTCCCCCCTTTGTGATCTTTGTCCCTTCGTGATCTTTGTGTGAGTTCTTGCCAAAAAAATTATTTTTTTTCGCGGGTTTTTAGAAGTTTTATGAAATCAATTACAAATTTGCGTTTTTCATCATCAAGCTGTTCCGCAAGCCTTGCGATTATCTGCACGTCGTTGTTTATCTCTTTTAATTCCTTGCTTTGTTTTTTTTCATTTCCGGTGACAAGGTACTCTGCCGATACCCCAAGAGCTTGGGCGATTTTTACGCCCGCTTCAATCGAAGGAATATTGTTTTTTTCTCTTAAATAACTGTCAATAGTCTGCTTTTTTACCCCTGAAAGTTTAGCCAATTCCTTTACTAACATATCAGAATTGACCAATTCGGCCTTCAGATTTTCCCTAAATCCCATGTTTTAACAATATGATAAAAACACTAAAGGATATTTGACATTATCAATATACTACTATACATTTATGGAATATTAGTAGTATAATACTATTATATTATTAGAATGTTCATATTCCTTATTTATAGCAAGGAAGTAAATTAATCAATGATTGACCAGATACGGTAATCATTAAAAAGGGGTTTTTCATGAAAAGTGCGTTAAAGGTTAAGCGCATAATGAAGGTTTTTTCCTTTGTTATGTCCTGTTTGGTTCTCTTTTTGGTTTTGGGTTGTAAAAGTGCAGGCGAAACTACAAGCACAGTTCCGGTTATGTATACGGTCGATCAAAGAACAAAATTTGAAATTTTAGGAGAAATTATTTATGAAAGCAAAGATAGAATCGGTTACGTTAGTTTGCTTAAAGCGGCGAGGAATCTGTATCCTGATTGCGACTATGTGATCGATATTATGATCGACCAGCGGACAACAACAAAGACAGAAACTACCAGTTATGGACTTTTAAGTTTTTTTTATAAAGATAAACAGTCTGTAAACACGGAAGTAACTTATATAATGCGCGGAACTGCCATTAAGTATATAAGGTAAAATCTTGTTTTGCATTAATAAAGATAACTTCATTTTTGGAGAATTAAAATGAAAAAGAAACTGTTTTTTGTCTTTTTGGGATTTTTTATTTTCAGCGCATTTCTAAACGCGCAATCGCTTGACGAGGCGATAATCGGCGCCGCGGTGAAAATCAGCAGAGACTTGCCTGCAAACACTAAAGTCGCGATTATAAATTTCCGCTCCGATTCGGTAAATTTAAATAATTATATAATAAATGAACTTTACGGGGCCATATTAAGAAACCGCAGGATTACGCCAATTATTTCCGATCAGGCTCAGCTTCAAAGTATTCAAGGCGATCTGCCTTCCAATGCGTCTGATACGATAAGCAAAGAATCCGCCCAGCGTATAATGCGCTTGTTGAACGTGCAGTATCTGATAACGGGTTCAATGGAGCGCGTTGGCTCCGAGTATAAAATAAGTTTTAACGCCATAGACACAAATGCGGAAATAAAGTCGCAGTACTCCACTTCTATAAATCCGCAAAATGATTCGCAGTTTGCGTCTGTTTTAAGTGACAAGCCCCAACCGTCTGCTTCTGTGTCTGTGCCAGCGGCTTCGACTTCCGCTTCAAAACAAAAACCTGTTACTATAGCTGCCATAGCGGGCGTTACCGTTCCGGTAACAGAAAGAACTCCGGTAACGGCAATTAAAGAAAACGCCCAATACAAAGGGACCGTAACATGGTCCCCGGCGGTATCGGGAACTTTTGCCTCAGATACCCAGTACACCGCGACTATTACGCTGACTGCAAAAAGCGGCTACACATTTGACGGGGTATTGACTGACTTTTTTAAAGTACCGGGAGCAATTGCAACTAACAGCGAAAATTCCGGCATAGTTACGGCGGTATTTCCCCCAGTTAAAGACCTTAAAAACGCTAAGTTTAATACGCTTGGCGTTTCGCTGGGCGTAGGATACCCTTTGGGGCCTGCTTATTTTATTACTACGGTACATGGTACGCTTGCCCCGTTTAAATACTCGTTTTTTAAGCTGGGCATGGACATAGGCTGGGAACATATTGGATATTATAAAGATGATTCTACTGAATTAGATGAATGTTTTTACCTGTATCCCTTTATTGATTACGCATTGTTTGTGCCGTTTACACCGACGGATAGGGGAAAAAGAAGTGGGGGCTGGTACATTGGCTTAGGTCTTGGCGAAATGATAGCAAATTACACGTTTGATGACGTAGGTTCGGTTTGGGATGCCTCTACTACTATGAATTTTTTTACAGGTGTAAACATATTTGGGTTTGATATTTTCTGCCGCTTTTGTACAGATTATAACGGATATTATGATCTACAACTATCGGTTGGGTATGTGTACAGGTTTAAATAGGAGTTTTATTATGCGAAAGAATTTTTTAATTAGTTTAGCCATTTTAATCGGCATGGTAATTTTTATAACTGCTTGTGGTGATCTAGCAGTATCAGATTACGGTGGAGGAGAAGATGAAGATAATTTAAATTGCACTGAAAATTACATTGATACGCCATGGAAAAAGGCGTTTAGGGCCAATGTTAGCTCACTTTCTACAACGCTTACTGCCAACACATGGGCAGATGGAAATCTTACCGCAAATGGCTGGAAGTGGTTCAAGTTTACCGCAATCGCAAGTACGCAATACATACACGTCAGTTTCGGTACGATGAATTCTAATAATAATTATGGCGGTCTGAACGTTCGGGTATATGACTCGACTGGCAAGACGATTGGAAGGGGTTTTTATAGCTACCGTTCTGGCAGCAAAAGCAAATACATTTCACGGTCGATAACAAGCGGACAGGTGTACTATATAAAGGTAAGTAGTTACAGTTATAGAGGCACGTACCGGATTGCGTTCAATGAATCCTTTGTCCCGCCCGCTACAACGCTTACCGCCAACACATGGACAGACGGTAATCTTTCCAATGGTGGCGAGCAGTGGTTTGAGTTTACCGCAACCGCAAGTACGCAATACATACACGTAAGTTTAGGCACGCTGAGCTATCTATACGTTCAGGTATATGACTCGAATCATAATACGGTCGTAAGCCAGATAAATTTATACCGTTACACTTCAATGTCTGTAACATCCGGACAGGTGTATTATATAAAGGTAACACCGTACAATCCCGACTATTATTATGACTATTATAGAGACAGCAACAGCGGCACGTATCGGATTGCGTTTAATGATTCCATTATCCCGCCTGACGCTACAGTAACTATGCTTACTGCCGACACATGGTCAGACGGCAACCTTTCCGCAAATGGCGAGCAGTGGTTTGAGTTTACCGCAACCGCAAGTACGCAATACATACACGCCGCTTTCGGCACACTAACTAATTTGTATGTTCAGTTATATGACTCGACTGGCAATACGGGTGGAGACCAGACAAATTTATCTAATAACAATAACGACAGAAGATACATTTCACGCTCAGTAACAAGCGGACAGGTGTATTATATAAGGGTAACGCCGTACAGTTCCAGTGGTAGCGGCACGTACCGGATTGCGTTTAATTCGACTACTGCACCTCCCAATTTTAGTCCGCTTTCTACAATGCTTACCGCCAACACATGGGCAGATGGTGATCTTTCCGTAAATGGCGAGCAGTGGTTCAAGTTCACCGCAACCGCAAATAACCAATACATACACGCAAGTTTCGGCACGCTGACTGATCTGTACGTTCAGGCATATGACTCGACCGGCAATGGCAATACGGTCGGAAATTGGACAAATTTATACGACAAATATTATGGCAGTAACAGAAGAATTTCACTATTGGTAACAAGCGGACAAGTGTACTATATAAGAGTAACGTCGGACAGTTCCAATAGCGGCACGTACCGGATTGCGTTTAATACGTCTACAACGCCGCCATCGTGAAGCAGTACTAAAGTGAAGTCCATCTAAAATTTTACAAAACATTATTCTCAAATTTTCTCTCGCAAAGGCGCGAAGGCGCAAAGTTCCTGTCCGATAGCTCATTATTGATCAAGATATATATTTTTGATTATAAATCTTGAAGGAAAAACGACGATCCTACGAACAACAACTTTGCGCCTTCGTGCCTTTGCGAGGTCTTTTTGTAAATATTTTGCAATTACAGAATACTAGTTCGTGTGGTTCGTGGTAAAATTCTTCCGAATCTTTTCGTATCACAACTGGGCAATAGTCTCCGCAGAGAGGCCGGTAACAGCTTGTATCTGTTCTGTTAAAAAGCCCATTGTTTTCATCTTTTGAGTGTTTTCGAGATTTGCTTCCTTACGGCCTTTTTTTTCAGCGTCTCTCATTCCGCTCCGCCAATCAAGTTCGCCTTTCATAAGGCTGGTTTGAAGCGCGTAAGCTTCATATTCCGCTGAAACTTTACGCAATGTGTCAGTAGCCATCGCTATTCCCTCCTCGTGGTTTATTATCTCTTTTATTTTAGTCCTTGGGTAATAATTTCCATGGGGAGACCGGTGAATTCCATTATTTCATTCAATGGGCGCCCTGCATTTTTCATCTTTTGGGCAATGTCAAGACAGGCTTCATTACGGCCTTCCCTATGCCCTCTTCGTTCAGCGTCTCTCATTCCGCTCCGCCAATCAAGTTCGCCTTTCATAAGGCTGGTTTGAAGCGCGTAAGCTTCATATTCCGCTGAAACTTTACGCAGTGTGTCAGTAGCCATCGCTATTCCCTCCTCGTGTTCTATTATCTCTTTTATTTTCTCTCTTTTTGTCTCATCTGTCAAATACTGAAAATACGCCGCCCATTGTTCCGCGTTTGTCTGACAGAAAATAAATAAATTCGAAGAAAATTCACACAAAGGACACAAAGGAAGAGAATATCACGAAGAAAAATCAGAGGTTTTTGTTCGTTATCTTATCGTGAAGCCCACGCAAAGCTCTCGGACAAAAACCCCTTCTTCCCCCTTTGTGATCTTTGTACCTTTGTGCTCTTTGTGAGATTTTTTTGAATTTATTCATTTTCAGTCAAGCGCCACGCATCTGCACGCCATATATAGGTATGTAATTTTTGAACCTTCTTTTGAAGGTTCGGTACAAAACTATATTGGAGAGCATTATGGAAAATGTTAACAAAAAACACAAGGACAGCGTTTTTTCTTCGCTGTTCAGCGACCCGGATGTCTTGAGGGAACTCTACTCGGCGATAGAAGGCATCACTATCCCGCCGGACACCCCCATCGACATTAACACGCTAACGGACATTCTTTACAAAGATCAAATTAATGACGTGTCTTTCATCATCGACAACCGCCTTGTTGTGCTGATTGAACACCAATCGTCAATTAATGACAACATCCCCCTTAGGCTGCTAATGTACATTGCCCGTTTATATGAAAAAATAGTCAACCGAAAAAAACTGTATCAGGCCAAACTTGAAAAAATCCCCACGCCTGAGTTTATCGTCCTTTACAACGGCAAGTATAAATACCCTGATTACAAAGAACTCAGGCTTTCCAATGCTTTTAAGGACATTAAAGGATTTAAATTAACGGATTTTGATAAAATACCATTGGAATTAATCGTGCATGTCTACAATGTGAACCACGGGCATAATCCCGAAATATTAAAAAAATGCGAAACCTTAGCCAACTACAGTATTTTTGTGGACAAGATTCGCGAATACCAGAAGAAAGAAAATTCGCTTGAAAAAGGGGTAAGAAACGCGATAAACTATTGTATAAAGAAGAACATATTGAAGGAATATTTGGAAGCCCATGGCTCGGAGGTATACAATATGCTGTTGACGGAATGGAATCAAGATGAGGCGATCGAAGTCGCGCGCGAAGAGGCTCGTGAAGAAGGACGCGAAGAAGGCGAGGAAATAGGTATGGAGAAAGGCAAAGTAATAGCACGTGAAGAGTACCGTCAATATTTTCTTGGGTTATTAAATCAAGGGCTAACGATAGATGAGATAAAAGAGCGACTTGAAAAAGAAGGAATTTTTGGAAAAGCACGGCTCGGAGGTATACAATATGCTGTTGACGGAATGGAATCAAGATGAGGCGATCGAAGTCGCGCGTGAAGAGGCTCGTGAAGAAGGACGCGAAGAAGAGAGGAATTATTTTATTGAATTATTAAACCAAGGTTTAACTAAGGAAGAAATTATAGAGCGACTTCAAACGAAAGAAGAAGATTCTTGAAGCTTATATCTTCAAGAAGAATTTACCACGATAAGATAACGGACACCCCCTCTTCTCTTCCTTTGTGATCTTAGTGAGAACTCTTATCGGTATTATCCCAAAAATTTATTAGTCTCCGCAAGCAAGTCATCAAACGTATCCACGCACTTAAGATCGGAACAGTCTTTACGGATTTTCTCCGGAGCGCGGAAGAGGCACCCGCCGTCGGCTTCGCGAATCATCGCTAAATCGTTAAAAGAATCGCCCGCAGCGAAGATACGCATATTTATCGACTTAAAGGCTCTTACCGCTTCTTTCTTGCCATTTTGCTGGCGCAAACGGTAGCCCGTAACAGTTCCGTCATTGTCAACTTGCAGTGAATTGCAAAGTAGGGTAGGCCATGACAACTTCGCCATTAGAGGTTTCGCGAATTGTTCAAAGGTGTCCGATAAAATTACAAGCTGGGTTTTTTCGCGCAGGGCGTTGGTAAAATCAATCGCGCCGGGAAGCGGGTCCATGCCGGAAATAACTTTTTGAATGTCGGGGAGTTTTAAATTGTTTTTTTTGAGAAGATCGATGCGGAAGTTCATCAATTTGTCGTAATCGGGCTCGTCCCTAGTCGTCCGGCGCAACTCGCTAATGCCTGTGGCTTCGGAGAATGCGATCCAAATTTCCGGGACAAGGACTCCTTCAAGATCAAGACACACCATGTTCATGCGGGTATAATAACATAGAGAAGAAATTGTTTCCAGAGTTTTGGAGAAAAAATGACAAGCTTGAAAATACGCAACCCTTTTAACGCGCCCGTTTATTACGAAGAAACCGTTTCCAGCACTATGGATGTTTCCCGCAAATTGGCGCGGGAAAACTCGCCGCACGTCGCGCCGTCTGGGACTGTCATTTTAGCGGATTTTCAGGAAGCGGGACGAGGGAGGAAACAGGATCGCCGCTGGGAAATGGAACGCGGGGCGAATCTGTCTTTTACAATTCTGTTTAGAATTTCAAGCATCGAAGACATTCCCCCCGCTCTCACTTTAAGGGCGGGGCTTGCCGTCTGTCTTGCCATTGAAGATTTCGCGCCGTGTTTGCAAAACTCATGTTTGATTAAATGGCCTAACGATATACTGATAATGCCCGTGCGTGGCGAAGGTTATAAAAAAGCGGTTGGAATTCTCTGCGAAGCGGACGGCGGAAACGTTCATCTTGGAATAGGCGTAAACGCGGCGCAAAAAGAGTTTCCTTCCCACCTGCGGGAAAAAGCGACAAGTATCGCTATTGCCGCAAGCAGGGATATTTCGCAGGAAGAGCGTTACGCGTTATTAGAAAAAATTCTTTCGCGCCTTTACAGAGAATTGACTGCGGCAAATAATTGGAAAGAGCGCCTAGAACAAAAACTGTACAAAAAGAATGAACAAGTTCTATTTATAGAAGGCGCCGCCGGTTCCGGCAAAGAAGTAAAAGGCCGCCTTGTCGGTATTACGGAAGGTGGCGAACTTTTGATTGTCCCAGATGGGGAAACAAAACCGTATCCTTTCATTACCGGCGAACTGAAATTATTCTAAAGAGTTCACACAAAGATCACAAAGGAACAAAGAACACAAAGGGGGAATAGGGGGTTGTTGTCCGAAAGCTTAGCTTAAAATTTCACGATAAGATAACGGACAAAAACCCCTTATCCCTCTTTGTGATCTTATAACCTTTGTGATCTTTGTGTGAGGTCTTTTCATATTAATCAAAATATGATAGAGTAATATAAAAAAGAGAGGTAACAAATATGGCATCTTTATCAATTCCTGCCGCCAATGGAATGGCGCATGATTTATTGGCGCTTGGAGCGTTAGTAACAAGGCTCGATCCCGGTATTATTCCCTTTGCGGAGGCGAATGAATATCTTTTGCATGTTTCAGGCGGGGAGTACAATGTGGCGACAAATCTGTCCACTTGTTTCGGCATGAAAACCGCTATAGCGAGCGCGATGGTAAATTATCCAATCGGGCGCAGAATAGAGTACGCCGTGCAAAAGGCGGGAGTTACTCCCTATTTTAAAAGATTTGAACATGACGGAGTGCGCGGCCCTAACATGGCTATCGTTTGGAGCGACCGAGGGCAGGGAGTGCGCGCGCCTGTGGTTTTTTACAACCGTTCCAACGAAGCCGCGCAACAGCTAAAACTGGGAAGTTTTGACTGGGACGCGATTTTTAAAAAGGGCGTACGCTGGTTTCACTCTGGAGGAATTTTCAGCGCGCTTTCGCCCACTACAAGCGGGTTGGTAATAGAGGCGATGCAGGCCGCGAAAAAAGCGGGCGCTGTAGTATCTTTTGATTTAAATTACCGCGCGAAACTGTGGGCGGTAGCCGCCGCCGAACAAGGCCTTAGCGCTGCTCAGGCGAGCGAAGGCGCGGCGAAGACATTACGCAAAATAGCGAGTTATGTTGACGTGCTTGTCGGTAATGAAGAAGATCTGCAAAAAGGGCTTGGCTTAAAAGGGCAGGACGTTGAATCTAAAGGCAAACTTGATCCGTCAGCTTTCTTCGGCATGATGGAAAGCGTAACAAAAGACTTCCCCAACATAAAAGCGGTGGCGACAACGTTACGCGAAGTTCATTCCACCAACCGCCATTCATGGAGCGCGGTTCTGTGGCTTGACGGCAAAACGTACCAGGCCCCCACGGCGGAGCTTGACGTATACGACCGCGTAGGCGGCGGCGATGGTTTTGCCGCAGGCCTCTTCTACGGACTGTTGTCAGGCAAATCGCCGGAAGACTCCTTGCGTCTTGGTTGGGCGCATGGGGCGCTTGTAACCACCACGCCAGGGGACACTTCTATGTTCAGTCTTGATCAAGTGGAAGCGTTTGCTAAGGGCGGCTCGGCGCGGATACAGAGATAATTCGGAGAAGATTCACAAAGAAAAGTATGCCAAACAAAAAAATATCAATTCAAAACATGATATACGAAATTCGCGGCCAAAAAATCATGCTCGACCGTGATTTAGCCGGGTTATATGGGGTAGAGTTAAAAGCTTTGAATCAAGCTGCCAAACGTAATATTAAGCGTTTTCCCGCAGATTTTATGTTTCAATTAAAACAGAAAGAATGGGATATTTTGCGGTCACAATTTGTGACCGCAAACTTATCTAAAGTCCGTTATCTTCCTTACGCTTTCACCGAACACGGCGTACTAATGTTGTCAAATGTACTCAATTCGGAAAAAGCAATCACCATGAGCATACAGATAATAAGGGTTTTTGACAAGTTAAGAAAATACGCTCTAAAGCAAACCTCAAAAGATTTCCGTCTGGAGGAACTTCATAAGCTCTTAATGCTCCACATAAAAAATAGCGACAACAAATTTTCAGAACATGACGAAGCAATAAGGCAAATTTTCAATGTCCTAAACAATCTCATAGAGCACCCTCCAAAAACAAGAAGGATTGGGTTTAACGTAGATGATTAGGAACGCGTACTGGTATCTGATTGTTCCCCACTCCCTACTCCCCAAAGTACTCCTTAGCGTTTCCAAACGAAATATCTCTAACAATTTTTTCAAGCTTAATCATGTCACACGGATACTCCCCGTTCTCGACCCACTTGCCGATTAAGTTGCACATAATTCTGCGGAAGTATTCATGGCGCGGGTATGAGAGGAAGCTGCGGCTGTCTGTCAACATTCCTACAAAGGCGGGTAACATTCCTAAGTTGGCAAGGACGCGCATTTGCTCTTCCATGCCGTCTCTGTGGTCGCAGAACCACCACGCGCAGCCCAACTGCATTTTACCCGCGCAAGTTGAGTTCTGAAAACCGCCCATGATTGTCGCGAGAGGGTAGTAGTCTTTGGGGTTTAACGAATAGAGAATGGTTTTTGGAATGCCGTCCGCCTCTTCGCCGCGAAGGCTCATCAGGTCAAGAAGAGCTGATAGATTTTCACATAACATCTTGTCATTTACCGCGTCATACCCCGTATTTACGCCTAATTTGATATATTGCTTCGTATTAACATTGCGGATACATGAAAGATGAAGCTGCATTACAATATTTTTTTGGGCGTACAAATTTCCCAAAGAAGCGAGCATCAGCGTTTTATAAGCGTCTATTTCCCCTATTGACGCTTCTTTCCCGACCATGACTTTCTTAAAAGTTTTTTCAACATCTTTAATTGAAGTTTCATTATAAGGAACATATTCAAGCGCGTGATCAGAGGCGCGGCAGCCCATTGATATAAAGAAATCCAAACGCTTTTCAAGCGCGGCAAGAATGTCATCGGGAGTTTTAATATTTATCCCGCTTGTTTCAGACAGCGATAAAATATACTTTGCAAAATGAGGATGGTCAATTTCAAAAACCTTATCGGGGCGGAAAGTTGGTATTACTTTTGTCCCTATTTTTCCAATAGGCGCGACGCCTTCGGCAATGGCGCGGTGATATTCAAGCGAATCGACAGGATCGTCCGTCGTGCCTACCGCGTAAATTTTCATTTTTTCAAAAATGCCCTTTACTGATAATTGCGGCGTTTGAAGGAGGGCGTTTGCCTTTTCCCAAATTGCCGGAGCGCTTTTCTCCGTAAGCGGCTCGTAAATGTCGAAGTAACGCCGCAGTTCAAGATGAGTCCAATGGTACAGCGGGTTCCCGATTAAATTTTCCACAGTACGCGCCCATGCCATGAATTTCTCATAACTGGACGCGCCACCTGTAATGTATTTTTCTTCTATGCCCAGGGCGCGCATCATCCGCCATTTATAATGATCTCCCGAAAGCCACGCGTCCGCTAGATCGCCCATCTTTTTATTTTCCGCTATTTGAGACGGAATAAGATGGCAATGGTAATCAAAAACAGGTTCGTCCCTAACCGCGTTATACAAACCGCGTGCCGTCTCATTTTCCAATAAAAAATTCTCATCCAAAAATTTTTTCGCCATAATTACTCCTTAAATAAAACATACTTGTTTATTTTACTATAATATGCCAAATTTAAATATGCCTGCGCGCGTTTCATTTAAAATTTCAATATTGATTTTTCTTGGCAGTCTTGCCTGCGCGGTGGGAATGGTTTTTTTGCTTAATTATTTGCTTTCCGGCCCAAGACTGGGGCCGCACTATGATTTTCTTTTAAAATATAAAAAACCGGTTGTGGCCAATGAAATTTTAATTATCGAAACTGATGAATTTATAGAAGGAAGTGATTTTTTTACAGTGCTTTTAACATTAACGGAAATGGAAGCCGCCAATTTGATTCTGTCGGGCAGGCTTTCGCCTTCTACAACGCCCATAACATTGACGGACGCGGATATCAGGATGTTTTTTTCCGATGAATACAACAGGTTAGACTCGAATATCCGTAATTTGTTTGAAGGCATCCGCATGGGGTTTGTTTCTCCAGCGCAGGCGCCGCTTTTTGTGGAACAGGTTGTAGATTCGGCGCAGCAGGGCAAAGAGCGCCTGATTAAAATTTTAATTGACAGGGACGAGGAGTTGGTCCGTTCCGTCGCCGTCTTTGGCAATTATCTTGACGCGTATTCAAAGCCGCTGTTGGACAAGGACGGAAAATTAAGGCGCGTAAAACCCGTTGAGATTGACGGGTCTTTTGAAGATCCTTTGTTCGCGAGTTTAAAAAACCGTTATGCGATTTCGCAGATTGAAACAACTGATAAAAAACTGATTTTATGGCTGCGCGGGCATGACGGAAAAGATTTGGATATAACGATGGATAATGACGGCAATATTATTACGCCGTGGAACTGCGATTTTCGCAGAGTTAATATCGAACTGTTTCGCAAATATGAAGAAACGGGAAACGCCATGCTTGAGCTTTTAACGCAGGCAAATGAATTAAAGGTTTTTTCTTCAATTTTACCGGAACAGATCCCGCTGTTTATCGGCGAATACGCGCTGTCGCTTCTGGAAGATTTGATTAAATCACCTAACAGCGAAAACCGCTCGGCGTGGATAGCCGCGAGGGCGAATTATTTTAAAAGCCTTGATGATTTTTTTGCCGGTCCTACGGAAACGGATATTATAAGCGGATACGAAGAATTAATCGCGGATACGGATTCGTCAAAACAAAAAGAACTTGACAATTTAATCGGCATAAAAAATGAATTGGTGGATATATTCGCGTTAATGCGCGAAACTTACGCGGAATTGTCTTTTAGCCGCATAAGATTAAGAAATGAGCTTGAATTGTCCCTTTGCATAATGGGAAATGAGCCAAACGTAAAATATTCCGCCATGCTCGCTAACGCTCTTATTACGGGCAGCCATATAAAACCTGTCCACTGGCGTTATGTGATCTTCATGTCAATTGCCGCCGTTTTTGCCATATTAATAATTATTTTTATGATGCGGCCTTTAGTCCTATTGATTGTCGGAATTATTTTAAGCGTATTGTCCACGACGATATTCAGCGGGCTCTTTATTTTTTATTCTTACTGGATGGATCCGCTTATAGTTATGGGGGCGTCTTTAGTTTCTACTTTTGTGTTGTTTTACTGTAAAAGCTCATACTTAAATTACAGGGCGCGGGCTTTCCGTTCCGCTTACAGAACGGCTGTTTCTAAGGATGTTTTGCGGAAATTAATAAATTACGGCAAGCCCGGCATTTCGGAAGTTAACGTTTCTTACGCGGCGGTTATCGCTATTAAAGATGTAAATCTTTTTGGAAAAGAAGAAAAAGAAGCGGCAAAGGACGCGGGAAAGATGAAAAGGGCTTTTTACGCGACCGTGAAAAAAATCCTTTTTAATTCAGGAGCCGTTATCGCGGGTTTTGAAGGAGACACGGTACTTGCCTGCTACGGTTCGCCCCTTGAGTTACAGCCAAAATTGACAGCGCACAAGTGGGCAGATGACGGGCAGCCCATAGCCAAGTCATACCATCCAGCCGATAAAGCCTGCGCCCTTGTAAGGCAGTTGCTGTTAAAAGAAAAAATAACGTGGAAGTTCGGCATAGACGCGGGTAATTGCGCTTTTTCATGGGCGCCTGAGACCGGGTTTTCAGTAAGCGGAAGCCCTGCGGTAAAAGCCAGAGCTCTTGTTACAAAAACATCCCGTTACAAAGGACGCGCTTTTATTACAGATTCAGTCCGCGAAAAAATAGGTCTTGACGCGGAAGAAACCGCTTCAATTTCCGTCGGCGGCGAAACATTTTTTGAGTTAACCGGAATCTCTAAAAACCGCGGTTAAATATTTAGAGATTCCTTAAAGTTTATTTTTTGGCCTTGTAACAACTTTTGTAATAGAGCTATTCTGACCCATCCACAGTCTCGCGTTAGTTTCGATATTTGTAAGTTCGGCGGTAACAAAATAAGTCCTAATACTGCGGTTTCCCTCCCTGTCAACCATTGTTCTTAACGAACCTGTGAGCATAAAATCCGCGCCTGTTTCTTTTCCGAGACCTGCCGTAGTTTCTTCACTGGCGTTTCCCAACTGATCCTGCCTTTCAGCGCGAAGAGCGGCTCTTGTGTCGCCCCCCGCGACAAAATCAAGTTTGCCGCTGTTAAAAATCACGTTTTCCATAGTGGAGGAAATAATTTCCGTATCAATGTGTTCGTCACTCGCGTTCTTAAACCTGCCGACAATAACAACCGGTTTTTTGCTTCCCCTTGCCTTGATTTCCTGATTGACTCTCACGTTTGAAAGACAATCATTAATCAAACTTTCGCAGACAATTTTAACGTCAACTGCGTTCCAATAGCCGCTTAAATCATTTTGACTGCCCGACTTTATACGTTTAACATCCGTTGTCGCGCACGAGGACAGTAAAAGGAACGTACACAATATAATTGATATTTTTTTCATTTTAATTTCTCCTATTTTAACTTTACAGACTGTAAAAGGTTAAGTTTGCCGCTTTTAACGGTTACTTCCGAAAAATTTTCGCTGTAAATAATATTATTTCCGTTACAATAATTTATTATAACAGAATATTTTCCCGGATCAAGATTAATGCCGCCGATGTAAGCCTTGTCCGGCAGATAACGGGACATCCTAATATCGGCTCTTTCCGAAGCGTCCGTTGCCACTCTTGCGGCAACCGCCATTATTAACCCCGCAACCGCTATTGAGTCATTGTTGTTTTCCGCCGCCATTGCCGCCACATCGGCAACGGCATATTTAATAATAGTGCGGATATACGTCTTAATATATATATTAGAATAATGGGCGTTAAAAGTTTCCTGGATTACATCTCCCATATTTTCAAGCAATTCAAGCTCGAATCTTTTTGAGCCGTTAATTTCCACTTCTATCCTGTTTATTTGACTCGGTCTTTTTACCAGTACCGGAAGCCTAAAGACGGCAGTTTGCAATAAAGGGTGTTGAAACGGAAGGTATTGAATAACAGTCTGTTCTTCTTTTACAGGGGATAACCCTGTAAAAGTAATAATGTTAAGTCTTGCCATTCCAGCCGGAACGTCCCGCGCGTCCTCTACGGCCATTGGAACGTCGCCGCCGTAAATATTTCTTTGAGTCGAATATGCCCTGTAAACCTGATTAAATTCAATACGCGCCGAGTCAGTATTTCCTTCAGCCTGATAAAAAAGCGCCCCCAGGTAACGGGCAAGCGCTGAATTGGAGAAATTTACGGATTTCGCGTCAGGAAGGCCGCTAATCCCTGTTTCATTATTAACCATGTCATTTAAATCGGAGCCTGTTTTTGGATCTTTATAATCGTATTTTCGCGAAAGCATATCAAGCTTTCCGTTTGAACTGCTTAATTTTCTTATTTCAACTAACGCTCCTTCTATGTCGTTTCTATTGTAGTAATTCAGCGCGTTAAAAACATTTATATATATATTCTCAAAATCCTCACCCGGATATTCCTTTACATTATCGTTGACGATGTATGATAAAAAATTTTCCGATATGCTTTTCGTGTAAGCCTCTTCAATTAGCCGCTCCGCGTTTTGCAAATCCGCCGATGAAGACGCGTAATTGCCCGCGTAATGTTCAAGCATCCCCTTATCCAGAAAAAGCATGACCGCGTTTTTTTGCGAGTACATAATTCTTTTGCCTTTCTGTTTCTTTACAATTTCATCAACCGCCTGCGGATAATTTGACTGCTCTATGGCGTTGTCAATTTCCTTATACGCGCCTGAACTTATCGCGCATGATATAATAGAAGAAATTAGTAAAAGTATTTTAATAGCTTGAAAAGTAATTTTAATTTTGGTGCGACTTTTCGTCATTTTGTATTTTTATCGGTTTTTTAGATTTTGTCAAGTGACTCGATATTGAAATCTTTGCGTTATCCAGTACAGCGAAGTTCATGCCCGTCTTTGATTTGCAACGCCGGAATTTTCAGCGAACACTCCGCTGTAACTTTGGTACAACGGGGCGCGAAGGGACAACCGCTTTCGGGATTTGCGGGATCGCTCACTTTTCCGGGAATGGTTAATAGGCGCTCTTTGGAATAATGACTCCCGAAACTTGGGGAGGCGGCAAGGAGAGCGGCAGTGTAGGGGTGGAGCGGGTTGTTTGTAATTTCAGCCGCGCCTGCGGATTCCATTATAAGGCCGCCGTACATTACCATTATGCGATCTGATATTTCCGCTACCAAATCAATGTCATGGCTTATAAAGATGATCGAGATATTACGCTTTCGCCGCAGGGCTTTTAAAAGTTCCACTATTTGTTTTTGTATTGTCAAGTCAAGCGCCGTAGTCGGCTCATCGGCGATTAAAAGTTCGCAGCCTTGCGCGAGCGCGAGGGCGATTCCTATGCGCTGAAGCTGTCCGCCTGAAAATTGATGCGGAAAATTTGATAGGCGCTCCGTGCCGTTATCAAGACCTGTTTCTTCAAGAAGAGAGGCGGCGCGTTTCGCAGATTCTTCTTTTGTAATGTCAGGCTCGCTGTTTTTGAACGTTTCAAAAAATACGCCGCCGATATTCTGGAGCGGATCATAAGAGCGTCCCGGCTCCTGAAAGATCATGCCAATCTTTTTTCCCCTGTATTCACGTAACGCCTCTGTTTCAAGATTTATTAATTCCTTGCCCTCATAGCAAATAGAACCGTAAATATCCGCATTCTTGGGATGAAGCCCGGGAATCGCCAAAGTGCTTACGCTTTTTCCAGATCCGCTTTCACCTACAATGCCTAATGTTTCGCCTTTTTGCAAGGTAAATGAAACTCCGCGTACCGCTTGAATGCCGACATAGTCTCTGCCGCGCTGTACATTGAAAGTTACGGAGAGATTGCGGACGGTTAGAAGGGGAGTGAGCAGTGAGCAGTGAGCAGTGAGCAGTGAGGAGTGGGGAGCGGCGCTACCATTTTGGGGAGTGGGGAGTGGTGGGGCGACACTGCCGACTTGGGGAGTGGGGGACGGCGTAGCATTGGGGAATTGGGAGCGACTATTGAGGAATCGGGAAATTTTTTGAAGCAGTTTCATTAATCCCCATTTTTCATTTTTTGTACCGCCTATGTGATACGGATCAAAGAAGTCCCTGAGAGCGTCTCCAATAAAATTAAAGCCGAGTGTTACACCTAACAAAAACCATACGGGAGTCAAAAGCCACGGGAACGCTCTTAAATTCGCTATTGTTGACAAATCGCGCTTAATAAGGGAACCCCAGCTTACGGCAGGGTCGGTAATACCCAAACCAAGATAGGAAAGAACTGTCTCCGTCATTATAAAACCGGGAATGCTAAGGGCTACGCTGACAATTAAAAGGCTCGCTATTTGCGGGATTATGTGCCTAAAAATAATTGTCACTGAAGGGATCATTTCCAATTTGGCGTTAAGGACAAATTCTTCGCGCTTTATCGCGTGTACCATGCCCCTTATCGTGCGGGCGGAGCCGGGCCACCCTACAAGGGAGAGTATTACCGTTATCATCATATAAGACTGGCCGGGGTCCATGTTAGACGCCATAAGGGAGCGCAGGAAAAGTATCAGGTACAGGGAGGGGATGAGCATTAAGAATTCCGACGTTCTCATAATAGACCAGTCCGTAATACCGCCAAAGAAACCCGCAAGGCCTCCGGCAAGGCCGGCAAGGGCAAGCGAGATAAATGTCGCTACAAAGCCAATGGTAAGAGAGACGCGAGAACCGTAGACAATGCGCGAAAAAAGATCCCTTCCCAAGTTATCCGCGCCCATTAGAAAAACCGGGTAATCGCCTTGCGCGGTTGTAAAAAGATGGCGGTTCGCGGGAATGAATCCCCATAACATATACGGCTCCCCTTCGCCGAAGAATTTAATGCTGGAATATAAATCGCGGATACGCACATACTTCCATGTCACCGTGTTTGTCGTCCTAAGTTCCTGCGCCTGAATTTTTCCCTTGTAAAAACGGGCGTTTGGCGGATGGTAACTTTTATCCGCGAATGAAGTGTTAGGCGAATATGGAGCGAAGAATTCCGCGAAGAGCATCATAAAATAAAGAACGGCAAGGCAGATAAATGAAATTATGGCGACTGGCCTAATTTTTATATAGTTAAAAAACTTTTTCACGTTTTACTCTTTCCCGTACCTGATACGGGGGTCTACAAGCGCAAGCATTATGTCAGCTAACACCATGCCTGTCAGCACGAGGAAGGAAATAAACATTATGTTTGCCAGCACAAGATTAATGTCCTGTTGAAGAACTGCCTCATACATGAGCCTGCCCACGCCGGGGTAGGCGAAAATAATTTCCAGTATTAAAGAGCCTGAAAACAATCCGGCTAAAAGGTTGGCGCTGCCTGTGATGTAAGGGTTTAGCGTGTTGCGGAAAGCGTGGGCAAAATAAACGCGCCATTCGGCTATGCCGCGTGAGCGCAATGACATGATGTAAGGCTGTCCAAGCTGGTCAAGCATAGTGGCGCGGATCATTCTTAAAGAGCCGCCAATCCCGCCCAGAAAAGAGGCAAAGAGCGGCAGGAATATGTGGTGCATATAAGAGAAAACAAACTTGCCGGGAGCCTGCGAAAAAGGAAAGGGCGGGTATGCCGTTACGGGAAAAAGTCCCGATACTGAGGCGAAGAGCTGTAATAGTATTAAAAGAAGTAATCCGGGGAAGGCGTGAAGCACAAGGGCGAAAAATGTTACAGCATAATCGGCTTTTGTCCCCGCCTTGGTGGAAAAATAAACGCCTAACGCGAAAGAAAAAATTGTGATAAAAATTAGCGATATAATATTTAAAATTAAAGAATTTACTATTCTTGAGGAAAGAAGAAAAGAAACAGGGGCGCGTGAAATCAAACTTACTCCAAGGTTATGCTCGACAATAACATGTTTAAGCCAGAGAAAGTACTGTTGATAAAACGGTTTGTCAAGCCCTAGTTCCGCTCTTCTTGCCGCAAGCTGATCGTCAGTCATCGTCTGCCAGTTTTGTCCGGCTTTCCCCTGGTTTTCGTTGAACATTTGCTGCATCATTATCTGGTCTACAATGTCTCCTGGCGCGAGCGCCATAAGTCCAAAGACCGCAAGCCCCAATAGAAAGAGCATTACCGTCATGGTTATAAGCCTGTTTATAATATAGGATAGGAGCGGAAAACGCCGCTTAAATAAACGCAGGGGTTTTAATAAAACGCCGGGAATGTAACTTAATTTTTTCAGCATGTTTCCTCTAAGAAAACATTTTAGACTTTAGAATAGTATTAGTCAAGTTTTTATTATCCGCCGGTTCATTCTATTTATTAAGTATTTTCCCTATCCTGTTTTTCAGATCGTTTGCTTCAAACGGCTTTTTGATATAATCAACCGCCCCCATTTCATGCGCGTGTTTTATGTCTTTAGGATCGTTTGATGACGTGAAAAACGCTATCGGGGTATCGTGCAAACCGCCTATCGCTTTTATTCTGCTGTAAGTATCCCATCCGTCCATGTCCGGCATTATTAAATCCAATAATATTAATTTGGGAACCATACCCTGATAAAATAAACCAAGCGCTTCTTTGCCCGATTTGGCGGTAGATATCTCATAATCATCTTGCAGTACGGATTCCACCATTTCAAGATGGATAGCGTCATCGTCAACGACAAGGATTTTTTGCTTTTCATTCCCAACGGTATTGTTAAATTTTTGCGTTTCCAGTTTTAATGATTCAAAGTTACGGTTGTTTTCCAAACTCATGTCATTAACATGGCTCACTGAAACATTTATCTGATTAATGCCCTTCAGTATCTCGTTCATGCCTTCTACTGTTTCTTTGCTGATTTTTATAAATTCATCAGTTTCTTGAACAAGCATCTCCCCTGATTCCGCCATGTTATCAGACCCTTTCTTGACCGAAGACGTTACGTCTCTAAGGCGGCCTATGGATTCCAGTATTTGTTTTCCGCCAACTTCCTGCTCTTCCATCGCGTTTAGAATATTTTGCTCGTGCCCGGAAACAGTTTTTACGCTTGAGTCAATAGCGCCAAAACGCGCCAACACGTCATTGGAGGATTTGGTTATGTCCTTTAGGGTATCCGCCACCTTAACGATTGGTTTGCTAATATTCGCAGTAATAATTAACGTTAATAAAACGCTTATAATTAACGCAACGATAATTAACAATATGATAATTCTTTCAAACGTCTTGCCAATATTGTGGACTTCATTTATTTTGTCATCAAGCAAAACGCCATACTGGTTTTGCATTTTTTCCAAGCCGGATATAACCTCTAGCGTTTTCGGTAAAACTTCCTCTCTGAATTTCTTTACCGCTTCATTTTTTTCTCCATTTTTAATGCGAACTTAATATCGAAGAGATACTTGTTCTTGTATCCGCCAAGTTAAGAATAACATCGGATGAAGATGTAAGTTTTTTGTTGCTATATAACCCTGCCGCGCCAAGAAAAATTCCTATTGCGACAACAATTGCGAAACCGCCAAAAAGTTTTGTACGAATTTTCATTTATTTTCTCCTTTACCTTTTGGATAAAAAATTTGTTTTATGTTTCTTCTTTTATTCCACTTTGAACCGCGAAACTTCCCGCATTAAATCATTTATGGCTTCACGGTTTTTGGTACTTACCCCATTGACGTGGTTTACCGCTATATTTATATGATCCGCGCCGGTTGCCATCTCGTTCATGCCGCCGGTTATTTCCTGAGTTGCTTTTTCAAGATTACTGCTTTCCTGTATCACTTCCTTCGCGCCTTCAAGCATTTGATTGGACGCGCTTTTAACCTGCAGAGTTATTTCGTTTACTTCGCTGACACCTTCAAGTACCTGCTTGCTCCCCGTTGTCTGTTCCTCCATTGATTTGCGGATACTTTCTTCTTGATCCGCAACGGTTTTTACGCTTGTGTCAATCGCAGCGAATTTACCAAGCACGTTTTCCGTAGAATGCATTATTTTGTCAATTGAGCTTTTTATTTTTTTCAACACTGTGCCAATTGTTTTGGACTGTTCGCCGGAGCTTTCAGCCAGTTTGCGGATTTCATCGGCTACTACGGCGAAGCCCTTGCCCGCTTCCCCCGCGTGCGCCGCTTCTATAGCAGCGTTCATCGAAAGTAAATTTGTCTGGCTTGCGATGTTTTTCATCACAGCGTTAATCTCCAACAAGCCTTCGGATTCGTGGGATATTTCTTGAATGTCCCCCGCCATTTCCTGCAAGCCGGAGCGTCCCACTTCGGAGGCTTCCCTTAATGTCTTCACATTACTTGCGTTATTAATCAGCGTGTTGGTAACCGAACTGATATTTGCCATCATCTGCTCAATGGCGGACGAAGCTTGCGACATATGTATAGTCTGGTTTTCAACATGGTCATTGAGTTTATGAATGTTTACGGTAAGTTGTTCCATAGTCGCGTGGGTTTCGCTGACGCTGGCGCTCTGGTTGATAATTCTGCCTTTGATACTCTGGATATTGGCGTTAATTTCGTTCACTGCGGCGGCGGTCTCGTTCATGTCACTGGCAAGGGTATCGCCAATTTCAGATAGCACATCGGATTCTTTTTTAACATTTTTGACGAGGCTTTTTATTTTTTCCAGTGTCTTATTGAAGTAAAGGGCAAGGCTGCCAATCTCGTCTTTGGAACGGATAGTAATAGTTACGGTTAAATTTCCTTCGCCTTCGGATATATCTTTTAGGGTATGTACTAGCATATTGATTGGTTTGGTAATGCCCTTCGCAATAAGAAATACAGTTACCGCAGCAAGAGCGATAACGGCAAAGGCGATGATAAAAAGTGTTTTTGTATCACGCTGAACCTTCATGTTTGCCAGTGATTCAACTTTCTCATACTTTTCCGTGGCTCCCTGAACAACCTTATCCACGCTTTTACGATGTGCTGTATAGAGGGCTTTAAGTTCATCACGGACGAGTCCCCTTGCGTATTCACGGTCGCCTTTTTGCATGGTGGGAATAAACTTGTTAAAGACAATATCATAAAACTGTATTGCCGGATCGTATGTATCTTTCAGCATGGTATCACGTAACGCTCCTTGTTCCAGGAGAGGTTCATTTATCCAGAACTGGTGGCGTTCATTATAATTGGATTGAAGCCGCTTGAGTTCCGCAGAAAGATACTCTATTTGGGCAGTGTCGGTTTCATCAACCATTTCCAAAACGTCCATATATGTTTCAATGATGTACGCTGGTGGCGGAAGCACGTCAGCGATTAAATCTTTGCTCATAACGATTTGATTGTAGAGGTCTCCGTGAATACGGAGGGTATTCAATGTTGAGAACGAAATCAGACCGAAAATGGTATATCCGGCTATGAAGACGACCAGTAACAGAATTAGTTTTTTGCCAATACTAATATTTGCAAATAAATTCCTCATTTCTTTTCTCCTTTGATATAAATACCTTGTTCAATTATTTTTCTCTGGAATAAATAATCCAGTTTGCATAATTTTTCGTAGAGATTATTTAAGTTGTCATATAACGACAGCAGAGGACGCAGGTCGTTTTTTGTTTCTGCTTCCTCAATTGTTAAGCGCTTGCTTGTTTCACATAATGTAGCGAAAGAACAAGGCTGTATTGTTTTAGGCATAAAACACTCCTTTGTGTTGTACGAGATAAAATTATATAAAACAAGGTGCGACAAAAGTGCGACAAAAAGGAAACTTTTGATTAAATTAATTTTTTTTCTTTAATGACTTAGCTTGTTTTATGTTATAAATGAACAATGAAAATTCATGGCGGATTCTTACATATCGGCTTCTAATAAAAGTTTTAAGTTTGATAAATATTGTCATAGTAGACAAAATTATACAAAACAAGGCGCGACAAATATGCGACAAATTCAAGGGGTTTTCAAAAATGTGTACCTGTTACGCCCATTCTTTTTGGATTCGTATAAAGCTTTATCGGCGGCTTTGATATAATCGCTTCCATGCTGTAAATGGTTAATTGCATCGGTTGTGCCGCCAATGGAGATAGTAACATTATTGGCTATATCGCTTGCTTCGTGGGGTATCTTGAGTTCACGCACTTTTTCCAGCATTTTTTCAGCAACTAATTGTGCGCCGTTCTCATCGGTATTCGGCAAGACAACTGCAAATTCTTCACCGCCGTATCTTGCGACAAAATCTTCGTCCCTTATTATACATTGAGAAAGAGCAGATGCTACCGCTGTAAGGCAGCTATCTCCCGCGTCATGTCCGTAAGCGTCGTTGTATTTTTTAAAATAATCTATGTCTATCATTAGTACGCTTAAAATGCCGCCGGTACGGGAATGGGACTTTATTATTTTTTTTAAGCTACCGTCAAGATAACGCCTGTTGTAAATTCCGGTAAGCTGATCGATTATGGTCAAATTTAGAAAATCACCTAATGTTCCTATTTCATCTTTATATTGCTGTCCTTCTTGAGGCTTCAAATCCAGATCGGTAAAGGTTTGTTTTATTGTTCTTACCATTTGGTTGAGCGGCTCAAGTATTAACGCAATAAATATATTGAAGAATATAAAAACAAAAGAAATGACCGCCATCATTACGCCAAAAAGAACAGTCATGCCCGTTTTCAGAAATCCTATGGCAGTAACAGGGCGCACGGCGGTTATATACCAATTTAAAGCCGGAACCGAGCTTACCGGAATTGAGGTAATTGCGATTATTTGCCTTTTTGTTTTTGCCTTAAAATATTCTATTTCTCCGGTTTGTAATTCTTTCGCTCTGGCAAGAATTTCCTCTCCTGTTTGGTTTAACACTTCGGTTATGTTTGTTCTTTTTTCAACAAGGTCAATGTCTTTTGCCTTGATTATTTCTCCGGCTACGGTAAAGAAATATAATTCTTCTGTTCCCGTATTGTTATGATGTATGGCATTAATGAAATCAGACAGGTCTACGCCGGTTCCCACTATGCCGACAGATTTATGATTATTATTAAGAACAGGCACGTCTATCCATAGCATTGTTTTTTTTAGCCCGACATCGAAATTAACCGTCAAAGTGTAAGGGGTGGGATTTTCAATGATTGAGTTATACCACCATGAGCTTTCATCTGACGGGTCTATTGTGTAGACATATTCATCGTTGAAATAATATTTTTTATCGGTGTCGCTTATCCAAAAAACACTGTTTCCGGTAAATGCCCTGCGGTATCCGGCTATTTCTCCTAATGCGATTTGTTTCATTTCTTCAGCATCAGGGTTAAGGAAGTACCATTGTATCAAGGGAGAATCAGCCATTCTTAGGGCAATGGCTATTTCGCTGTTCATGGACGCTTCCAGTTTAAGCCGTTCAATTTCAATAATTTGCATTAATTCACGTCCGGCGTTATCATACTGGATTTTGTTCATTAAAATGATAAATGTTAAACTTCCTGGAATGAAAATAAGCAGAAACAAAATAGAAGAAAAAGCGATAAACCTGCGCCGCATGGAAGTTTGCCGTTTTCTGGAAACTGGTATTGAAAAAACATTAGTGTATTTCATTATTTCTACCCCACCAATCTTAAAATTAAACATATTATACAAAACAAGGCGCGACAAATGTGCGACAAAAAATAGTACCGCCAATTTCTTGACGGCACTAGGGGAAATCCGTGCCGGAAAAGGAGTGAACCGACACGGTGTTTTTTTAGTGTAGAAATTATACAAAACAAGGCGCGACAAATATGCGACAGAAAGGGAAGTTTTTAACAGATTTTTTTACTTTTAAGTGCGACAAAAGCGCGACAGATAAAATATTTTATTCTCCTACATCATCATATGCAACATCGCCACCATGAAAAATACATTCATATATTTTGATTTTATTAAAATATATTTCTTCAAATCCATTAAACCAATGAAAATCTCCGTTTATTTTACAATAATAGGAATAGTATCCATTTTTATATTCAAATGGACCACGATACGGATATTCTTTTGGTACATTTAATAAGGCTTCCTTTAGGAAATCACCGGAAAAATTATCTCCTATTACCCTGCCAATATAGTTCATAGACCAAAATGGGATGTTTTTATTCCATAATGCTTCTTCCCCGGCAAATTTTGATCCGCCCAAATATGAATCAATATACTTTAAATTTTTCTCTGAATATTGTAAATCGTGAGAATTTGGTCTTGATGAGTCAGTCTGATTACCCTTTCCTGCATAAGTTGCTTTTTTTGCACGAATCAAAAAATCAATTACATTTTCGTCCATAAAAATATAACCCCCAAAATATTGTAATGTTTTTAATTCTCAATACCATTCTTCCATTTAAACCAATCACCTATAACTGTCTTTTCGATTGAAAAATATTTTTTAGACATTGTAACAATAGGGTCAGCTATTCTCAAGCGTTCTTCAAAGGGAATTCGTTCGTCTGCCAAACATTCGTCTACGAGTACGTTTCTAATTTTGCATACATAAATTTCGCTTTTATTATCATTATCAAGAGGAAGTGTTTTATCAACTTCAAGCTCAAAACTAAAAGGACTATCAATCGGTATTGGCACATCCAATACTTCCCCTTTTATAGATTCAATTATTTTTGACTTATCAACTTTATATCCGGAATTACTGCCCAAAAAATCAGCAACAGGCAATAATGACTTTGATATTAAAGAAGCGGAAAAAACACCAGTCGAGCGTATCCTGTCGCGGGTAAGTTTATCTTCACCGATACAAGCTACAAATTTAAATTCTTCATCATGACAGTATGTTGCCCAACAGAAAAGACCATAGTTAGGCTGTCCGTCTTCTCTATAAGTACCAAATAAAAACAGGCATTGCGGACAAAAACGATTCGATGCGGTCTGGGAAATCTTTTTCATATTTTTCTCCTTTTTACTATTCTTAACACCTCTAAAAAATAATTTTCCCTTCATACGGGACTGGTATAAAGTATACCATAATCCAAAAATAAAAAATTAACATTTTTCATCATTTTTCAATATTTCCTAAAATATTTTAATTATACTATTTTTAATACATATTTAGTTTCCCTTTATAATTATTTGCCGCATTTATTAATGGACCTTTTACGCCCATCATAAACGCTATATCACTACTCCTTATTGATAATAATTTATCGCCTATTTTTAATGATAAATTATTTAATATGTTTTTTGAAACTGTAAATCCGCCAGTTGTCTTGCTTCCTGTTATCAGAAATACTCTGCCTTCAGAACAAATATTATATTCATTGATTGCCTCTATTGGGAATTGTATAGAAAAATCATTTCTTATGACCGACCAGCCAAAAACATATTTTCCACCTTTCCTAATTTGGGGCATATTTTCCTCCAGTATTTTATTGTATTTTTAGCCTCATACCTTTATCATTATCTTCATTAAATCCCAGTTTTTTGTATAAATTATACCCGTCATCAGTTGCTTTTAAATCTATGCCGCTTACTCCAATTAATTTTGCTTCTTTTATTATTTCTTCAATTAATTTTTTCGCAATTCCTTTTTTTCTATATTCAGGAAATGTATATACATTCAATAATGTTCCAACTTTACCATTTATTAAATTTGGATTTGCCGGATACTCCGATATAATTAAATATGCCACTGAAACAACATTTCCATTATATTCTCCAACTATACCAAAAAAATCATTTTTGTCAATATGTTTGTTGAAATATGATTTTAAATTCTCTTCTATATTAGTTTTATCTGTGTTATTTATTGTATCAAAACAATCTGTTAAAAATGTTAATCGTAAATCAATGAATAATTCCATGTCATTTTCATTTAATTTTCTGAATACAATATTTTCTTTTATAAAATTATCCATTATATCATTATGCATAAATCCTCATAATTGCGGATAAATTACCAAATATTGAGTTACTTCTAAGTCATTAAGCCATTCTGTAAAATTTTCTACATCATTTACATCTATAGGAGACAAGTAACATTTTTTTCCTACAAGTTTCTTAAAATACATAACTTTCTCCTTTTCTGATTATTATTACAAATATACTCTTTTGTCAATATATCCAAAAATACTTAGGGCAACTTGCACCTAACGTCCGGCGGTAAACGACGTTTTTTTGCGCCCGATAAGGAAAACCGCGCAGCGGTTTTTCGGGCGCAAAAAAATGTGGGTGGAGTGAGGCGTGGGAGCCTTCAGGCGACCTAGCCGAACGGAACCCCGAGCCGCCGTAAGGCGGCGATGCGTTTACCGACCTGTTAAGCGCAGGTTTTGTCTTACTGTTCTGTTTATATCCACTTTTTACTAACTTTTCAATAGTTATTTTTAGATAAATTTATATTCCAATGATATTAAGCGTGTCTTGAAGTAGACGCATAGCCATAATCGAATAAATTTATATTCCAATGTTATTAGGCGTGTCTTGAAGAAAACGAACAGCCATAACCGAATAAATTTATATTCCAATGTTATTAAACGTGTCTTGAAGTAGACGCATAGCCATAATCGAATAAATTTATATTCTAATGTTATTAGGCGTATCTTGAAAAAGACGAAAAGCCATAACCGAATAAATTTATATTCCAATGTTATTAGGCGTATCTTGAAGAAAACGAAAAGCCATAATCAAATAAATTTATTATTCCAATGATATTAAGCGTGTCTTGAAGGAGACGCACAGCCATAATCGAATAATTTTATTAGAATAATTATTTAGATCAGAATTAATCATATCTTGTAGGTTACGCTTAGCCTTTATTGGAATAATCCTTAATTTAATGCAAAACTTGCGCTTAACGTTTTGGCTGTTTACGACGGTTTGCAAGCCCGAATAAGCAAACCGAAGGTTTGCAGGGCTTGCAAACTGTGCTGGAGTGAGGCGTGGGAATGGAGCGAAGCGGAATGACCTAGCCGAACGGAAGCCGAGCCGCCCAACGGGCGGCGATGCGTAAACAGACCTGTTAGACGAAGTACGGGCGTACACCATTTTTCTTTATATTACTTATATTTATAATTTCATATCATCGAAATTTACATTGTATTTTTTCCCTTGATTAAATAGAACGCCTTTTGTTAATTTTATACATAAAATACAGGTATTTACATCGTCTTCATTGACATGACCATTCGAATACCATTCAGCAAATACTTCACGTAATTTAGCCATAACGACCGTATTTTTTTTATTGAGAACGTGTCCAATATTTTTACCTATACCACTTGCGGTAAACCATTCCCCACAAACAGCAACTTCAGGATTCTTTTTAATTTGTTTCATTTTATTCGAGAGTTTGTATGTAATAACATAAAATAAACCGTTCTCATAATAACCATTAACAATACGAACAAATGGTCTATTTTTATCTATTGTTGCAAGTGAAACAAGAGTATCACGCCCAAACCTTTTGGCTATTATTTTAAATGCTTCATTATCCTTACTCATTTATTTGCCTCCAATATTTTAATTGTACCTTATTATTTATATTTTGCCAATTCATTTTTAAGATAATTTTAACAATTAAAACATATTTAGCCCGTATTTTGTCTAACTACTTTTAAGCGAAGTGATGTTAAAAAATGGTGTCGGACACCACCTACAGGCGCGACAAATTCATATTAATTTTTGTTTGCTTTGCAGATAAGCGGCGTCAATTTCAGCCCAACTGTACTGCGCCATGAATTCGCCCGCATAAGAATTAGCCGCTTTTGCGTTGCCGTTAAGCATTTCATAAAAATCGCATGACAGTTTGTCAGGGGCAACGGCTAAATTTTTCCATTTTCTGATTATTATGTCTTCGACATTCAAAGATTTTAGCGTCTTGATTAAATCGGCTACCAAGTGCCGGAAGTGGCTTTGCGTGGCGGGCGAGTCGTCTTTGTCTTCCCAAATTACGGCGATAATTTCATTATTGCTGCATAACGCCCCTTTTCTGCTTACAAGATATGCAAATAATTCCTTTGTTTTGGAACGGGTAAACAAAACCGGGTTTTCGTCTACAAAAACTTCAAAATTACCGAAAGTCTGCACCCGCACCCTTTTATTGGGTTCCGTCTTGACAGGAAAGCGAAGGTTTTCCAGAGCTTCTTTAACCGCTTCTTTGGTAACGGGCTTCATTACATAATCGCTTGCCTTGACCGTGTAGGAATCCAGGGCGTACTTTGAATATCCGGTTACAAATACGATGTTGGTCTTAGCGTTAATTTCTTTAAGTTTTTGCGCGAGTTCAATGCCGTTCATTCCCCACATTTCTATGTCCAAAAACGCAATATCGAATACGTTTTCTTTCGCAAAGTCAAGCAGTTCTGACGGTTTGGAAAAACTGTGAACCTCATCGTCATGACACGCTTCTTTAATTGACGAAACAAGTTCCTCCAGAGCTAAAACATTATCGTCTATGGCGAGTATGTTCATTTTGTTTGCGCCCCCTGATTGCCGTTTTTCGGAATCATTATCGTAGCGGTCGTCCCCACGCCCTGCTTGCTTTCTATTTCAAGCGAGCCGCCGCATTGCGCGGACAGCCTTAGACGGACATTTTTAATCCCGATGTGCTGTTGTCCGTCATCGGCGGTTTTACATGAATCAAAACCTGCACCGTCATCTGAAATAATGACAAAATAAAAGCTCTTTGTTTCTATCGATGAAATCTTAACAGTGCCACCGCCTTCTTTTTTTCCTATGCCGTGTTTTACGGCGTTTTCAGCAATGGGCTGCATGGTAAGGGCGGGAAGCGTGAAATTATCTGCTTTAATGTCGTATATTACCTTTAGCGCTTCACCGTACATGGCTTGTTCCAAATTCATAAAGCCTATGGTGTGGTTCAGTTCATTTAAAAAAGGGATTGGCTCCGTGCGCTCTAAAAGATTCATGTTTCCCCTGAGGTAATTTGAAAAATTTATAGTCGCTTTTTTTGCTTCGGCGGGGTCTTTATCGCACAGCCTTGATATGACGGCGAGGGCGTTGTATAAAAAATGCGGCTGTATCTGGGAAAGCATGATCGAGATACGGCTTTCATTAAGTTTCTTTTCCGTTTGCAATTTGTCTTCCAAAATCGTTTTTATGTCCGTTGCCATCGAGTTCACGGCGTTCTTGATTTTGTCAAACTCATCGTTGTAACTGCCCTCTATCCTTGCGTCCAAGTTTCCTTCAGCGATTTTCCTAATTCCTGTTACCAGATAATTAACAGGACGGAGAAGTCCGCCAACAACCAGATAAATTAAGGCGGTTATGACGACGACCGTTATAAGCAGAAGCATTACCGAATCAAGCAGAAGGCGGTTGCGTTCCTGATGATAATCACGCTCCGGTACAAGGGCTACAACGGTAGTGCCGTTTTCGTTTTTGTAGCCTGCGTAATACAGATTGTCGTCTATATTCAGCCACGAGAACCCGTTACCAGAGCTTACCGTTTTATACCAATCTTTATCCGATACGTCTGACTTGTCTCCTTTTGGGTGCGCTGTTATAAATCCGTTAGATAACACCATGCCAAAGCCGTTTTTACCTATTTTAGTTTCTTTTATAGTCTTGTTAATATTGATTTCTTTCTGTAATCTGCCGATTACGTCCGCATTAAAACCAATCTGGATAAAGCCGCCGTTTTTCCTTGCGATTCCGGTATAATGATTGATGTCGCCAACATCGTCTTTGAACACGGACGCTCTAGGTTCTTCGCTTAATACGGTTATGGTTCCGTTTGCCAGTTTCATATACTCGTTGGTAGTTTCGTTTAACTTATAATCAAAGCCTATGTATTTAGGGACGCTGCTGGCGATAATAATGCCGTTTGAATTGGCAACGCTTAATTCTATAATATCAAGCGGTTTGGCTATCCGCAGTAATTTTTCAGTAGACAACTGACCGGGGGTATTGTCCAGTATATCCACGACGGTCTTCGCTATCGCAATATGTTTTTCGTTGAGCGTTTGTTTGGTAGCGTCAAGTATGATATTCAAATGCCTGATTTGCGCTAAAATGCTGTCGGCAAAAATTTCCATATTGGCGTTGGTTTTTGTTTTCACGGAAGAGTCCAATAGTCTGTAATTGATAAATGAGACGATCAGAACGGAAACAATAAATATAGCCAATATCGGGATTAGCACTTTGATTTTGAAACTTACTTTTTTTTCACGCATATTTTTCTCGCTTTGGAATGTTTGTCATTTTGATATTATACCAAACAAAGTGCGACAAATGTGCGACAAATAGGGAAAATTCCTGTATGGACGGAACTTTCATCAGACATTAATAAACTTACCGAAAAAATGTTAAAGGATATACAGAAAACGGTTAATCAAACAGTAAGGGCAATTAATGTATCTTTACAGGAAAATTCGGAGACGGAAAACAACTTGATGGTTATTCTATTTATTAAGTATTTTCCCTATCCTGTTTTTCAGCTCATCAGAATTAAACGGCTTTTTGATATAATCAACCGCCCCCATTTCATGCGCGTGTTTTATGTCTTTAGGATCGTTTGATGACGTGAAAAACGCTATCGGGGTATCGTGCAAACCGCCTATCGCTTTAATTCTGCTGTAAGTATCCCATCCGTCCATGTCCGGCATTATTAAATCCAATAATATTAATTTGGGAACCATACCCTGATAAAATAAACCAAGCGCTTCTTTGCCCGATTTGGCGGTAGATATCTCATAATCATCTTGCAGTACAGATTCCACCATTTCAAGATGGATAGCGTCATCGTCAACGACAAGGATTTTTTGCTTTTCATTCCCAACGGTATTGTTAAATTTTTGCGTTTCCAGTTTTAATGATTCAAAGTTACGGTTGTTTTCCAAACTCATGTCATTAACATGGCTCACTGAAACATTTATCTGATTAATGCCCTTCAGTATCTCGTTCATGCCTTCTACTGTTTCTTTGCTGATTTTTATAAATTCATCAGTTTCTTGAACAAGCATCTCCCCTGATTCCGCCATGTTATCAGACCCTTTCTTGACCGAAGACGTTACGTCTCTAAGGCGGCCTATGGATTCCAGTATTTGTTTTCCGCCAACTTCCTGCTCTTCCATCGCGTTTAGAATATTTTGCTCGTGCCCGGAAACAGTTTTTACGCTTGAGTCAATAGCGCCAAAACGCGCCAACACGTCATTGGAGGATTTGGTTATGTTATCTATGGACGCTTTTATTTTTTTAAGCATCGACGCGGTGGTCTTAGACTGCTTCCCCGATGACTCGGCAAGTTTGCGGATTTCATCGGCTACTACGGCAAAACCCCTTCCCGCTTCTCCGGCATGAGCGGCTTCAATTGCCGCATTCATAGAAAGCAGGTTTGTCTGGGCGGCGATATTGTTCATTACCGAGTTTATTTCCAGCAATCCTTCGGAATCATGCGCTATTTCCCGTATCTCCTGAGCGACTAATTGGAGTCCGTTTTTCCCATTTTCCGACGCTTCCGTTAATACGACGACGTTTTTAGCGTTATCTGCCAACGTCTGCGTTACCGAGTGAATGTTAGCTGTCATTTCTTCAATGGCCGATGACGATATGTTTACGCTGTCCCTCTGTTGTTCTATCATCTTGTTAAGGCTGTCAATATTTTCTTTAATATTCCCTACCGCCTTGCCCGCTTCTTCAGCGCCGTTTTCCTGCTTGACCATAAGGTTCTTCATGCTGTCAAGGTTCGAGCTAATCTGCTGTACTGCTGTAGAGGTTTTGCCCATATTAATTGAAAGTTCAAAACTGGTATGGTTAAGCCCGTTTATTTTGTATTTTATCGTCCCAATTCCTCCGCCAAGATGTTCGCAAAAAGAATTCACCATACCGGCGATTGTGCCAAGCTCGTCTACGGAACAAATAGAAATTCTCTTTGTAAGGTCTTTCTGTTCTGAGGAAAGATTTTCAAGCTGCGCGATAACTGAATTAAATGACAGTCCCGTATTTTTTTTAAGCGTAATCGCCAGACAAAAAATACAGATAAAAAAGACTATCAGCGGCAGCAATAAAAATGACACGGCAGTTCCTTTAAGCGCATCCAAGTTTCCGCCAAAGCGATGAATACCCAGCATGGTGACGGAACAGGTAAAAAGGAGGGTAACAAGGACTCCCGCCATAGGAATGATCCATGCCTTTGCTTCCTGCCGTTTTTCCCGGCAATCAAGGGGGTATCTTGTAAAATTATGCGCTAACAAAGTACGTGAAACAAGACCGTCACTCGCCACATAAATAAATGTTCCTATCAACATTCCAAAGGAAAGGGAAGCCAGAAACAGCAGTCCCTTTATGGAAGGCTCAATACGAAGATAATTGCCCATGAAGACAATCCCAAGGAAAACGGCGTGGGTGGCCACATTAAAAGCGATCCTTTTAATAGGAACGGATCCTATTTTTTTTAGCCACAGCATGTACTGCTCCCCGTCCAGTTTTGTAAAATAGTTGTAATCAAAATAAAGCGCTCCGTGTCCTAGAATAGCGCAATAAAGAATCAGAAAAATGACGGCTGGAATGCCAAGCCGGAAGCGAAGCTGGGAAAAAGAACTGCCAAAGAATAGCATTATTAAAAAATCAGCCGCTATCATTGCGAGGCCCGTCCCTAAAACAAGGATTAGAAAATTATATTTTTGGTTTTTCATATTTTATTCCTATTGTTACTATATATATATCGCAGTTTTTAAAATAAAACTTATCATTTTTGATTATTTTTGATGAGTTATTTTAATTTTTTCCAGAAATTTGAAATGTCAAAGATAATAACTTTTTTTCATATATTATTACAACGATAAAAACAATGAATGTGTGTTTTTTTTAAGAATCAAAAAAGAAAGATAATATGCGACAGAATAATCTATTTTCCTTCCATTTCAATCAAAAGCCGCACGGCTTCCACGGCTGTTTTAATCGCAGCTTCAGTATCGTGGCAATGCGGGTTGCTCATTCCCGCTTTTTCCCGCTCCTGATTCCACACCACGTTAAGAACGCATCCCGCGCGGACGCCGAGGATTTGGCTTACTATATAAAGTGTCGAGCTTTCCATTTCTGATGCGAGGCATCCGGCTTTTATCCACGCTTCCCATTTGTCTTTTAGCTCGTAACCTGACGGCATACGGTCGGGACTGTGCTGTCCGTAAAAAGAATCTTTGCATTGAACAATTCCCGCGTGCCACTTTTGATTTAAATTTTTCGCCGCCTGAACAAGCGCGTTTGTAAGGTCAAGGTTTGCGACGGCGGGGAATTCAATCGGTACGTACTCCTTTGTAGTTCCCTCCATGCGTATCGCTCCGGTAGCGATAACAATGTCGCCGCCAAGAACTGGAAGAGCCATGCCGCCACAAGTTCCGATGCGGATAAAATTACGCACTCCTGTTTTAAACAGCTCCTCTACGGCAATGGCGGTGGAAGGGCCGCCCATTCCGGTTGAAATTGCCATTACGGTTTTTCCCGCTATTTCACCTAACCAAGTTGTGTATTCGCGGTTCTGATGAAAAAAACGCGGGTTATCAAAATGCGAAGCTATTTTTTCAACGCGTCCCGGGTCGCCGGGAAGAATAGCGTATAACGCGCCGTGGCTGTCGTCAAAATCAACGTGGTATTGCTTTTCCATAATTTTCACTCCTCACAAATAATTATTTGCGGATGCTTTATCGGCGCCCTTTATCATACGGTATGCCTTCCGCCCTCGGAGCTTGCGATGATTTTGAACTGAACGCTAGAACGACCAGCGTGGTAACGTAGGGAATTATTTTGTAGACGACGCTTGGAATGGAAATCGCGCTCAGGAAAGGTATGCCCGAAGACGCTGAAGATATCGCCTTCATCAGTCCGAAGAAAAAGGCGGCTGATAAAATGCGCCCGGGTTTCCACTGGCCAAAGATTAAAACCGCTAACGCTAAAAATCCGTAACCTGAAACTTCCGCGTTAAACTGCGTGGATGTCGGGATGATAAAGACAAGCCCACCAAGACCGGCAAGCGCCCCTGAGATCATAACGCCGGCGTAACGCATGTTGTATACGTTTATTCCGGCGGAATCGGAGGCTTGCGGATGTTCGCCGCAGGAGCGCAGACGAAGTCCGAAGCGCGTTTTATAAAGAATGGCGGCTGAAATCGCGAGGATAAGGAAACCTATGAACGTGGTGATATAGGCGTTTTTAAAGAACAAATCCCCAATAAATGGAATGTCGCCTAACAACGGAACTTTCTCGATACGGAACTGGTTTACAAACGGGATCTGCTGGACGGTGCGGATCATTCGCGCGATGTAAATCGCCACAGCGGGAGCCAGCATGTTGATCGCCGTGCCGCTGATTATTTGATCGGCTTTCATGTTGATACTGGCGTACGCGTGAAGGAGCGAAACCACAACGCCGGTTATCATGGAGACCAGCACCGCCAACAGCAGAATAGGCTGTCCGGGAATGAAATGCTGCAATATGCTGATGAACAAAACTCCGGTAAACGCGCCAAAGATCATGATGCCTTCAAGAGCGATGTTAATTACGCCTGAGCGCTCGCTGAACATTCCTCCAAGCGCGACTATCAACAGCGGAATGGAAAAAAACATGGTTTGCTGGACAAGAAAATACAATATGCTCATGTTTCGCCTCCCATTCGTTTTTTTAGGGAGTTAAAAAAGTTTTTAACAAGGAGCGCGAATGCGCTGAAATAAATAATTACGCTGATAATTATTTCGATTACCTGCGGCGCGAAATTGTACAACTGCATATTAAAGCCGCCTTCGTTAAGGTACGCTATTAACATACCTGAAAAAATTATTCCCAGCGGATTGTTCAGTCCCAAAAGCGCGACTGGAATGCCGTTAAAGCCTTCCGGCGCAAGAACGTCAACTACGGTGATGCCCTTGCCCGAACCCGCAAGGTACAGTAACGCGCCGCCAAGACCAGCAAGAGCGCCTGCGATTGTCATGCTGAGAATAATGCTTCTCTTTTCGTTGATTCCCGCGTAACGTGCGGCTTCGCGGTTAAAACCGCAGGCTTTAAGCTCGTAACCGAAGGTAGTTTTTTCAAGAATAATATAGATCAATACCGCGAATAAAATGGCGATAAAAAATCCCGAGTTCGCGCTTGAAACATTATAACCGTCGCGGAAAATATGATTCATCCCTATTTTTGGAATATTTGCAGTCTCCAGTACGCGCATGCTCTGATTCCTCAGGGAATCAAACATTGTTTTTGTTACGAGAAAATTTACCAAATAAGTGCCAGTGTAATTCATCATTATGCAAGATATTACTTCGTTCACGTTAAAAATGGCTTTGAAAAAACCGGGTATAGCGCCCCAAAAGGCGCCGGCAAGCACTGCTGCGATTAAAGCGGCTATCCAATGCAAATGTCCGGGAAGAAAATCGCATTTAACGCCGACAAGAACCGCCGCATAAGCGCCAGTGATAAACTGACCAGAGGCTCCAATGTTAAAAAGACCCGTCTTGCTTGAAAAGCCGACGGAAAGACCCGTCATAATTATTGGGGTGGCAAAGTATAGAACTTGCCCAAATTCGCGCATATTTGAAAATCCGCTCGCAAGGATCGCGCCAAAACCTTCAGCGGCCTGTGAAACGTTGCTAATTAAAAGAATTACAAATCCCGCAAGCAGGCCTACTAAAATCGCGGCGACGGAAGAAAGGGTATTTATTACAGGAGGAGTAAGTCCGCTGTTTAAAAGGTTTATTCCTTTTTGAAGATTTATCTTCATGCCGCCCCCTGCTTTGCGGCTCCCGCCATATAAAGACCAAGTTCTTTGTAACTGACTTCTTTTGGTTTAACGTCGGCGACAATTTTTCCCTCAAATATAACGAGGATTCTGTCGCTGACATCCATCACTTCGTCCAGTTCAAGCGAGACTAAAAGCACTCCCTTTCCCTTGTCTCTCTCCGCCACAAGCTGTTTGTGGATATACTCGATAGCGCCGACATCAAGCCCTCTTGTCGGCTGAACGGCGATAAGCAGGCGCGAATCGCGCGATATTTCTCTAGCGACAATCGCTTTCTGCTGGTTGCCGCCAGACATGCTTCGCGTTATAGAGTGCGCCCCCTGACCGGAACGAATGTCAAATTTTTCAATCAGTTCGTCGGCGTATTTATAAATCTCATTAAATTTAAGAAAACCGTTTTTCTGAAAACGGCTTGTAAAATAACTTTGTAAAACCAGATTAAACGCGAGGTTGTAATCCAGCACAAGGCCGTGTTTATGCCTGTCTTCGGGAATATGCGCCATGCCCCTTGAGCGAATATCGTTATGTGTAATTTCCCTCCCCTCAAGAAAGACGCGCCCTGTCGCCTCAGTCATTCCGGCAATAGCATGGATCAGCTCCTGCTGCCCGTTCCCGTCAATTCCCGCTATGCATAAAATTTCCCCGGAACGGACCTCAAAACTCGCGTTATTTACAAGCGCCTTATCGTGTTCTTTGCTTTTTACGGTAAGGTTTTCTACTTTAAGAATCACGTCTCCAGCCTGCCGCTCCGTTTTTTCCACGGACAGGTTTACTTTTCTGCCGACCATCATTTCAGATAACTCTTCTTTGGAAACGGAGGCTACGTCAACCGTCCCAATATATGTCCCCTTGCGAAGAACGGTACAACGGTCGGCGACGGCTTTTATCTCTTCAAGTTTGTGCGTGATAAACAAAATTGATTTATTTTCCGCGATAAGGTTTTTCATTATATGCATTAATTCTTCGATTTCCTGCGGAGTAAGCACCGCGGTCGGCTCGTCGAAGATCAGGATTTCATTTTCGCGGTAGAGCATTTTCAGTATTTCAACCCTCTGCTGCATTCCGACCGTAATGTCGGAAATTAGGGCGTCGGGATTAATTTCAAGTTTATAGCGTTTGGACAATTCAATTATCTGGGCGCGGGCGTCGTCAAGTTTTAACATTCCGTACTTGACCGTCTCCGCGCCAAGAATAATATTTTCCAGAACCGTAAAATTATGAACAAGTTTAAAATGCTGGTGAACCATTCCGATTCCCAGCTTTCTCGCGTCATTCGGCCCGTTGATATGGACAACTTCGCCGTTTTTTTTAATTTCGCCCTTTTCAGCCTGATACAGGCCGAAAAGGACGCTCATAAGGGTTGACTTTCCCGCCCCATTTTCACCTAACAAGGCGTGAATCTCTCCTTTTTTTAATTGAAGAGTGATATTGTCATTGGCTATGATGCCCGGAAATATCTTTGTAATTCCGAGCATCTCAACAATGTAGTCCGCCACGCGTTTACTTTACTTCCGTAATTCTGGATATGGTAACGGGGACTACTTTGGGGCTTCCGTTGCTGTCAAGGTTATCCACTCTGGGAATTTCGCCGGATGCCAGCTTTGCGAAAATACTGTTGTAATCAGCTTGATTGAAATTCTGGAATTTTGAAGACTGCATTGGAAGGCCGACGCCCTGATTATCGGCGGCGAAAACTAAAGTCTGTCCGCCTGGGAATTTTCCTTTGTAATAATCGGCAATACAGTCGTAAACGGAAATCTGAAGCCCCTTCATCGCCGAAGTAATGACGGTTTGAGATTCGCCAGATTGATCCACGTCAACGCCAATTACTTTTTTGCCGGCCTGTTCAGCCGCGGCCATTACAGAGTTGCCGACGGCCCCTCCGCATGCGAAGATTATTTCTATTCCGCTGTTGTACCACGACGCCGCAAGCGTTTGGGCTTCGGGTGTGGCGGCAAAACCGCCCGTATAATGGTAGTTAATTGTAATTGCGCCGGCAGCCAGTCCTAATTCCTTAGCCGCATATTCCGCGCCCTGGACAAAACCGTAACCGTAACGGACAACGGCGGGAACCGCCATTCCGCCAACAAAACCGAGTTTCCTGTTGCCGTCTTTTACAGCCGCGTATCCCGCAAGAAAACCCGCCTGATCTTCAGCGTAATTGACGCCTACTGTATTATTGCCTGTTTTAAATTGCGAATAATCTTCGTTGTGCGGCACGCCGTCTACCAGAATGAAGTTCACATTGGGATAGCGATCCTGCGCGTGAAAGACCGGAGTTTCAAAAAGGAAGCCCGGAGTAACTACTATTTTTGCTCCGCCGCGGACTGCCAGATCAATCGCCGTAAGATAGGCGTCGTTGCTCTGCTCGGCAGGCTGATAGTATTTGTGGGAAATGTTCTTTTCTTTGGCATATTGAACCAACCCTTCCCATGAACCCTGATTGAAAGATTTATCGTCAATGGTGCCAAGGTCTGTTACCAGCGCGAGATCAAATGTTTCCGCGCTCTTCTTTTGATCCTGCTTTTTTGAGCAGCCCGAAAGTAATACTAAAATAGCAAATAAAACTAAAAATGTTTTTTTCATAAAAAACTCCCCTTTAATTATTTTTATTTATATTATAGAAATCGTAAAAAAATGTCAATAGGGAATTTTACGAAAAATTTTCTCACAAAGATCACAAAGGTACAAAGATCACAAAGAGGGAAGAAGGGGGTTTTGTCTGAAAGCTAAGCCTGAACCTCACTATAAGATTACGAACAAGAACCCCTGATTCTTCTTTGTGATCTTCTCTTCATTCGTGTTCTTTATGTGAGGTCTTTACAAATCAAGTTTCATTTTTTTCTTCGTTTCTTTTTTTTATGATGATCCTCGGCACATAAAACAACAGGCCTGATACGGCATAAACAGTAAATATTATAAAAAATATATTTTGAGGATATACGACGACGACAATGATCAATACGATCATCAGAGCGAGAAGTTCTATGGTTCTGACTTTGGATAACTTTATTCCTTTGAATGACATATATGGGATATTGGATACCATGAGAAATGAAAGAACGACAATGACGATGGGCATAACTCTGAAAAATGTCGGCATGAGCGTCATCAAAACCGGAATTGTCTTGAAGTTAAGCGGAAAATCTCCGGGACCTAAAAGCTCATAGCTCAACACAAAGGAAATTATAACGCCGGCGGAGGCGGGAGTAGGAAGCCCAACAAAATGTTTCTGTATTTCCCCACTCTGCGCTAACACATTAAAACGCGCGAGACGAAGGGCGCAACAAAGCACATAGAGAATGGCAATGGCAACGCCTATCTTCCCCATTGTTTTTAACACCAGCATATACATCATTATGCCTGGAGCCATTCCAAACGAAACAAGATCGCTAAGCGAATCCAATTCCATGCCAAAATCACTGGTTGTATTGGTCATTCGCGCGATTCTTCCGTCGAGGATATCGCAAGCCAACGCTCCGACTAAAAGCCATGCGGCTTTAATAAAATGCCCATCAATAGAAGAAAAAATAGACAGAATGCCGAAAGCCATATTTCCGCAGGTAAAAAGTGAAGGGATGATAAATATTCCGTCTTTTAATGTTACTTTTCTCATTTTATTTTCTCCCCATTACCGTGATGCCCGCTTTTGTTTTATCTCCGGGTTTTACGTCTATCGCCGCCGTTTTTGGCAGGTGCAGATCAACCTGAGAACTGAATTTAATCATTCCTATTTTATCTCCCGCTTTAAGAGTATCGCCGCTCTTCACCCACGACACGCATCGCCTTGCCACCAATCCCGCGATTTGGCGCACCACATACACGCCGCCGTCATTCTGAATAGTGATAATATTTTGCTCATTTTCAGATTGCGCCAGCGGATTCCACGCCGCGTAAAATTTTCCGTCCTTGTGCGTCACGTCAACGACAGTCCCGCTTACTGGCGAGCGCTGCAAGTGGACGCTAAAAATAGAAAGAAACACCCGTATAATTTTTTGCTCTCCCTCTTCAGCAACTTCCATAACCGTTCCGTTACAAGGGGAAAGAATAACCCCCTCTCCCCGCGTGATTTCAATTTTTGGGTCTCTGAAAAAATACGCGCAGAACAGCGCAAAAACGATAAGAACGCACCCCAGCGCAAAACAAACAATAGTTACGGGCATCAATCCCGTTTTAATGGAACCAATCAAAAGCGCCGCGCCTACCGCAAGAGGGGAAAAAATAAAGGGATAACCTTCTTTAAGAATTGACATCAGAACCTTCCTCTGTACCCGCCGCAGGGTGTTCCCGGCGGTACTTTTTTTCGATTACCTTTAAAACAATAAATTCGCCGACAAATATCAGCCCCATAATACAATATGTTACGCCGCCGTTGTAAATGCCCCAAACAAGTTCCGAACTGAAATATACCGTGATTATCGCGATAACGGCGTCAACAAAGAAAAACACGCACCATACCACGCTTGCCTTGAAACAGAAACCGTCAAATATTTCTTTTGGGATTTTAGTTTTTATTGATTTGTCAAAAATATCGATAAAATAGTACGCAAGCGGCGGGGGGAAGATAAATGAAGTAATCATTATGGTTAAATACGCGATAGAAGCAAGGGCGGGATACAGCTTTATTATAATTGGCGAATCGTCCAGGCACAGGCTGATTACCCCGATGACGCAAAGAATCAACGGGCTGACAAAAAGAGCCACAGTGTGTTTGCCCTTGTAATGCCTGCTGTTGACGACGCTGTAGGCGATGGCGAAAATGATAATACCGATTGAAAGATACCGTATCGGCAGTTTAAAAACGACCAGAGCGCAAAAAACTAGAATAGGGTACATAACTGCTATTAAGCCAAATAGGTATTTTGCCCCATGCTTAAACTTAAAACTTTTCATTTATTCTAATATTATTTTATAGCAAATTATTTTAAGTTTTGCAATTAGGGCGGGTTATAATTTTGTATTTATAGCCCGGTTAATCATGTATTGAACATTTGCGTTTGCGTTTTGCGCGGATATTCTGGTGTCAGGATTCATGTTTGGAAAAACGCGGAAAATTTCATCCGCAAACGCCTGTCCTATATTTTCGATATTTTTAAAATCCAGAATCACCTCTTTAAATAATTCAAGCCCGCTTAAGATTCGCCTTGCCTGTGAACGCGATACCAAGTCATCTGTGTTTGTTAAATTTATCGGGACGATGGTTCTGTCAAAATCACCCGGTACTTCCGTTGAAAATTTATCAAAAATATCTTTTAGTACCGTAGCGCTGTTGTTCGCAAGACGCATATACACAAAAGTGGAAAACTTTGTCCTGCCCGGTTTTATATTGTTATCCTTCTGTTGGTTGGCGGCATAAGTTATTCCCTTGGAAATAATGATAAAATCGTCAAAAGCTTTTGAAGTAAAAAAAATGCCTTGCCCGGAATGCCGGGATTTATCAGTTGTGCGTTTACCCTTTGCCAATTCGATTATCGCGTCTTTTTCGTCAGAAAGTTTAAATTTTTGCTTAATATTGTAGAAAATGCCAATTCCGTCATCAGAGACGGACAGGCTTGTAAACGCCTTATTTTGATTAATTGCCAAATCAATGTTTTTCCCTTTGGAGTGTTCTATGGCATTATTGAAAATCTCTAAAAATCCATAAGTCCAAATATTCTTGATATTTTGAGGAACGCCTATAAAATGTTTTTTTATGTCGTTTTCCCAAATGGCGTCTTCGGATAAGGTTTTGTTAATTTTATAAGTATATTTTTTCTGCTTTGACGTTATGACATACTGTCCTGATTTTTTTGTTAATTCCTTATCCGATAACAACTTATTAATATGTTTATATACCGCCGGCAGGGAAATATCAAACCGCTGTGATGTAAGCGCGGCAATGTTTTTATTGTCCGTTATGTTTGTCAGTATAAAATCGCGAATTTCTTCGCCTCGTTCACGAATTCCAGGCATTGTTTTCCCTTAATTACCTATAAACCTTATCGATATCCCATGTAAACCTTATCAGTAATACATGTAAACCTTATCAATGTCTATTATAAACCTTATTATTGAAAAAAATCAACCTTATTCCAAAAGATTTCTCGCTAAGATCACTAAGGAACAAAGAGCGCAAAGTGGGAATAGGGGCTATGTGTGAGCTTCAAGATAAGATAACGGACAAGAGTCCCCACTCCCATACACGATGTATGCCCAAAGAATTTATTTAGTACAGGCGGGCAGGCTGCGCACGCTGTAAAAACTTCGTAAGAATCCGCCTCGCACTGGCGGCCACCTAAAGGCGGCCTTGCTTTTATTGGGGACTGCGGCATTTTTTGGTGCTTTCAGCGTGCGGCATTATTGATCTACACGGCTACGCCGTGCGTTTATTTGGCTGTGAGCCTTCCGGCGACTAAACAGCGGTAGTTAGAAAGCTTTATCTAGGGGTCGTCACCGGACGTTTATTCTCTGAATTTTCTTTGTTTTATCCCAAAGTCTCTCCGGCGGGGAACGCCCGAAAAATGTTTTTACATCGCACGCAGCCTGCCCGCCTGTACTCAAGGATTTTATTGGGCATACATCTTCTAGCGGTAATGGACATTTTATTTCCCTCTTTTTTGCTTTCTTCGCTCTTTTTCAAAGGCTTCGTCAACCGATTCTTTCACAATATCCCTTAATTCAGAAATAATTGACTCTTGGAGTTTTTTCAATTCCATAGCAGGGGAAAGCGGAACAATAAAAAGATCATATATTTCAATATTCATGGCTTTTGCAAGCCGTTCTATGATCTCAACTCTGGGTATATAACGAGCCAATTCTACCATTGCCAGATAATGGGTTGTAATATCCGCTTTTTCCGCTAATTGAACCTGTGTAAAACCGCATTTACGGCGATTTTCACGCAGATTTCTGGCAAAAGTTTCCTGTATATCGACTTTTTTTCCTTTCATTACTTACTTTGTAATAATATATGGTGAAAACTTGCTTGACACATTGAGATAGTTTCAATTATTATTGAGTATGACTGATAGTTTTCTATGATTAGTATTGAATTTAGAGTGCTTTATTCAGAAATAATTTCTGAATTATATATTTTGTCGGCAGACAAAATACGCAAACTATTTTTGATGGGTATAAAGCCGTATTTGGCTATATATATCAATTTGCCGTTGGCAAATATCTGTCCAATATCGGACAGTTAAATCTACATGATTGCCGTCCGTAGGAGAAAGGCAACCGCAAAGCAAGGATTCTTTAGAAGGAGGAACAAAAAAAATGAAGAAATCAATTGAAGAAATTGGACAACTATTGAACTATGAAAAACTCAGCGCAATACGTCTGCTTGAGTTACCTAAAATCGAGAAGGGAGACATTCCCAACTTTATCAGTTGTCCCAAATACGAGAAGGCGAAAACAAAACTTGAACAGACGATGGAGCGCTATCAAAGCAAGGTGGATCGGTGTAAAGAAGCGATGGAGCAAACCGAGCAGAACATTGAAGATATGAAGCAGCAACGGTCCAGATTAGACCCTGGTACCGGTTTTTTTGTCGATACGTCAGATGCTCAGGCAGTCGCGAGGTATAACGATCGCCTAAATCAGACGCGCAAGATGACAGACAAAATCAACCAAGCCATCGATAAATATAATGACCTGCTCGATAAGTACAAAGAAGCAGTTGAGGAAGCCAATGCGAAGCGGGAAGAACTCGCTCTTGAAGCATTACTCGTCATTGATGAGGATATTGTCGGGATTCTTGATCGCTGTACGAAGATTGTCGACAAGCTGGATGGCAGTGAGAACCCCGAAGATCTTGTTGCGGCAATCGACATTTGCTTGATTGAATTGCGAATTTTCGCGATGTTCGAGGAAAAGATCGAGGATAACGCCGCTCGGAAGGATTGCCGCGAACGCATCGCTGAGGTCAACAAGATGTTTGCGGCGCTCTGCGCCAATGAGCAAGTGATGAATCACTTAACGGGTATTTACCAGCAGAATTTAAGCCTTGTGCAAAAAAACAGCGATATACACCAACAAGTCGTTAAAGTACTGGGTTCCGTGGATCAGGGAAAACTGTCCTCAATAACGCAATCTGTGAATAATGTCATTTCAGAACAGATTAACACAACTTTCGAGTATAAAGGTGTTATCGACCCTACTAAACTTGATGAGATCATTGGGCAAATCACAAAAACAATCGCCGCTCTGAACCAGAGTATTGTAAAGGCAAATGAGGCCTTAAAGACAGCTGATAACCTAGCAAAGTCTGGAGTAAGCGCACACAAACAAGCTGAAACATTACTAACTTCGATGAAGGCAAACGTCGAAGCCATGAAAAATGATATTTTACCAAAGGGACATTCCTTGGTACAGATGATTGAGGAGGCTGTTATTGATGACTTCTACAACAAGGAACTACGGCCAGCGGTAAAAGAGTTACGCCAGCATCTTGTTGGCGTGATTGGCGAGGAGAATCTCACCGGTATTGTTAATGGTGGAGAGGATCGCTTCTCGTTAGAAAAGACGGATAAGGCGATCAAACAGGCAAACTTGGTTCGGCTGCAATCCACATTGGACAAGGTTCCAGAACATGTCCAAAAGACGACCGGTCTGATCGCAGCCGCTGAGTCAGATATTCAGGAAGCTGGCAAGGTTCCAAAGCAGAATGCGGACTCTTTAAACACCGATCTGAAAGGAAGGTACATTCGCGCCTGCTTCCCTGTGTTCGGATGGATATCCGCTATCGGTATCTTTAGGCGAGTTAAGGAATTCGAGTCTGCATTCCGCAGCATGAACCAGATTTACCGTGACCTCGGAAACACTTTGCTTGTAAAGAACAAAAAAATGACTACTGTTGTCATGATACTCGGCGGTATTCTTGGTTTAGGTGGAATAGCGGCCTTTTTCATATTGAAATTAAGCAACAGCGTTGGTGTGAATGTTGGTGTCCCAGGTACAGTGTTATTGCTCTACATTATTGCCGTCTTGATTCTGACTTCGGTGGGAAAAAAGCTTCGAACCTTTTTAGGTATTTCCGCTAGAGATCAACAAGACAAGAATGCGACTGAGACAGAAACTTCTAAAGCGATAAAATAATTCGCAACGTATAATATTTGTTACCTAAATCCATAGTGCCGTCAATTCGTTGGCGGCACAGTGAGCGCAATGGTAACGCAACAGCAACTAACACAACTTTTTAATCACCAAACCTTTGGTTTCCCTTCCGGTTTGATAACCTTGACATCATCGCCTGACGGCTCTATAAGAAAAAAACCTTGATTTAATGCGTAATCTCTTGGCTTGGGTTTCATTACCATTGCAGCTATCGCCCCTAGAAATTCCCTTTTGTCGCCGTGGTCATCGGCATACTTGCGTACTTTTTCCATGCGTTTTATATGGTCGTTTATGTCCTCAATTTCGAGGGTTGACATTACTTCAATTATCATTGCTTGAGTGATATTATCAATAACAGCGTCAATCTCGGCATGTACGTCTTTGGCAATTTTATAACTTATAATACGATCAAAAGTAAATCCAAGTTGATTAAATTTGATAAGCATATCCCAAGACTTAACATATTCAACAAGAGAATTAAATGCTTCGTTAGGACCAAATATATCTTTGTGAATTTCTCGTATAGCTTCCCATGTTTCTTTTTGGAGTTTTTCAATTTCTTTTAAATCTTCCTCTATATCGTCCCATGTAACCTTTTTGGGCGCCTTCTTTACGGCTTTTTTGACTGTCTTTTTTACTGGTGTTTTAGTCGGCATTTGCGTCTCCTTCGGAGTCGTTTTCCTTTGTATTAAAAATACCCGAAAGTTTGATTGCGGACAAGGGGAAAATGTGTTTGAATACTAAAAAATTTGTACTATGTAAACGCAGCGTATCTGACATCTTGAATAATTCATTCATTTTTTGCTACAATATAAAAATGTATAAGCAAGTTGACTCAAAAGTAAATTTTCCCAAACTTGAGGAAGAAATCTTAAAATTTTGGGAGCAAAACCATATCTTTGAAAAATCCGTATCCAATAGGGAAGGGCAGAGCGAATTCGTTTTTTTTGACGGCCCCCCCTTTGCCACAGGGCTGCCGCACTTCGGGCATTTTGTCCCAAGCACAATCAAGGACATAATCCCCCGCTATCAGGCGATGAAAGGCAAAAAAGTCGAGCGCCGTTTCGGCTGGGACTGCCACGGCCTTCCCGTCGAAAACTTAATCGAAAAAGAACTCGGTCTTAACTCAAAAACCGCAATCGAAAACTACGGCGTAGCCAAGTTTAACGAAGCCTGCCGAGCCGCCGTCCTGCGTTATGTGAAAGAATGGCGAGCCACAATCACCCGCCTCGGACGCTGGGTAGACTTCGACCACGACTATAAAACAATGGAACCCTATTACATGGAAACAATCTGGTGGGTAATGAAAACCCTCTGGGATAAAGGCTGCCTCTACGAAGGCCACTATATACTCCCATACTGCCCCCGTTGCGCTACGGTTCTTTCAAATCACGAACTCAATTTGGGAGGGTATAGGGATGTACACGATCCGGCGATTACTGTGCGGTTTAAAGTGAGGGGGGAAGTCTCCCCCCACGCTCCGGCAGCTTCGCAGCCTACGCTACCCCCCTCAGCGGGGGACACCCCCGCAACGCCCCCGAACACTTATCTGCTCGCATGGACAACAACTCCCTGGACGTTGCCTTCGAACCTCGCCCTCACTCTCGGCGCAGACATCGACTATGTATTAATCGAAGACCTCCCCACTACCAACTATCCACTATCCACTTCCCCCGATCACTACATACTAGCGGAGGCTCGCTTACCCGCCTATTACAAAAACAATACCGACTACAAAATCATCTGGCGCAAAAAAGGCGCGCAGCTTGCCGGTCTTCAATACGAACCGCTGTTCCCTTACTTCAAAGACGCGCCTAACTCTTTCCGCACATTCCTCGGCGACTTTGTCACTACCGAAGACGGAACGGGCATAGTGCATACGGCGCCCGGATTCGGCGAAGATGACGCGCGCGTACTCAAGGGGACGGGCATACCCGTCATCTGCCCGGTTGATGATGAGTGCCGCTTCACGCAGGAGGTAAGCGACTTTGCGGGCGTTTTTGTAAAAGACGCGGACAAGGCAATCATCGAAAAATTAAAAAGCGAAGGCAAACTTATAAAGCGCGAACAGATACTCCACTCCTATCCGCATTGTTGGCGTTGTTCAAGTCCGTTGATCTACCGCGCCGTCGGCTCGTGGTTTGTCAACGTAGAAAAAATAAAAAAAGATATGTTAGACGCGAACAGCCAAATCTACTGGGTTCCCGAACACATCAAAGAAGGCAGATTCGGCAAATGGCTGGAAGGCGCCCGCGATTGGGCAATCAGCCGAAGCCGCTATTGGGGAAACCCGCTTCCAATCTGGCGATGCCCCGACTGCGGAAAAACAATCTGCGTCGGCAGCCGCGCCGAATTAAAAGAACTCTCCGGCGTATACCCCGAAGACCTTCACAAACATTTTGTCGATGAAATAAAAATCCCCTGCTCCTGCGGCGCTAAAATGACGCGCATACCGGAAGTATTAGACTGCTGGTTTGAATCAGGCGCGATGCCCTACGCGCAGAATCATTATCCCTTTGAAAACAAAGAATTTTTTGACAGCCATTTCCCGTCGGACTTTATCAGCGAGGGATTGGATCAAACGCGCGGCTGGTTTTACACCCTCACCGTCCTTGCGGCGGCTCTCCTTAAAAAGCCGGCTTTTAAAAACTGTATAGTCAGCGGCCTTGTCCTCGCAAACGACGGCAAAAAAATGAGTAAAAGCCTCCGCAATTTCACAGACCCAAACGAAGTGATAAATTCTTTCGGCGCTGACGCTCTGCGTCTCTTTCTGGTACATTCCGCGGTAGTAAAAGCCGAAGACTTACGTTACAGCAATGACGGCGTGCGCGAAATAATGAAAAGCATCATCATCCCCCTGTGGAACGCGTACAGTTTTTTTGTCACTTACGCCAACATCGACAAAATAACCGCGACAGGCGCGCCCGAAAAACCCGCTAATCCTCTGGATCAATGGATACTTTCAGAAGCGCAAACCCTTGTTGAAAAAACCGCAGCCGCGCTTGACGCTTACGACCTAAGCCGCGCCATAGACCACATCCTGCGCTTCATCGACCTTTTGAACAACTGGTACATCCGCCGTTCCCGCCGCCGTTTCTGGCGCAAAGAGCAAGACAGCGACAAACTTGAAGCCTACGGCGCTCTCTATGCCGCGCTTAAAACATTGATAACTGTCGCGTCTCCCTTCATGCCCTTTACCACAGACGCTATCTGGCAAAACCTGCGCTTACAAACCGATCCCGAATCGGTACATTTAACGGACTATCCCGTCCCCGACGCAAAACGCCGCGACAGCGCCCTTGAATTCCGCATGGCGGCGGTAATGTCCGCGGTTTCAATTGGCCGCTCCCTTCGCTCCCAGTACAACATCAAAGCCCGCCAGCCGCTCAAAAAAGCGGAACTTGTTACGCGCAATGAAGACGAGAAAAAAGCGTTACTCGGCATGGCGGACATAATCCGCGAAGAACTCAATGTAAAAGAACTTATCTTCTCAGACAAAGAAGAAGACTTGGTGGAGTACGAAGTAAAAGCCAACTTCCGCGTATTGGGAAAAGAACTTGGAAAAGACATGAAATCCGCCGCCGCCAAAATAGAGACGCTAAACCACGCGGAGATTCAAAAAATTGTGCAAGGCACTCCGCTTTCGATTAACGTTCCCTGCGAAGGCGGCGAAAGAGCGATTGTACTGACAACCGACAAACTTGACATCCGCCGAATCGAAAAAGCTAACCTTCGCGTCCTTAACGAAGGCACTCTAACCGTCGGCCTTGACACTGAAATTACCCGCGAACTTTCAATGGAAGGCGACATCCGCGATTTAATCCGAGGCATACAAAACACCCGCAAAGAAATGGGCCTGTCCGTAACCGACCGCATAGAACTTTGTTTACATGGCGTGGACTCACTTAAAGAGGCATGGGACAACTATAGTGAAACAGTCGCCGCAGAAACCCTGGCTGTCAAAACCCAATGGGCAAAAGCAGCCGGGCAAATCCCCATTGAAGCCGGAGACGAGACATGGCAAGTGAAGATAGTAAAGCAGTGAGAAGTGAGCAGTGAGCAGTGAATAGTTAATAGGAAAGAGGGATAATGATATGAAAACTATTTATGTTGACAGCACGACTAGATTACGAACAAAATCTCTACACATTTCTCACTGCTCACTGCTCACTACTAACTTCTCACTGTTTACCACTCGCCGTTCACCGCTTGCTTTTCGCTTCTCACTGCTCACTGCTCACTGCTCACTGCTCACTGCTCTCTTATTCCTCTCCTGCCAAACTACTCCCAAAATCCCCAGCATAAACCTTGAAACAGCCGCCTCTCTCCCCTTTGAAAGCGGCGCTTATACATACGTCTTTGCGGACGCGAAACGGGCGCGGCCTATTATCAATCTTTTGCCCATTGAAGAATTGAACAATAAAGAGACAAGGCAATTGTTGGACAAAACCAGTTTCTTCGCCGCCGCGTTATTTCAGCGGGGAGACGGACGGCGTTATCAAATTGCTGCTCAGGGCAGCTACCCCAGTTCCAATGCGGCGCTCGCGATGTCCGCTAACAAAAACTGGCAAAAGCGGCGTTCCGGCTCAGGCGTTGAATACTGGTATTCGCCCGACAGCGGGGTTTCCGTATTGATAGGCGCTTCCCATGCCTACGCCGCAGCCTCGTATTCCAATGAACCATTTGAACCGTATACGCCGCCGCCGGGAGTGGAAATCCCCAAAGGATTTAATGAATTCCGCAAAGACTCCCCTCTCTCCTGCTGGGTAACAACCCCTCTAGTACTGTTAAACAAAATGTTCGCCGGATTACCGGCACAGTCCATTTTAAATCTTTTTTTCAACCTTTCCCCCGCACCTGAAGGAAAATACGAAGCTGTAATCAGACTGCAATTTGAAAACACGTCCCACGCCAAAGGCATGGCGGTGCTACTCACCATCGCTTCCAGCTTTTCAACAGACCCGCTTCTTTCGGCCTTCCTAACCAATCCGCCCATAGTAAACGGAACCGCTCTTGACATCCGCTCAACCCCCCTCAGCGAAAAGGAAATAAAAGCCTTACTGAAACTTCTGATTTAAAACGGGACACTAACCAACTGAGTTTAATTTGTACAGAAGCCTATCGTTCTGGTTTTTGGAGGATGTTCGATAAGATTGTTCAGGGCGATAATTATTTCATTTACCCTTTTGTCGTTTTTCTCGATATAGAGCATGAGCAACTTTCGCAATTCGGCTATTTGTTCATTAGTATCAGTTTTATCAAGCACATAATGCCTTAACTGAACAAAAGTACGCATGATACTGATGTTTACATTGATCGCTTTTGGGCTGTTAAGGACAGATGCCAACATTGCAATGCCTTGTTCGGTAAAAGCATAGGGCATAAAGCGTCTGCCGCCGTGCTGTAAACTTGATATTCCATTTTGGAATATCAAGTTTTCCCATTCGTCTTTGGTAAGTTGAAACATAAAATCACTTGGAAAACGCTCAATATTACGCTTTACGGCTTTATTCAGATTAAATGTTTCAACTTCATACAATGAGGCAATGTCCTTGTCAAGCATGACTTTTTGTCCGCGAATCTCGAAAATCATTTTTTGTATTTGCGTCAATTTATTTGCCATATATTTGCTTTATCACAATTTTGATAAAATGTCAGTACTTTTTTTACCGTATTAGTCCGAGCCGACTGAGTTTAGTTTGTACAGAAGCCTATCGTTCTGGTCTTTGGCGGATGCTCAATGAGATTGTTCAGCGCGATTATTATTTCATTTACCCGCTTGTCGTTTTTCTCAATGTAGAGCATGAGGAGTTTTCGCAACTCTGCAATTTGTTCATTAGTATCTGTTTTATCAAGCACATAATGCCTTAATTGAACAAAAGTACGCATAATACTGATGTTTACATTGATTGCGCGTTCTGTATTAATTACGCTGGACAGCATTGAAACGCCCTGTTCTGTAAAGACATAAGGGACATAACGCCTGCCGCCCCAATTATTCTTTGAGATCACAATTTGTGATCTCAAAAAATTCCATTCATCATCTGTTAGTTGGAACATAAAATCGAGTGGAAAGCGTCCAATGTTACGTTTGACAGCTTGATTCAAAGACCGTAGTTCAACTTCATACAATGCAGCAAGGTCGCTATCAAGTATAACTTTTTGTCCGCGAATCTCGAAAATCATTTTTTGTATTTGCGTCAATTTATTTGCCATATATTTGCTTTATCACAATTTTAAAAAAAAGTCAGTATCTAAAAAAATGATTCCCCTTTCTCCCCTTTGTGAGCTTTGTCCCTTTGTGCTCTGCGCACTGTCGGTCACCTAAAGGTGCCCTTACTTTTATTACAGACAGCGGCATTTATTGGTGCTACGTTGTGCGGCATTATTCATCCGCACAGCTTCGCCGTGCATTTATTTAACGTGTGTGAACTCTTTCGTATAAACTCTTGCGCCAAATTAGCATTTTCATTATATTTAAAACAATCATGCCAACTTATGAATACGAATGTAAAAGCTGTTCACATAAATTTGAGGTTTTTCAGTCTATTAATGATCCGCCCATTAAAGACTGCCCCAAGTGCGGCAAAGAAGTTCGCAGGCTAATTTTTGGCGGGACAGGCGTAATTTTTAAAGGCTCAGGCTTCTATGTCACCGACAAAAATAAAAGCTCAGGCGATAAATCCGCTAAAAACGCAACCGCAGCCGACGCGAAACCCGCTCCTGACGCAAAGCCCAAAAGCGGCGAAAATTCTCAATCAACGCCGGCAACTCAGGCGGCGCCAGCGGCGTCTGCCCCATGTAGTGAGTGTCCTAAAAAAGGCGTTTCACCCTCCTGTCCGGCGTAAAAAAATACCGATAATTACAGAAATGAGTATTCAACAATTATTCGTGTTTTTAGAGGTTAGTAATTGAATAAAAAACCGCGTTTTTTTTGTGATTATTGCGGCAATGAAGTGGGCAGCGAAGTAAAAAAATGCCCGTACTGCGGGCGTATTTTCGCCTCCGTCCGCTGTCCGTCCTGCGGCTATTCCGGCCAGGACAGAATGTTCCAAAACGGCTGCCCCATGTGCGGCTATTCAGCCCCTCCGTCTCCAAAACAGAAAAACCCAAAAATGAAGCCGCCTAAAATAAAACACCGCCATGCGGGCGAACCTATCCCTTTTTGGACTTATATTGTCACTTTTATCGCTCTTTTTGCTGTGATTGCGTTTCTTTCTTATTTTATTACTAGGTAAAATGTCTGCCGCTTTTCATATTAGTTCTTTGAAACAGGCGGGGAAATATGATGATTCAGGACAGATAGAATCAGCAATCTCGTCCCTGTCTACCATGATAAATTTATCGTCTTTAAAAGCATAATATGTTTTTTTATCTTGCTGATACAAAAAATCATTGAGCAGACATGAGGATAAATTGATAGGCATTACTTTGTTCCTGTTTTCCTCAAGGCAGAAACAACATCAGCAACTATTTCATGCTCTTTTTTCTCAACAGGGTTTGCCTTTATTGAGTTTTTAATATCAGGATTATCAATTTGCGTATCTAATGAAGTACGTGGAAAAATTTTTGGATTCATTAGGCTTACTTCTCTCTTATAAAACTTATCCATAGCTCTCTTTTCCATCCTTAATATTTTAATTTTTAGTAGTTTTTATAAGTATAATACATGTTTACAATCCGTCAATAAATAAATATATAAAATAAAATGAAAACTGTAGAATTTGCCGTTTTTCCTATACATTTGTGTAGTTTTTTCGTTTTGCAAGCTTTTTTGCATTTTTTTTCCTACTTTATTACAAAATAAAAAGACCTCGCAAAGGCGCAGAGGCGCAAAGGTTGTTGTTCGCCGGATCGTCGTTTTTCCTTTCAAGCTTTGTAGTTAAACTAATATATCTAGATCAGCAATGGGCTATCGGACAGGAACTTTGCGCCTCTGCGCCTTTGCGAGATGAAATTTGAGAATAATGTTTTGTAAAGTTTACTGCTCTTATCACAAAAAAAACTGCCGCCGCTAAGGGTGGCAGTTGTCGCTATCTTGTGCTACAGAGGACTTATTTTTTAGTATAGGTTGCTGTAGATGATTTACCGGTTTGTGGATTAGTTGGAGTCATAGTAAGTTTGTTGCCGCTTACAGAATATGTTGCTGTTTGTGATACAGAACCTGAACTTAAATAATCACCTAACAATGCACTAATCTCAGCTATTGTATACCATCTTGATTCAAGTCCATACATCGTACCATACATATGAGTAATCGTAATTGTTATTTTATTACCACTTGTGGTATAAGTTCCTTTCCCCTGTGGCGTACCATTCATTTGAGCTTCATAATTTCCATTATTGAATGTATATTCGGCTGTACTGCCGGTTGGCATATTATCCATAACCCATGTTCCATTAAGAGCAGGGTCTGTACCGCCTGAATCGTCCTCACACCCAAAAACCGTCATTCCGAATACCAGAACAATTACCAGTATTCCCAACCAGTTTTTCCTATTTGCCATATTTTTCTCTTTAATTCAGGCCTCAATTTTCTTTCTGTACCATTATTTCAACGAAATCCATGTACAATTTTTAAAAATGCCTGATTTACTAATAATATAAATATTATAATAATATAGAAATATATCAACAATAATATAATAATGAGTCTTGAACGGCTGGTTATTGATAATATAAAGAGAATTCGTAAAGAAAAGGGAATTTCGCAGGAAAAACTGGCTGAAAAATGCGGTATTAATACCAGTTATATCGGTTTAATGGAAATTTTGTCCTGCCCACGCTGAACTTGCCGTTTTAGACCAAAGCATATAAGGTGGCTGCCGCAGGAGTGCGCAGCTCACAAAGGTACAAAGAACACAAAGGAAGGGAGAGGGACTAATGAGCAGTGAGCAATTAGCAGTGAGCAATGTTGTTGTTCATTATCAATGCGTAAGCTTTCACGATAAAATAACGGACAAAAATCTTCTCTCCATGCGCTGTATCACAGGCATGGAGAATGATTTTTTTATTATCACTGTTTTTTAAATTGACTAAATTGAATTGTTGTTTTGGCTTTAGTTAGATTATATTTAGAAGGATTTTTACCAGTTGTATAAAAATAGATGGTATCATCGTCAAAATTGTCTGGTGTGTTTTTAACATCTAAATAAATCCAAATAAAATAATTACCTATACCGGTAAATGGCTGAGCATTTCTTGATATTAATGGGATTGTAACAGTTGTGTTGCTAATATTTTCTATACCATAAGCAATTATTTTTGTATAATCTTCGTTAATATAATTTTCGCTAATAAATACTATGATATACTTTCCGGTTAATGTGACTCCACCTTCAGTTTCAGGAACACCGGCAATAACCAGAGTTTTTTTCACACCGTTGTCATTAATACCGCTGCCACTGCCGCCACCAGCCTTATAATATGTTCCCGCAGAAAGGGGAGGATAAGCATTGGATAGTTCTAATTCTTTACCGGAAATTGAAAAGGTTGTCGTTCCAAATTCTCTACCAGAAATCTTAACAGTAATGGTGTCTCCACTAACAGTATAAGTAAATCCAGTATCCTTTCCGAGTATCAATAGTTTCCCGTTACTGGTAAATTCGTAGGCCTCCTCATCCTTGCCGGAGTTTGCGGCATCCTGTGAGTAATACCATTTCCCAACAAGCGGGCTATTACCGCCTAAATCGTCCTCACACCCAACAACCGTCATTCCGAATACCAACACAATTACCAGTATTCCTAACCAGATTTTCCTGTTTGCCATTTTTTTCTCCTTAATTCAAGCATTAATTTTCTTTCTGCACCATTATTTCAACGAAATCCCTGTACAATTTTTTAAAATGCCTGATTACTAATTATATGAATTTTATAATAATATATAAAATATATCAATAATAATATAGAAATATATCAACAATAATATAATCATGAGTCTTGGGCATCTGGTTATTGATAATATAAAGAGAATTCGTAAAGAAAAAGGAATTTCACAAGAAAAACTGGCGGAAAAATGTAAAATTAATACCAGTTATATCGGTTTAATGGAAATTTATCGAAATATTCCTAAACTTTCTACAATAGAGAAAATAGCTGAGGCTTTGGATGTTGACCCCTTGGAGCTTTTTGGGCAAGAAATCCAATATCCTGCAGGAAAACAAAAAAACTTGTTTAAAAAAAGGATTTTATCTGCTGTGGATAGGGAAATTGATAAAATATTGGGTCAGTAGCGTACTATAACATCTAAAACTAAACAAAGCATTATTTTCAAATTACCTCTCGCAGAGGCGCAGAGGCGCAAAGTTTCTGTCCGATAGCCCATTTCTTATAAAGATATATAATTCTGACTACAAATCTAGAAGGAAAAACGACGATCCTACGAACAACGACTTTGCGCCTCTGCGCCTTTGCGAGATGTCTTTTTGTAAATTTTTAGCTGTAACAGCCCATAAATCAATAAATAAAAATTCACATTTTTTTTCAAAAGTGCTTGACATTTTTTTTAAATTTCTATAGATTTTGGTTTCTACCCCTTATTTTTCTTAGGGGCAAGGAGACAGTCTAAAACTGTGTCTAAGTATATTAAGGAGTTTTTGAGGAATGCCTACTATTAACCAGTTGGTTCGTTTTGGACGGCAGAAAGTTACTTCTAAGACGAAATCCCCGGCGCTTAAATCCTGTCCGCAAAAGCGGGGGGTTTGTACACGTGTAATGACCGTAACGCCCAAAAAGCCCAATTCGGCTCTTAGAAAAGTTGCCCGTGTGCGGCTTTCCCATGGGACGGAAGTTACCGCTTATATTCCGGGAATCGGACATAATTTGCAGGAACACTCAGTTGTTTTGGTAAGAGGCGGGCGCGTTAAAGACCTCCCCGGCGTGCGCTACCATATTATCCGCGGCGCAAAAGATACTTTGGGCGTGGCAGACCGCAAGCGCGGACGCTCCAAATACGGCGCGAAACGCCCCAAGGCTTAGGTAGATTATGGGCAGAAAGAAAAAAACGATAGATAGGGGAATCCTCCCCGATCCTAAATACAACAGCGTTGTAGTTTCCAAGTTTGTAAACAGAATGATGTGGGAAGGGAAGCGTTCCCTCGGGCTTCGCATAATTCATGAGGCTCTTGATATTCTTCAGAAAAAAACAGAAAAGCCCCCCCTTGAAGTTTTTTTAAAAGCTTTAGATAATGTAAAGCCTGTAATAGAAGTTAAGTCCAGACGCGTTGGCGGAGCGACTTATCAGGTTCCCGTAGAGATTCGGGAGTCAAGGCGCGAAGCCCTCGGTATGAGGTGGATAATAAGCGCTGCCCGGGCGCGCTCGGGAAAAGGCATGGGAGACCGGCTTGCGGCTGAGCTCATGGATGCCTATAATGATACTGGTACTGCCTTCAAAAAGAAGGAAGATACCCACAAAATGGCCGAGGCCAATAAGGCGTTTGCCCACTATAGATGGTAGATTATGTAAATGGTAGGTTTCCAAACCGATCATGGCAACTTGCTGCGCAAGTTGCTTGCAGTTGCTTCGCAACTGCCTGTTTGATAACCGATGGTTGTCAAACTGAAAGTGAGAAAGGTGGAACGATGTGGATGTTGCGTAATGTGCAAGCTTGCATAGACGGCTGATTTTCCGCTTAATTCCCCACTCAATGAAAGTATTTTATGTACGGAAAGTACGAAGAAAATATATTTAGTGTTCATTAAGGAGGACACAGATGGCAAAGGATAAATTTAATAGAACAAAGATCCACATGAATGTTGGAACGATTGGTCACGTCGATCACGGCAAGACTACTCTTTCTGCGGCTATTACCATGCACTGCGCCAGAAAATTCGGCGACAAGGTAATGAATTACGATGACATTGACAATGCTCCCGAGGAAAAAGCGCGCGGTATTACCATTAATACACGCCATCTGGAGTATCAGTCAGACAAGCGCCATTACGCGCACATCGACTGTCCCGGCCACGCCGACTATATCAAAAACATGATCACTGGCGCCGCGCAGATGGACGGCGCTGTTCTTGTAGTGTCAGCGCCCGACTCAGTCATGCCCCAGACACGCGAGCATATCATTCTCGCCCGTCAGGTAGGCGTACCAAACATGATCGTCTATCTTAACAAGATCGATCTTCTTGACGATCCCGACTTGGTGGAACTTGTCGAAGAAGAAGTAAAAGACGTTCTTACAGCTAACGGTTTCCCCGGCGACAAAGTCCCAATCATCAAAGGTTCGGCTTTTAAAGCTATGTCAGAGCCGGATAATCCCGAAGCTACCAAATCAATCGAAGAACTGCTTGCGGCGATGGATTCTTATTTCCCCGACCCGGTGCGTGATTCTGAAAAACCGTTCATTATGCCGATTGAAGACGTGTTCACTATCCAGGGGCGCGGCACTGTCGTTACGGGAAAAGTGGAACGCGGCATTCTTAAACTTAACGAAGAAGTTGAAATTGTCGGCATTAAACCCACAAAGAAAACGGTTATTACCGGCATTGAAATGTTCAATAAATTGCTCGACGAAGCCCAGGCGGGCGATAACGTCGGCACTCTTCTTCGCGGCATTGAGAAAAAAGAAGTTGAGCGCGGACAGGTACTCGCGAAACCCGGTTCAATTACGCCTCACAAAACATTCAAGGGGCAGATTTACTGTCTGTCCAAAGAAGAAGGCGGGCGCCACAGCCCGTTCTTTACCGGTTACAGGCCGCAGTTCTATTTCCGCACCACGGATATTACCGGTACTGTAAAACTTCCAGAAGGCAAAGAAATGGTAATGCCCGGCGATAATACCGAAATTTTCGGGGAACTGATTCATCCTATCGCCATGGAAAAAGGTCTTCGCTTCGCTATCCGCGAAGGCGGCAAAACTGTCGCTTCCGGAACGGTTGTCGAGATAATAGAGTAGTAAAAAACCTGACCGCCTGAAAAACGGTCAGGTAATTATTTGGTCAGGTGGAGGAATGATGGCTAAGGAAGGGATTCGCGTAAGGCTGCGCGGTTTTGACGTTGAGTTAATTGATCAGAGCGCGAAATCAATCGCTACGGCGGTAAGAAAAGCCGGAGCGAAAGTTACAGGGCCTATCCCGCTGCCGACGCGAATTAATAAGGTGACGGTGTTGCGTTCACCTCATGTTAATAAAAAGAGCCGCGAACAATTTGAAATGCGGACTCATAAAAGATTGATTGATATTGTTAATCCTTCTGCGGAAGTGATGGATTCATTAATGAAGCTTGAACTCCCCGCCGGCGTTGATGTTGAGATTAAACAGTAAGATCATGTAACAAACAGAAACAGTTGTTTCTGAAATATGCGTAGACGGTTCCGAGGCATTTATTTGCCTTTGAATAACGTGCGTAAAACGGAGTACTACAATGTTAGGGCTGTATGCCAGAAAAGTAGGAATGACCCAGGTTTTTGACGACACGGGTAACCTTTTGCCGGTATCGGTGTTAAAGGTGAACCCAAACGTCGTCCTTGCCACAAAAACAAAGGAAACTGACGGTTATGAAGCCGTGGTCGTCGGCATAGATGACGCGAAGAAAAATCGCGTAACAAAAGCGAAGGCCGGGCAGTTTCCAGAAAACATTCCCTTAAAGAAAAAGATTTGCGAATTGCGCGATTTTGGAAAGAAAGTAAATGTGGGCGATTCCCTTGGAATTGAAGTGCTGGAAGGCGCGAGGTATGTCGATGTTTGCGGCATTTCCAAGGGCAAGGGTTTTCAGGGCGTTGTAAAACGCTACAAGTTCGGCGGCGGGCGCAAGACCCACGGATCAAAATTCCACCGCGAACCCGGTTCGACGGGGCAGAGTACTTATCCCGCGAAAACTTTTAAGAACGTAAAATTACCCGGACGAATGGGACGGGAAAAAACTACTGTATTAAGCCTTAGAGTTGTAAAAACAGATCCTGAAAAACAGCTCATTATGGTTCGCGGCGCGGTTCCCGGCATTAACAAAGGGCTTGTGTTTGTCCGCTTTGCGGTAAAGAAGGGACGGTAAACATGAACTGTAAAGTGTATTCAAAAGAAGGTAAAGAACTGCGAACCATTGCCTTAAACGATGATGTTTTTGGTCTTCCTGTAAACGAAGATTTAATCTGGTACGCGATTAATAACGAGCTTGCCAATAAGAGGCAGGGTAACGCCTGCACAAAGGGACGCGCCGAGATTCACGGCTCAAACGCGAAACCGTATAAACAAAAGGGAACAGGCCGCGCCCGCCGTGGCGATAAAAAATCACCCGTTCTTGTCGGCGGCGGCACGATGTTTGGCCCTAAGCCAAAAGATTTTTCCTACGCGATACCGAAAAAAGCAAAACGGCTCGCGCTTAAATCCATTCTTAGTTTAAAAGCGCAAAGCGACACGTTAAAAATAATCGAAGATTTTTCAATTGATTCGGGCAAAACAAAAGATTTGGCAAAACTTCTCGACAATTTTGAGCCGGGGCTTCGCACGGTGTTAATCCTTAAAGACGACGATCCAAAAATTAAAAGAGCGGCCGCGAATATTCCCTGGGTTAAATATCTTTCCTATAACCGATTAGAAGCTCATGAATTGTTTTATGGCCGTCAGGTGCTGATGTTGGAAACTGCCGCGAAAAACCTTAATGATTTTTACGGTGAAAAGGAGGCGGCGCAATGATTCAATACGAAGATATTTTAATTGAACCTGTTCTTTCAGAAAAAGCAAACCACCTTCGCGAAGAAGGAAAATATGTTTTTAAGGTAGCTCAGTCGGCTACAAAGCCGCAGATTAAGGAAGCGGTGAGCAAATTGTTCAATGTGCATCCCATTTCCTGTACCACAATGGTTGTCGGAGGCAAGCCCAAAAGGCAGCGTTACCGCAAAGGGTATACTTCCACATGGAAGAAAGCGATTGTAAAACTTCCCAAAGATGAGAAGATTACTATCTTCGAGGGCGTATAAGGAAAAATTATGGGTATTAAGACATATAAGCCAATAACACCGGGAATGAGGCAGTGGACAAGCCTGGATAATTCAGAGCTGACCAAGGGCGCGAAACCGGAAAGAACACTGACAAAGGGACAAAAAGACAGAGCCGGACGCGATTCATTTGGGCGTATCAGCGTGCGCCACAAAGGCGGCGGACACAAGCGCAAATACCGCGATATTGATTTTAAGCGGGACAAGATCGGCATTCCGGGCAAAGTCGCAACTCTTGAATACGATCCTAACCGCAGCGCGAACATCGCCCTTATCAATTACAAAGACGGCGAAAAACGCTACATTGTCGCTCCCAAAGATTTAAAAAAAGGCGCGACAGTTATTAGCGGCCCGGACGCTCCCATTGAGCCGGGTAACGCTCTTCCCCTTGAAAATATTCCGTTGGGATTTACCGTTTACAATATTGAATTGACGCTAGGCAAGGGCGGGCAGATGGCGCGTTCCGCGGGAACAGGCGCCCTTATTGCCGCCAAAGAAGGCGACTATGTTACGCTAAAATTGCCGTCTGGCGAAATGCGAATGGTGTTTAAAAAGTGTTATGCGACAATCGGCAGCGTCGGCAACGAAGACCACATGAATACGACGTTGGGCAAGGCTGGTCGCAAGCGCTGGTTGGGAGTTCGTCCTACGGTGCGCGGAATGTCCATGAACCCAGTAGATCATCCGCATGGCGGCGGCGAAGGCAGAAGCAAGGGTATTCATCCTGTTACTCCGTGGGGACAGCCGACTAAGGGATATAAGACCCGCAAGAAGCATAAGCCTTCTTCAAGGTTTATTGTCAGCAGGGGCAAGAAGAAGTAGCATGAAACATATTAATTATATGCGCGGCTGTAAAGTTGCGGGAGAAAGAGGTTAGGAAGGGAGTATGTCAAGATCCGTAAAGAAGGGCCCTTTTATAGAAAAGAGCCTGTATAAAAAGGTGTTGGAATTGAGCAAATCGGGGGAAAGGAAAATGATTAAAACCTATTCCCGCTGTTCAACAATTATTCCCGAAATGGTAGGCGGAACAATTTCCGTTTACAACGGAAAAACATGGGTTCCCGTATATATTACGGAAAACCTTGTAGGCCATAAACTTGGCGAGTTCGCTCCCACGCGGATTTTCCGCGGGCACTCGGGCTCTGACAAGAAAGCTGCGGCAAAATAGGCGGAGTTATGAAAGAAGAAAAAGAAAAAGTTTATAAAGCAATCAGCAAATTTCTTATCGGCTCCCCTTACAAGATCAGGCCTGTAGCTGACCTTGTCCGCAGAAGGACGTACCCTGAAGCTATTTCCATTCTGGAAAATATGCCTCATAAGGGCGCGAAACTGATTCGCAAGACGGTTAAATCCGCGGCTTCCAACGCGTTAGCGGATAACAAAAAACTTGACGAGGATATGCTTTATGTTAAAGAAATTTTTATTGATGACGGGCCGCGTCTTAAAAGGATATGGTACCGGGGCAGGGGCAGAGCGGATATGCAGGTAAAGCGAATGTGTCACATAACTGTAGTGGTTGATGAAACTACAGCTTCACAGGCTGATGCGGCTAACGCGAAAAAAAGTACCGCGTCAAAAGGCGATAAACCTTCAAAAAAGGCGGCTAAATAATGGGACAAAAAGTTAACCCGACAGGGCTTAGAATCGGTATTAATAAAACTTGGGGTTCCCGCTGGTATGTTGATCCAAAAGAGTATGTTGACGCTCTTCATGAAGATTTATATCTGCGTAAGCTGATTATGGGTATGCCGGAAACAAAAGGGGCAGATATTGCCGAATTGGAAATTATCCGTCATCCGCAAAGAATTACTATTACAATCCATACCGCGCGCCCCGGTGTAATCATCGGCGTTAAGGGCGCGAACATCGAAAAAATAGGCAATGACTTACAGAAGAAAATAAACAAAAAAGTACAGATAAAAATTAAAGAAGTGCGTAACGCTGATAACAACGCGCAGATTGTCGCGCAGAATATCGCGCGGCAGCTTTTAGCGAGATCTTCTTTTAGGCGCACAATGAAGCAGGCGATTACAAACGCGATTAAAAAAGGCAACGCGCAGGGCGTAAAAGTGCGTCTTTCTGGGCGGCTTGGCGGCGCGGAAATGTCCCGCACTGAAGAAGCAAAAGAAGGACGCATCCCCCTTCATACGTTGAGGGCGGATATTGATTACGGTTTTGCCGAAGCGCATACCCCATTCGGATCAATCGGCGTAAAAGTTTGGGTTTACAACGGCATGAAATACGGCAAAGAACAGAAAGAAGACGCAGGCGCTCTTGTCCGCAAACGGCGGGACAGGGCTCCTGCCAGGAGTTAATATATGCAGAGTCCAAAACGTGTAAAGCGCCGGAAGGTGCAGCGGGGCAATATGCCCGGAAACGCCACAAGATGCAACACTGTCGTTTTTGGCGATTATGCTCTTGTAGCTCTGGACAGGATGTGGATCACCAATAGGCAGGTGGAGGCGGCGCGTATCGCCATTAACCGCCACGTAAAACGCGGCGGAAAAATGTGGATACGCATTTTCTGCGACAAGCCGTTTTCAAAGAAACCGGCTGAAACCCGCATGGGCAAAGGAAAAGGCGCTCCCGAATACTGGGTGGCGGTAGTAAAACCGGGAACCGTTATGTTTGAGCTGGGCGGCGGCATTAACCGCTCCCTTGCGGAAGAAGCGATGGCTTTAGCGGGATCAAAACTCCCGATTAAAACAAAATTTGTCGCCCGCGCTGACATGGAATTGGGAGCTTAGGAGAAAGGGATGAAAAATTCATTTAAAACATTGTCGTTCCCCGAACTCAGGGCAAAACGGGAAGAACTTAAAAAGAAGTACATGGAATTCCGTTTTAAAAATGTTATCGGCCATGTGGACAACCCCCTGCAAAAGCGCGTAATGCGCCGGCAGATTGCAAGGCTTAACACGTTAATTCACGCGCATGAAATTGCGGAAAAGAAAGGCGCTAAAAGCGCCGCGGAGGCTAAATAATGACAGAACAAACAACGGCAGCCTTAAGCGGCAAAAAAGAATTTATCGGAACTGTAAAGAGCAGCAAGATGGATAAAACGATTGTAGTTTCAATCGAAACTCTTACGCTCCATCCTCTTTACAAAAAATACATCAAGAGGGCGAAAAAAATAAAAGCCCATGATGAGAAAAACGAGGCGAAGGTCGGCGACCGAGTCCGCGTGATCGAGTGCAGGCCAATAAGCAAAGAAAAATGCTGGAAGCTTGTAGAAATTATAGAGCGAGCCAAGTAGGGGAGACGGAATATGATTCAAGTAGAGAGCTTCCTGAATGTGGCTGATAATTCAGGCGCCAAGCTAGTCCAATGCATAAAAGTTTTGGGCGGCACAAAACGCAGATACGCGGGAATTGGCGATATTGTAGTTGTGGCGGTAAAAGAAGCGCTGCCCACGTCCGTAATAAAGAAGGGCACTGTGGAAAAAGCGGTTGTGGTGCGTACTCATAAAGAGTACCGCCGCCCCGACGGGACATATATCAGGTTTGATGATAACGCCTGCGTCATTATTGACGCCGCGTTAAATCCAAAGGGAAAACGCATCTTCGGGCCTGTGGCGCGGGAATTGAGGGAGAGAAGCGAATTTATGAAAATCGTTTCCCTTGCCCCAGAGGTTTTATAGGAGTAGGACATGGCTGAAGCATTACATAAATTTAAACTAAAAAAAGAAGATACTGTCCAGGTAATCGCAGGAAAAGACAAGGGAAAACGCGGCAGGATTTTAAAGATACACCACAACTCAGATCGGATTGTAGTTGAGGGCGTAAACATCGTCAAGAAAGCGATGAAAAAAAGAAAGCAGCAGGATCGCGGCGGGATAGCCGAGATAGAAGCGGCTATTCATTCTTCCAATTTGATGATTGTTTGCAAGAAATGCGGGCCTACCCGCATCGGGTATAAAATGGACGGGAATAAAAAGGTCAGATTTTGCAAGAAATGCGGGGAGGCGTTGTAATGGATAAAAATTATGTGCCCCGGCTTAAAAAGATTTACAAGGAGCAAATCGCTCCCGAATTGTTTAAGGAATTTGAATACAGCTCCAATATGCAAATCCCCAAGCTTCAAAAAATTATTGTAAGCATGGGCGTTGGCGAAGCGTTGCAGAATAAAAAATTGTTAGACGCCGCTATTGATACGTTGACTCAGATTACGGGGCAAAAAGCGGTAAAGACAAAGGCGAAAAAAAGTATCGCTAACTTTAAAATCAGGGCGGGTCAGGAAATCGGAGCGAAGGTGACTCTTCGCGGGACGATGATGTACGAGTTTTTTGACAGGTTAGTGAATGTCGCTCTTCCGCGCGTAAAGGACTTCCATGGCATCAACCAGAACGCGTTTGACGGGCATGGAAATTATTCGCTTGGGATTCAAGAGCAGATTATTTTCCCGGAAATTGACTTTGATAAAATTGAAAAAGTAGCCGGGTTAAATGTAGTTATTGTAACATCGGCAAAAACAGATGCTGAAGCAAAAGCATTCCTTTCTAAATTTGGAATGCCTTTTAGGAAATAGGGGGTATAATGGCACGAAAAGCGATGATTATCAAGGCGCAGCGGACTCCAAAGTACAAAACAAGGAAAGTAAACCGTTGCAGGATCTGTGGAAGGGCGAGGGGCTTTTTACGGAAATATGAGATGTGCCGTCTTTGCTTTAGAAAACTCGCGAGCGAAGGGCTTATTCCCGGCGTTACAAAATCTAGCTGGTAGGAGATAAGGATGAGCGTATCAGATCCAGTTGCGGACATGCTGACAAAGATTAGAAATGCCGGCATGGCAGGACACGAAAAAGTAGATATTCCCACCTCCAGGCTTAAGCTTGAGATAGTCAAAATATTAAAGACCGAGGGGTATATTAAAAATTTCAAGAAGGCGAATCAGGAAGGAGCGAATGTTATCCGGGTTTTCCTTAAATACGATGACAATACCGCTCCGATTATTCACGGCATAGAAAAGGTGTCAAAACCAGGCCGCCGCGTTTATATGGGATACCAAAATATGCCAAGGGTATTGAACGGATACGGAACCCTGATCGTTTCCACGTCGCAGGGTGTTACAACAGGCAAGAAAGCAGCCGAGAAAAAAGTCGGCGGCGAAGTTATCTGTACGGTGTGGTAAGAGGGGTATATGTCGAGAATCGGAAAAATACCGGTTAAGGTTCCCGGTGGGGTGAAAGTTACTTTTCAAAACGAAGAGATGCTTGTAGAAGGCCCAAAGGGAAAACTTAAACAAAAATACAATCCTATAATCACTTTTGAAGACAAGGGCAAAGAAATCGTCGTTGGCAGAAAAAATGAGCAAAAACAGACAAAGGCGTATCACGGCCTTTATCGCAACCTTTTGAATAATATGGTAATCGGCGTGTCAACCGGTTTTAACAAATCGCTTGTAGTAACCGGAGTCGGCTACAAAGTCGAAGTGCAGGGAAAACTCATTGCTATGAGTCTTGGTTATTCCAATGACATTTATGTCGCAGTTCCTGAAGGGCTTTCCGTCGCAACAGACGCGAGCGGCAAGATCACTATTACGGGAATTGACAAGCAGCGCGTTGGAGAATTTGCGGCGCAGATTCGCAAATTAAGAGGGCCTGAGCCGTACAAGGGCAAGGGCATCCGTTATGATAATGAAATCATCAAACGGAAAGTCGGCAAATCGGGCGTTAAGTAGGGTAAAGGTATGTTACAAAAAATGTTGGAGAAAGCCAGAAAGCGGCTTAGAAGAAAAGTTCACATACGCAAAAGGGTGGCAGGCACCGCCGAGCGCCCGCGAATGACTGTAACAAAGAGCAACCGCCGTCTTTCTGTTCAAATAATTGACGATGACAAAGGCCACACCCTTGTCTCGGCTTCGTCCCTTGAAAAGGATTTGAAGGGTATTAAGGCGACTGTCGCTGGAGCGGGACAGTTAGGTGAAATAGTAGGCAAGCGCCTGTTGGAAAGAAACATCAAAACTGTTGTTTTTGATCGCAACGGGTATTTGTATCACGGAATTGTTAAGGCTTTGGCCGACGGAACCCGGAAAGCGGGAATAAGTTTCTAGGGGGAATAATGGCGAAAACAAAAGATGTTATTGATGATTCAACGATAGAAGAAAATATCGAAGATAACAATACCGATTCCGCGGTTGATACGGATTCCGCCGAAACTGCGTCTGAAAGCCGGCCTGAAGGCAGGGGAAGGCGCGGGAGAGGGCGCGACAGGGATCGCGGGGATCGCGAACCTGTAGAGAAAGAATTTATCGAGAAATTGGTAAAGCTCAACAGAACAGCCAAAGTCGTGAAGGGCGGACGCCGTTTCTCATTCTCCGCGCTTACCGTAATCGGCGACCGCAAAGGAAAAGTCGGCTATGGTTTTGGAAAGGCAAACGACGTATCGGAAGCCATCCGCAAAAGCATCGACAGGGCAAAACGCAATATGATTCATCTGCCCGTAAAAAATGGGACAATTCCCCATGAAGTAAAAGGGTTTTTCAAGTCTTCTTATGTGCTGTTAAAACCGGCCCGCTCAGGAACGGGAATTATCGCAGGGGGTCCTGTCAGGGCGATTATGGAAGCTGGCGGCGTTACCGACGTGCTTTCAAAGTCGATTGGGTCTTCAAGTCAATATAACGTGGTCAAGGCAACATTTGATTGTATAAATAAAATGATGGATGCCAAGATGATTTCAAGAAACAGGGGCAAATCCCTGAATGAGCTGTGGGGTTGATATGGATAAGATAAAAATCAGCCTTGTACGCAGTACGATAGGCGTTCTGCCAAAACACCGCGCGACAGTCCGCTCTTTGGGGCTTCGCAAAATTGGCTCCAGTACCGTACAAGAAAAGAGCCCGGCTGTTTTGGGAATGGTAAAGGCTGTCGCTCATTTAGTATCAGTAGAGGATGTTAAATAATGGCGCACGATTATGATTTGCACGCTCCGGCAGGCGCGAACAAGAAAAAGAGAATAATTGGCCGAGGTCAAGGTTCCGGTCGTGGAACTACAGCCGGAAAAGGAAATAAAGGCCAGCAGGCGCGTTCAGGCGGCAAGACTTATGTCGGTTTTGAAGGCGGGCAGATGCCTTTGTACAGGCGCCTTGCCCACAGAGGTTTTTCCAATTATCCGTTTAAACAGGAATGGCAGATTGTCAATCTTGGCGAGATTGAAAAACGATATGAAGCGGGCGAAACTGTAGAGCTTGCATCCCTTCATAAAAAAGGGCTTGTTAAAGGCGTTGAGCCAATCAAGATTTTGGCTAACGGCGACTTAACCAAAAAATTAAGTTTTAAGGTTGACGGCGTTTCTTCTTCGGCAAAGGCAAAAATTGAAAAACTAGGCGGAGACGTTACCATAATTCCCGCTCCCGAAAAAGCTCGTCCTAAAAACAAGAGTAAAAAAGCGAAAGCAGGTGGAAAGAAATAAATGGCAAATCCGATAATTGGAATGTTTAGAATTAAGGAACTTCGCGAGCGCATTATCTTTACGTTAGGAATGCTTCTGGTGTTCCGCGTCGGCGCCGTGTTCCCGATCCCCGGAATCAATGTTAGGGAATTATCCCGTTACTTCATGGATCAGGCAAATTCAGGAAATCCAATAGTAGACTATTTGGACTTCTTCGCCGGCGGCGCGTTCTCTAACTTCTCAGTTTTCATGCTTGGCATCATGCCTTACATTTCAATGTCGATTATCATGCAGTTATTGCTTATCGTCTTCCCTAGTTTAAAGAAAATATCGCAGGAAGAAGGCGGGCGTAAAAAAATACAGCAATGGCAGCGTTACGGAACCGTAGTAGTCTGCCTTATCCAGTCTTATGCCGTTACGCAATACGCGCAGGCGATTTCACGCAGCGTTAATAATCTTCTATTTATCGGCATGGGGGCGTTTACGTTAATCGCCATGCTGACTGTAACGACGGGAACAATGTTCCTTATGTGGATGGGAGAGCAGATTACAAAGCGCGGCCTTGGCAACGGAATATCGCTGTTAATCTTTGCCGGTATCGTGGCGCGTCTTCCACACGCGGTTTACGAATTAATCGACATGATGAGGAAGGGGACTCTTAACCCGGTATTTGTCGTTATCGTTTTTGTAATGTTTATCGCGGTTGTCGCGCTTGTCGTTCTTGAACAGCAGGGGCAGAGAAAAATCCCAGTAAATTACGCGAAGCGCGTCGTCGGCAGAAAAATGTACGGGGCGCAGAATACATATATTCCGTTTAAGATAAATCCTTCGGGAGTAATACCCGTCATCTTCGCGTCGTCAATTTTGATGTTCCCGCTGCAAATCGCCCAGACTGTCGGCGGTAATGTGGCGTGGCTTGCGAGAGCGGCGCAATTGTTAAGCCCGCGGGGAACTCTTTACAATATACTGTATGTGCTTTTAATTATTTTCTTTGCCTATTTTTATACGCAGGTTTCGCTTAACCCCATAGAAATAGCAAAACAGATTCGGGAAAACGGAGGTTCCATTCCCGGGATTAGGTCGGAGAAGATAGAGGAGTATCTTACCAAAATCCTGAACCGCATCGTGCTTCCCGGTTCTTTATACCTTGCCCTGATAGCGGTCATTCCGACCTTTATCCAGTGGGCGTTTAAGTTTCCAACGTCAATTTCCTATTTGATGGGAGGCACATCGCTCCTCATCATGGTGGGCGTTGGTTTGGATACGATGAGCCAGCTTGAGGGATTGTTGAAAATGCATCATCATGAGGGTTTGGTCAAGCGCGGAAAACTGCGCGGACGGAACTTGTAAGTATTAAGGATTTAGGAGATTATAAGGAATGAAAGTTAGAACCAGCGTGAAGCCCATTTGCGACAAGTGCAAAGTCATTAAACGCAATGGGATTGTTCGCATTATATGCCAAAATCCCAAGCATAAGCAAAAACAGGGTTAAGGAAAGGAGAGTACATGGCGCGTCTTGTGGGAGTTGACCTCCCAAATAAACATGTGAATATCGCATTGACCTACATTTTTGGAATTGGCAGGCCAAGCGCGGATGCTATTGTCGAAAAGGCAAAGCTCGATCCTATGAGGCTTATTAATGATCTGTCTCAGGAAGAATTAAACGAACTGAGAAATATCATTGAAAGCGATTATAAAGTTGAAGGCCGTTTACGCACGGAAGTGGCGTTAAACATTAAACGGCTGATGGATATTGGCTGTTACCGGGGACTGCGGCACCGTAAAGGACTGCCGCTTCGCGGTCAACGCACAAGGACAAACGCCCGTACTCGCAAGGGTAAAAAGAAAACCGTTGCCGGTAAGAAGAAATAGTTTTTTTGGAGGAATAAGTGGCTGCTGCTGCAAAAAAGAAGAAAGAGAAAAAGTCAGTATATGAAGGTAATGTCTACATTCAGGCGACCTTCAACAATACTATTGTTACAATTACCGATCTGATGGGAAACACAGTTTCTTGGGCTTCATCCGGAATGTTGCAATTCAGGGGCGCGAAAAAATCGACACCCTTTGCCGCCCAGTCGGTAACCGAGACCGCCGCTCAAAAAGCGTTACAGGCGGGGTTAAGGGAAGTGCATGTGTTTATTAAGGGGCCGGGCATTGGCAGGGAATCGGCTATCAGGCAGCTTGGCGTAATGGGCATCAAGGTAAAATCAATCAGCGACGTTACTCCGATTCCGCATAACGGCTGCAGGCCAAGAAAGACCAGACGCATATAAAATATTAGGAGAGGAAGTATGGCAAGATATACCGGCCCTGTTTGCAGAATGTGCCGTGTAGAACAGAAAAAATTGATGCTCAAGGGGAACCGCTGTAAGAGCGATAAATGCCCGATGAATAAAAAGAGGGCAGCCCCCGGAAAGGATCCAAAATCCCGCCCCGGCAAAAGGTCAGATTACGGCGTTCAGTTACGCGAAAAGCAAAAGCTTAAAAGAATTTACGGAATGGTGGAAAGCCAATTCCGTCTTTTCTTTGAACGCGCGCAAAGAATGCCAGGCATAACGGGTGAAAACCTTTTTGTATTGCTGGAAAGGCGGCTTGATAATGTCGTTTACCGTCTGCGCTTTGCGTCATCAAGAAGCCAGGCCCGTCAGCTTGTCTTGCACGGGCATATACTTGTAAACGGCGAAAAAATTACGATACCTTCCTACATTGTAAAACCTGAGAATGAAATCAGCGTTGCGGAAGGAAGCAAGAGCATGACGGTTATTAAGGACGCGTTAAGGGAATTCGGCAAATCGGGCGTGATGCCCTGGCTCAGTCTTGACCCTGACGCGATGAAAGGAAAGTTCCTTGCTTCTCCAAGAAGAAGCGATGTTACGGATCTAGGCGACATTAAGGAACAGATGATTATCGAATTATATTCTAAGTAAGGAGTACTCATGGCCCGTAAGAACCTTATGGCAGGATTCAAGCGCCCCAAAAGCTTTACATTTGAGCATGGCGAGCTTAGTCAGAACTATGGAATGTTTATTGCCTCTCCGTTTGAGCCGGGTTTTGGCACGACGGTTGGTAACACTTTACGCAGAGTTCTCCTTTCATCAATACAGGGGTACGCTATCACTGGGGTAAAAGTAGAATCAATCGACGCTAACGGAACTACGCATAGCGTATCCAGTGAATTTGAAACAATTCCCAACATCGTGGAAGACACTCTTGAGGTAATAAATAACTTGAAGCAAATTCGCCTTAGGCTGCCTCAGGACGCGGAGCAGGATGTTTTGCTTTACGAATGGACAGGCAGGCATGATATAAGGAGCGATGACTTTGCCCGACCGGGACAGGTAGACGTGCTTTCATCAGGCCAGCATATAATGACTTTAATGGATAACGCGAATATCAGGGTTGAGATTCAAATTGATCTTGGCCGCGGTTATGTTCCGTCGGAAGTAAACGAGCGCTATATCGAAGTTATAGGCACGATTCCCGTTGACGCGATTTTTTCTCCCGTAAGAAAGGTAAAATTTAACGTTGAATCCACGCGGGTAGGGCAGCGCAACGATTATGACAAGCTTGTTCTTGAGATATGGACTGACGGGACCGTGAAACCCGAAGACGCTCTTGCCGAGGCTGCGAAGATAGCCAAGGATCATTTTTCCGTTTTTATTAATTTTGACGAGAACAACATCGGTCTTGACGATGATCTTGACGATGAAAACGATCATATTAGAAAAGTTCTTAACACTCCGGTAGAGGAGTTGGAACTTTCGGTTCGTTCTTCAAATTGTTTGAAGAACGCGAATATTAAAACAATAGGGGAACTTACGCGCAAAACAGAAGATGATATTGCCAGAACGCGCAATTTTGGTAAGAAATCGCTTCAGGAAATCAAGGAAAAACTTAAAGAATGGAACTTGAGCCTGGGAATTACCGATTTGAACGTTCTGAAGAACGCGCGTATGGAGCCACCCAAAAAGGATACGGAAGATGAAGCATAAAAGAGGATTTAACCCCCTGCAAAGAATGGCGTCTCACCGAAAAGCGCTGCACCGCAATATGGTGACTTCTCTTTTTAAGCAGGAACGGATCAGGACTACAAAGGCAAAAGCCCTTGAAGTTCGCAGAACGGCGGAAAAGATGATTACCCGCGCGAAAGAAGATACAGTTCATAACAGGCGAATTGTTTCAAGCCGTTTGTATAACGATGGTATTGTCGCAAAACTTTTTACGGTTATCGCCCCCAGAATGAAAGACCGCAACGGCGGGTACACCCGTATTATCAAACTTGGAGAGCGCAAAGGCGACGCCGCCGAAGTTGTCATTCTGGAACTGGTTGATTATAAATTGGATACCAGCGAGAAAAAGAAGGGGAAAAAAGGCGAAGAAAAGCCAGCCGCCAAGAGCGACAAATCCGTTAAAGATAAAAAGCCTAGAGACGGCAAGAAGGGGAAATAAATGGCAAAACCACATAGAGGTCAAAGTCTTAGGGAATTATACGCGCGAGGCCGCGGCGAGTGTCCGATTTGTAAAAGGAAAAATGTTAAAGTTCTCTACGAACAGGAATCCGGCGGCAAGAAGTTTAAAATATGCAAAACCTGCAAAGCCGCCGTGAAGAACGGTACAAAGAAACTGCCTGCTGTTGAAACTGCGGGTGAGGGCGTTACTGCTTAAATTTTCGGGAAGAGTTCACACTAAGATCACAAAGGGACAAAGATCACAAAGAGACAAAGATCACAAAGAGAGACAATTGAGTTGTGTTTTAGGTGTTTTTTTTGTATATTTAATGTATGGAGGTTTTTATGCAAGAATATGACAGAGAAAAGCATTTAAAAGACCTTGAATATTTTATGGTAAATCAAAATGAACTCTGTAGTAAATACGGGGGGCTTGTCCTTCTTTTACAGAACGCCACAGTCATAAACGCTTATAGCAGTCTGCGAGAAGCCTCCGACAAAGGCAAAGAAATGTTTGGGTATGGGAATTATTCAATACAACCTTGTATAGAAGGCGAGGAGGCGTATTCTATGGAATGCTATTCTCCACGAATTAAATTTTAGTGATGAGTAATGCATTTACATACAGATTAAATGGCTCCGCGAGAAAAATAACAACCGCAGTAGGTGTTTCTATGCCAAATGGAAATCCATTGGGTGCAGTTGCCGTATGGGATACAGGCGCTACGAATTCCGTTATTACATTTGAAGTGGCAAAGCGGTTGAATCTTTGTCCGGAGGGTTCCATTGTGGTAAACAGTGTTACAGGTTCCCAGTCTGTATATACTTATTTAGTGACTTTTACTCTGCCGAATGGTTTCAGTAAAGATATTCTTGCAACATCTTGTATGGTGGCAATAGGTTGCGATGTTTTGATAGGAATGGATATTATTTCTAGTGTGGATTTCGCGATAACAAGAGGTTCACATGGGACAACATTCTCTTTTAAAACTCCGCAGGGAGATGAGATTGATTTTTCCGCGCAAATTTAATGTTTTTGTTAAAAAAATGGAAGCAGAAGGCAATTTTTTACTTGACAAAAATCAATATAAAGTAATAAAATACATAAAACGGCAAAAAAAACTAAATGGCGTTTAAATTCGCCATAAGCAAGTGAGAGAATTAATGGCGATTAATTACTTTTCTAAAAAGTGTTGCATACCTCGCTATGACCGCGGCGCGGACGGCGCTCAAGCATGCACGCCGAAGGCGTGTGGATGGATAATGCGGCACAGCGTGGCGCTAAATAAAATCCCCATGTTGTATAAATGCGCCGAACCTTTAGGTGAGGCAGTAGCGCCCGGAGGGATAAATCCCGCCTCAGTTTGTTCATCTGGGGTACGCTGTTCGGCGCCGGGGCGTTTAGATTTGGTTCATCTACACGCCTTAGGCGGCGTGCGTTCGGCAAGTGAGGGATTTTAATGGCGATTAATTACTTTTCTAAAAAGTGTTGCATACCTCGCTATGACCGCGGCGCGGACGGCGGGATAAATCCCGCCTCAGTTTGTTCATCTGGGGTACGCTGTTCGGCGCCGGGGCGATTGGGATTTGTTCATCTACACGCCTTGACGGCGTGCGTTCGGCAAGTGAGGGATTTTAATGGCGATTAACTGGCCCGGGCGCGGGGGGGGGGGGAAAAACCCCCCCCGTTTTTTTTTCTGGGGGGCCCGTGTGGGGGCGGGGGGGGTTGGGGTTTTTTCTTCCCACCCCCCTGCGGGGGGGCAAAATTGCCTTCCCCCCCCCCCCCCCCCGTTAATTACAGCGATAAATTTCCTATTTCCTCATTTTTCTTTTCCACAAACAGTGGTCTTTGTATCTTTTTCAAAAAAACACCGCATGGCGGTGGTAATAAATATAGGTATCTTTAGGGGGATAAAATGACAAAACGTCAAATAACTTTATTTATTCTGATAATGGTCATGGGTATAACATTTATTAGTTGTAATGATCACGAAACCAAGCCTGTTACCTATACGGTAGCATTTAACGCTAATGGGGCTGTCGGAACAGTTCCGGCGCCGCAAACAGTAGCAGCAGGCACGTTAATAACTTTGCCGAATAGGAGTAAATTAAGCAAAGCCGGAAGTGTTTTTATTGGATGGAGTGAAAGTTCGGACGGGAATGACGCGATACTTTCCCCCGGAGATTCCGTTTTTGTGACTAAGAATATAATATTCTATGCGCAGTGGCTTGTCCAATACAGTGTGACATTTAACGGCAACGGCGCAAGCGGAACGCCGCCGGAAGCGCAGACCATCGGTTCCGGTGAAGTTATCATTCTTCCTGACATAGGAAGCCTGAACAATCCAGGGAATATATTTTGCGGCTGGTGTGAAAGCCCTGGCGGCGGGGGAACAATATATACCATCGGAGCTATCATTACCGTTACTCGAAACATGATTTTCTACGCCCAATGGATTGACGGCTCAACGCCGCAATATACCGTTACCTTTGACGGAAACACGGCGACAGGAACGCCGCCTTCACCGCAAACAGTCTACAGGGGAATAAGTATTACCATTCCCGATCAGGGGACGCTCATTAAAAGCGGCAAAGTATTTAGCGGGTGGAACACGCTTGCGACAGGAGGCGGGACAAACTATCTTACAGGGGCAACATACACTGTAAACGCTTATGTAACTTTATACGCAAAATGGGTAAATGAGACAGATGCTCCACAAGGAGAAAATCCGCCAGGCAGTACCGTTGCAGAAAAATTGGCTTATATAGCCAATAATGCCGGTGATGGGACGGTGTTTGACATAGCCGTGAGTAGTAATGTTTCTATGGGGCCGGCAACTGTTTCCACCCTTGGACGTAATATTACCGTTATTATCCGCAGTGCGAGTTCGGCGGATATTAAAACCATACAAATAACTGGTACTGGAGGTACACTTTTTACAGTTAGCAATAATATTACCCTTAAGATCAGTAATATTACTCTTAGAGGTTCTGCTTTCAATAATATAAATTTGGTTCAAGTTGATTCTGGCGGTACATTACTAATAGAAACAGGAGCCAGTATTACAGAAAACACGAACAACACTAATGTTAGTTCAGGTGGTTTATGTGTGAATGGTGGAACGGTCATTATGACTGGTGGTGAAATAAGTGGAAATAAAACTAATCTTAATGGTGGCGGAATTGTTGTAGGTAACAAGGGATTATTTGAAATGAGAGGAGGATATATAAAAAACAACGAAGCTATAACAGCAGCTGGGGGAGGTGTATTTATAACCGGGAACAGTAGCTTTATTATGAACGGTGGTGAATTTTCAGGAAATAAAGCAAAAACTTGGGCTGGAGGAATATTTTGCGAGACAAACAGTGTGTTTAAAAAGGTTTTTCCAGATGATGCTTCCACCTGCGGCATAATTTACGGTTCATCTGCCCCTGCTGGTATGGCCAATACCGCAAGTAGTGGGGCTGCAATTCATTGTAGATCAAAGAAACGGGATATGACACTTGGATATTATGATGAAATTTCCACCACCAACTTGAACTACGGCTGGGATTAAAAATGGAAAATGGCCTCGTATGGTAAGTGCAATAGTACCTGTTACTGTATCTGCTACCACTTTTTAATCGGTGGTATTAAACATACAAGCATCTTTAGGGGGATAAAATGACAAAACGCCAAGTAACTTTATTTATTCTGATAACGGTTATGGGCATAACATTTATTGGTTGTAATGATCACGAAACTAAACCTGTTAGCTATACAGTGGCATTTAACGCCAATGGGGCTGTCGGAACAGTTCCGGCGCCGCAAACAGTAGCAGCAGGCACGTTAATAACTTTGCCGAATAGGGGTAAATTAAGCAAAGCCGGAAGTGTTTTTATTGGATGGAGCGAAGGTTCAGACGGGAATGACGCGATACTTTCCCCCGGAGATTCCGTTTTTGTGACTAAGAATATAATATTCTATGCGCAGTGGCTTGTCCAATACAGTGTGACATTTAACGGCAACGGCGCAAGCGGAACGCCGCCGGAAACGCAAACAGTCAATTCCGGCGAAGTTATCATTCTTCCCGACATAGGAAGCCTGAACAATCCAGGGAATATATTTTGCGGCTGGTGTGAAAGCCCTGGCGGCGGGGGAACAATATATACCATCGGGGCTATCATTACCGTTACCCGAAACATGGTTTTTTACGCCCAATGGTTAGACGGCTCAACGCCGAAATATACCGTTACCTTCAACGCCAACGGCGCGACAGGCGGGGCGGTTCCCGCGCCGCAGACTGTGTACAGCGGCATCAGCATTACAGTTCCAGGACAGGGGACGCTTTCGTACAGCGGGAAAATATTCGGCGGCTGGAACACGCAGAGCAACGGCGGGGGAACAAACTACGAGGTTAACGCTGTTTATGCCGTGATGGAAAATATTACGTTATACGCAAAATGGCAGAACGAGGTTCAATACACCGTTACATTTAACGCCAACGGCGCAAGTGGAACGGCACCTGCCGCACAGAGCGTGGATACTGGGACGGTAATAACTTTGCCGGGTCAAGGAAGCATGACCAATACCGGAAAAACATTTGACGGCTGGAACACGCTGGCAAACGGAAACGGGACAAGCTATGCGGAGGGCGCGGCGTATACGGTGAACGCGAATGTTACGTTGTACGCGAAGTGGGTAAGTGCGCCGATAACGCCGCCGGGGGCTACACTGACGCAACAACTTGCTTACATAGCAAGCCAGGCTGGCAATGGGGTTGTATATGAAATTGTAGTTGATAATAACTTGAATATGGGGCCAGAAATAATTTCTACAATGGGCAAAGACATTACAGTCATTATTCGAAGCGCAAATTCTGCGGATATTAAAACCATACAAATAACTGGTGCTGGAGGTACACTTTTTTCAGTGGGTAATAATATTCCCCTTAAGATCAGTAATATTACCCTTAAAGGTTCTGTTTTCAATAATTCTCCTTTGGTTCAGATTGATTATGGAGCCACGTTAATGATAGAAACAGGAGCCAGTATTACAGGAAACACAAATAATACTAACAATCATAATAATCCTGGTGGTTTATTTGTTAGTGGCGGTACAGTTATCATAAATGGTGGAGAGATTAGTGAAAATAAAACCATGCTTGCCGGAGGTGGAATATATGCAAACAATAAAGGAGTAATTGTTATGAGTGGGGGATACATCAAAGATAACGAAGTTATAAGTGGGACAGGAGGCGGTGTATATGTGAATGGGGGAAGTACTTTTAATATGAATGGCGGTGAAATTTCCGGAAACAAAGCGACCACTTGGGGTGGTGGAATATATTGCGAGCCATACTCCCCGAGTAGTGTGTTTAATAAATTCGCTTTAGAAAATACTAACACCAGTGGTATTATTTACGGTTCAACCGCACCTACTGGTATGGCTAATACCGCAGGTTCTGGAGCTGTTATTCATTACAGATCGAAGAAACGGGATATGACACTTGGATACTATGATGAAATTTCCACTGTTAACTTGAACTACGGCTGGGACTAAGAACAATGCAAAGGTACCTGTTACCACTTTTCATCGGTGGCATTAAATATAAACATATTTAGGAGGATAAAATGACAAAACGTCAAGCAACTTTATTTATTCTGATAATGGTCATGGGTTTAATATTTATTGGCTGTAATGATCACGAAACTAAACCTGTTAGCTATACGGTGGCATTTAACGCTAATGGGGCTGTCGGAACAGTTCCGGAGCCGCAAACAGTAGCAGCAGGCACGTTAATAACTTTGCCGAATAGGAGTAAATTAAGTAAAGTTGGAAGTGTTTTTATTGGATGGAGCGAAAGTTCAGACGGGAATGACGCGATACTTTCCCCCGGAGATTCCGTTTTTGTGACTAAGAATATAATTTTCTATGCACAGTGGCTTGTCCAATACAGTGTGACATTTAACGGCAACGGCGCAAGCGAAATGCCGCCGGAAACGCAGACCGTCAATTCCGGCGAAGTTATCATTCTTCCCGACATAGGAAGCCTGAACAATCCAGGGAATATATTTTGCGGCTGGTGTGAAAGCCCTGGCGGCGGGGGAACAATATATACCATCGGGGCTATCATTACCGTTACCCGAAACATGGTTTTTTACGCCCAATGGTTAGACGGCTCAACGCCGAAATATACCGTTACCTTCAACGCCAACGGCGCGACAGGCGGGGCGGTTCCCGCGCCGCAGACTGTGTACAGCGGCATCAGCATTACAGTTCCAGGACAGGGGACGCTTTCGTACAGCGGGAAAATATTCGGCGGCTGGAACACGCAGAGCAACGGCGGGGGAACAAACTACGCGGATAACGCTGTTTATACCGTGACAGAAAATGTTACGTTATACGCAAAATGGCAGAATGAGGTTCAATACACCGTTACATTTAACGCCAACGGCGCAAGTGGTACGGCGCCTGCCGCACAGAGCGTGGATCCTGGGATGGTTATAAATTTGCCGGGCGTAGGAAGTATGACGAATACCGGAAAAACATTTGACGGATGGAATACGCTGGCAAACGGTAGCGGGACAAGCTATGCGGAAGGCACGGCGTATACGGTGAACGCGAATGTTACGTTGTACGCGAAGTGGGTAAGTGCGCCGATAACGCCGCCGGGCGCGACACTTGTAGAAAAACTGGCGTACATACGCAATAATGCTGGGGACGGGGTATTGTATGACATTGCGGTTAATAACAATGAGTATATAGAGCCGCAAACAGTTGGTACTATGGGCAGGAATATTACGGTTAATATTCACAGCGCGAGTTCAGCAGATATTAAGTCCATACAGCTTGAAAGTGTTGGGCATCTCTTTTCTATTGATAACAACATTACCCTTAAATTGCAGGATATTGTCTTGAAGGGGATGAGTATGAATAATAGCGCACTGGTTTTAGTAAGCCATGGCGGGAAACTTATTCTTAATTCAGGAGCAAAAATTACTTTGAACAATAATACTGGTTCTGTATATGGCGGTGGTATTTATGTAAACGGTGGGGTTCTTGAAATGAATGATGGTAGTGAAATCATTGGTAATATAGTTAATATTGGTGGTGCAGCAGGAGGTGGTATTCGTGTTACAAATAGAGGTACTGTTATAATGCGTGGGGGCTTAATTAGCGAAAATAGAGCTGTAAGTTCTAGCTACTATAACGGTGGTGGCATATTTATAATTGATAATTCCACAGTAACCATGTCTGGGGGAATAATCTCAAAAAACTATGCTGGAGTTGGTGGGGGTATTCAAGTACAAGATTCTGGTTCTAGCTTTACTAAACGCGCTGCCTCAGGAAATACAACAAGTGGAATTATTTATGGCGGAACTGGAGATAATGCGAATACTACGCTCAGAGGTGAGGGACAGGCTATCTACCGTAATTTTGGGACAAAAAAGCAACGCAACACCACACTTGGCTACTACGATGAAATTAGCACCCTGTCAGATGAGGGCTGGGAATAAAAAGGGAAAACGGCTCCGTATGGGGCTGTAAAAATAGTAAAAGGAGAATGAAAGGATGAAAAGATCAATAATTATCATTATGACGTTTTGCGTCATCGGGCTTATCGGGTGTAACAAACAGAGTCAGCAAAATCCGGTAAATATAACTGCAAACTTTGGCAATGGCAGTGCAATGCCATCACAAACGGTAGAGGGCGATAAATCTGATGTAAAAGTAGACACTAACGCTGTAATTTCTCCCAATAATCCTAACAATGATCCTGTAAAACCAAACCTTGCTCCCCTTCCTTTTGCCGGCTGGAATGCATGGGATGACGGAGAAATAATTATTTCAGGAGGTACGGCATCCAATGAATGTATCCTAAACACTAATGGCATCCTTCCTGACGCGGCGGGTATTGTTAATGCCAAATTGTCTACCGCTCTGCGCGATAAAACAATTGTTTTATATTTTACCAACACAAGAGCATCGAATTTTAGCGATGGGCTTATGGTTAAAGTTGAGTGCGACAACAGGGTAATGCAGCCTTCTGCCAATGCGTTACCGATTAGAGGATTTCTTCCCGCCGGAGATACGCCACCTGATAAAGGCATAGAATTCACCATTCCAAATACATTTAACGGGAAACTTAACTTTGTGTTTTATCAGTCTACTTTGAAAGACCTGAAAATTACCGCGTATTACAAATAGGCGGCAGCCGGAATCAGTCTCTATGAGTAACGCACACGCTAAGTATCTGCTCCTCTTTGTGTTCTTAATGTGAACTTTTCGTAAGGAGATTTAAATTTGAATGAAACAATTCATCGCTTTCGTCCTATTTTATATCTTCTCCTCGCTTTCCTCGCAAACTGCCTATGTGCAGGACTTTTACGCTAATAGCGATCCCGGTAACGGCGTTCATTAGCGGCGGCATGGTATGGGCGGTGGGGAGGTAAATTAACATTTAGCAATTAGCGAAGTTAGTAAGCCTAACAGGTTGGCAAAACGTAAGGCTAACTTACAACAACATTGCTCATTTCTAATTTCTCATTGTTAGTTATAAAAATATCACAATTTGGCGATAGTCTCCGGGGAGAGGCCGGTTCCTTCGGCTATTTGAGAAATAGATAACCCCATCCCTTTTAGATTCCGGGCAATGTCAAGACTGGCTTTCTTACGGCCTTTGTCTTCAGCATCTGCCATCCCGCTCCGCCAGTCAAGTTCGCTCTTTATCAGAGTAGTCATCCGCGCATATTCTATTTCATCTTTGGTGATGTTTATCAATGTGTCTACCGCCATCGCTATGCCCTCCTCTCGGTTGGTTATCTCAATAATTTTAGCTCTTTTTTCCTCGTCTGTCAAATATTGAAAAAATACCGCCCACAGTTCCGCATTTGTCATTTCTTCAACAGGCTTTCCGGCTGCGAGTTCTGTCTTTACCAACTCTATGGTGATTATTTTAGTTCTTCCGCCCAGCGAAATACGGTTTTCTAAATCGCAATATGAGAAATTGTGAATGAATTTTTCATCATCGTAAAATTTCTCATTCGCCAGAATAGCGAATCTAAAAATTTCACACGAAGAGCACGAAGAGACAAAGAACACGAAGGTGGGAGAGTGGGTTTTTGTTCGTTATCTTATCGTGAAGCTCACGCATAGCCTTCGGACAAAAACACCTTATTCCTCTTTGTGCTCTTCTCTTTCTTCGTGTTCTTTGTGAGATCTCTTCTTGATTAATTTTTAAAAGGATTACTTTTAATAATAGGCGCGTTCAATCTGTCCGTTACTCCGTTAAAAAATTCAAAAGATAGGCCGCTTCCAAGGTTTTTTAGCGCGTGGGCGTTTAACAGTTCTTCCGTGTATGAATACAAGGGATATATTTTTGTGTTTTTAAAGCCCCTGTCATAATGGGTGATAACGGGAATTATTCCGTAGTTTTCGATTGAGAGTTCTCCGGTTGATTTTTTTACGAAAGTCAGGGAAATCATTCCGCCGATTATTCTTTCCCTTTCTCGCTGGTGAGAGGCGAAATTACCAAGTGAGTAATAGCATAGGGTTTCTTTACCGTCGGGACGGGGCAGTTTTTCCACGCGTTGAAGGACGTGCGGATGATGCCCGATGATGAGGTCTACGTCAAGTTGGGAAAGAAAGGCGGCAAGATCAGTCTGGGTTTTATTCGGTTGGAGCATATATTCGTCGCCCCAGTGCATGGAAACTATTAAAAAGTCACATAACGGGCGCAGGGAAGTTATTTCTTCTTCCATTTTTTTTCTTTCAATCAGGGAGACAAGGTTTGGATTGTCTTTGGGGAGCGTATTGCCGTTAAGGCCGTAAGTATAGGATAAAAATCCAAAGGTTATATTGTTTTTTGTTATAATGCGGGCGCTTTGCCCTTCTTTACGAGCTCCTATTACGGTAAATTCCGTTATCGTGTCCAGATAATCAAGAGTGGATATAAGGCCTTTCGCCCCTTTATCCATCGCGTGATTATTCGCGAGATTTATAATGTCAAAGCCGGTATCCAAATGCGTTTTAGCGAGCGACTGAGGAGTGTTAAAAGCGGGATATCCCGAATAGCCGAAGCTTTCGCCTGCCATAACAGTTTCCTGATTTATAAACGCGAGGTCGGCGTTTTGGACTATGCTTTTTATCTCGGTATAAATTGACGAAAAATCATAAACTCCGTTTGTTAAATGCGAATTAATCAATGATTCATGAAATAAATTATCGCCCGCCGCGATGAATGTAACTCTGTAAATTACGGGTTCTTCTTCCTTTTTGGGAATTACAGAAGAATTTTTTCCCCCGCTTTTATCCGTAGCCGTTTGAACAGAATCGTTATCAAACACATCTGGTTTGGATTGGCATGATAAAATAAAAAATAATAAAGTTAAAATGATAAATATTTTATTTTTCAAATTTGCCTCCGATAACTCTGTTTGCCCCGCTAAGGTCTTTATTTAATTGTATATCTTTAAACCCTTTTTTTTCAAGTAAAATTGATATTTGTTCCATCTGCCGGGGATCGGCTTCCAATAGCAGAAATCCATTTTTTTGCAAATAATCAGGGGTTTTTTCTATTATACGCTTTATTATTTCCAATCCGGAAATTCCGCCGTCAAGGGCGATAAGCGGTTCATTTTGAACTTCCGCGGATAGGGTTTGTATTTCTTCCGAGGGAATGTATGGCGGGTTTGAGACAATTAGGGAATAAGCGGAGGGGAGGGAAGTAGGAAGCGCGTCGTATAAATCGCCCTGGAAAAAATTTATTGAATTTTTGCCAAGAAGATTTTCCGCGTTGCGAATAGCGGTATTCAATGCGTTAGGTGAAATATCAGCCGCCGTAATTTCACAGGCGGGCATTTCGTTTTTTAGGGAAATCGCTACCGCTCCGCTTCCCGTGCAGAGGTCTAATATGCTGAAAGCGGAGTTATCCTGCGCGTTTCTTTTAATAATATCTATTGCCGTTTCCACAAGAGTCTCGGTTTCAGGTCTTGGAACAAGTACTGACGGGTTTACTTCAAACTCTAAGCCTCTAAACTCTTTTTTTCCGATGATATACGCGGCACATTCGCCGTTTGCCCTTCTTTCTATAAGAGCGCAAAATTCCGCGCATTTTTTTTCTGAAAGACGGTCTGTTCCCCTTGCGATAAGTTTGGTACGGTCGGTATTTAAAACGTGTGCGAGTAATAAACCGGCATCCAGTCCCGGAGTTTTAATGCCGGCGTATTTTAAGTCCGCGCTTCCTTGCGCCAGAGCTTCACGGATTAACATATCACTATTCGCCGTCTGTGGAATCAGACGCGCTGCTTTGCAATAGTTCTTCTTTCGCGGAAAGTTTAAGCGCGTCAAAAAGTTCCGATGTTTCGCCCTGCATGATAAAATCAAGTTTATAAAGAGTAAGGTTGATGCGGTGATCCGTTAATCGGTTCTGCGGAAAATTGTATGTTCTTATTCTCTGAGAGCGGTCTCCTGAACCTACCTGGCTCTTTCTTGCCTCCGCCCTTTGCGCGGCGGCTTTTTCTTCTTCCATTTCGTAAATGCGCGCCCTAAGTATACGCATGGCCTTTGCCTTATTTTTAATTTGGCTTTTCTCGTCTTGACAGTGTACCGTAACTCCCGTTGGCAGGTGTGTTATGCGCACTGCGGAATCCGTCGTGTTTACGCATTGGCCGCCAGGACCGCCAGCGCGCATTACGTCAATGCGGAGATCTTCAGGCTTTATGTCAATCTCAGTCTCGTCGGCTTCCGGCAAGACCGCCACAGTTACCGCGGAAGTGTGTATCCTGCCCGAAGCCTCAGTCGCCGGAACCCTCTGCACCCTGTGAACTCCCGACTCATAACGGAGATTTTCGTACACGTTGTTTCCGCTGATTGAAAAAACAATTTCTTTTATGCCGCCTAGTTCAGTGTCGTTTGAGTTCATCACTTCAAACTTCCAGCCCTTTGTTTCGGCAAAACGGGAATACATACGGTAAAGGTCGGAGGCAAAAAGCGCCGCTTCCTCGCCGCCTGTTCCCGCCCTTATTTCCATTATGATATTTTTTTCGTCCAGCGGATCTTTTGGGATAAGGAGGACTTTTAGTTTTTCACTTTCCTCCGCGAACTTGCTTTCTAGTTCTTTAAGCTCCTCACGGGCAAGCTCCTTCATTTCATGATCTTTTTCTTCCTGAATAAGGATTTTAGTATCGTTGATTTGCTTTTCCAAACTTTCTATGCTGTTATGCAATTCCGCTATTTCGCTTAAGCGTGAATGTTCCTTCATTACGTCGCGGTAACGGTTTTGATCTTTTACCAGCGAAGGATCCTGGATAAGTTGGGTTAATTCATCGTGTCTTTTAAGCAGTGACGCCAGCCGCTCGTTCATGGTTTAGCTTATCAAAAATTTATGTTTAGGGCAAGTTAGTAATTATTTGAGTTTACATATCTTTATTTTATGATATAATAATAATTGAGGGGAAATTGGAAAAAATTTATCAGCTTATAATAAACTGGTTTCAAAAACTGTCCGCGGGGCAGAAGAGCCGGCTTGCGATTATTTGCACGGTTGTTTTTGCCGCTGCGCTGACTTTATCTGTCCTTATTTCTATGAAGACGCATGGCGGGGAAAAAAAAGAAAAAGAAACCAAGCCTCAAGAATCTGTTATTTCCGTTCCTATTCCCGCGGAAGAGCTGTTTTTGCCGGATGAGCCTGATTATGTTCCAGGGGTGCTTCTGGAGCGGGAGCAGCGGAAAAACTGGACTGATGAAGACGCTTCCGAGTATTGGCAGGACCCACTAAAGAATGGCGAAGAACAGTGGCGAGAAAAAATTGAAACCTCTATTGATAAATTTATGGAGCAGGTTCCATGAAAAGATTTAACTTAATTTTTTTAATTGTATTATTCGTTTTTTTGTTTTCCTGCGCGGGAAAGCCAAAAGTAAAGAGTACCGAGAATAATGAACAGGCAAAAGAAAATGTTGTTGAAAAGCCCGATAAGTCTGCGGAAAGAATTGACGAATCAGCCGTTGATAGGCAAGCGCCTGTCGATTTGGCGGTTAGGGAAGAACCCGCGGATGCGCCGCCTGAAGCGTCAGCGGAGAAACCGGCGGAAAAACCGGCTGATGTATCGACTGATGTGTCGGCGGGACAAACTGCGGAAAAGCCGCTAAATGAGGAAGTAGCGCAAGCCGATTCCGGTAAGGAACTTATTGCAGACGCGACATCATCAGCTGGTAAGACTGAACCTGCCGCGGCGCAGGAACCTACGGCTAAAACGCCGACTGTTGCGCCAGCGCCGTCTTCGCAGACACAACCGCTGCAGTCAAATCAATCTGCACAAGGACAGCAGACACAGCCGGCGCAGACACAACCGCCGCAGTCAAATCAATCTGCACAAGGACAGCAGACACAGCCGACGCAGACACAGCCGCCGCAATCAAATCAGTCTGCACAAGGACAACAGACACAGCCGTCGCAGACACAACCGCCGCAGTCAAATCCGCCTGCACAAAGACAACAGACTCAGCCGGCGCAGACACAACCGCCGCAATCAAATCAACCCGCTCAAAGACAGCAGACGGCGCAATCTCCAGCCGAAGAAAAAACGGATTCATCTGAAACCGCTTCTTCCGGCGATGATTCTAAAAGCGAAAAAGAGACTTCCCCTTCTATAACGAGCGGCAATTCCGCGCCCGCCACAAGAATTGAGTCTTTAACTCAAATGGGAACTGTGCCGCAGGATAAAGAAATTATTTTCTCGCGGATTGTGCGCGCGACAGTGGGGCAGATTGTTGAGATTCCTTTTCGAGGAAACGGATGGGTTTATCTTGGCGAACTAACCTCACAGCGCGGGATAGTTTATACGTCACGGCGCAATGATTCTGACGGACAGAGTTTTGTTTTCACGCTGGAAGAACCGGGAACCTACGCTTTAAAATTTTACCGTCAGGATTTTATCAGAGACTATATAATAAACGATCATGTGCAGGTAGTTGTTGGGGATGCCCCTTCCGCTGGAGCCGGATGGTTTAATCCGCCTGTCGAGCGCGACAGGGTAGTGGCTCAGCCTCGCTGGCCGTCCCAGATTGAAGAAACGCAGATTCGCAATGGCACAAGACCCGCCTCGGAACCTGTTGTTACAACGGCAGCCGCCGATTCAACTAAAGAGACCGCGCCCCAACAAAAAGCCGCTTCAGATCAGGAAACAAAAGCTCCGCAAAGAACAAATCCCGCCGATAGAACTCCCTCGCAAAACGCGCCGTCTTCTTCCTCCGCAAGCGGACAGGCTTCGCAGCCTGGGCAGACTTCGCAGCCGGGGCAAACTCCGCAATCAGGACAGACTGCCGCCGCGCAGTCTGCACAATCTGCTCCGGCAACAACCGCAGAGCAGGGCGGCGGTAATTCCGCGCAAAAACCTGAAAAATTAGCGCCGGATGTTTTATTGCAAAAGGCGAAGGAATCGTTTGACGGGGGAAATATCGCGGCGGCAATAGCGTTACTCGAACAATTTATGGCTGATTACCCAGGCGGCAGCGATGAGGTTTATTGGCGGTTAGGGCAGTACTACGAAGCCAACAGCCCAAGCAGGAATATCCTTCTTTCTTTGGATTATTACCGCCGCCTTGTGAATGAGTATCCCCAGAGCGGACGCTTTAATGACGCGCGTCGAAGAATAGCGTATTTAGAAAGGTACTATATTAATATTCAGTAATCTGGCCGCATTTTTTATAAGAATATCCTCACGCAGAGGCGCAAGAGTCTGTAGGAAAAGTATTTATCGCAAAGAATCTCACGCAAAGGCGCAAAGGGCGCAAAGTTGTTGTTTGCAAGATCATCGTTTTTCCTTCAAGATTTGTAGTTAAACTAATATATTTAGTCAATAATGAGCTATCGGACAGGAACTTCGCGCCTTTGCGCCTTGGCGAGGTCTTTTTGTAAATATTTAGTTGTTACAGATTACCTGTTTGTATAGTTTGCAGCCTAAATCCTCAACCTTTCCAAATGGTGATACGCGGCGCTGCGAAGCTGTTTTACGCCCTGGTCTTTAAGATAGTCGTCAAAAGTCATCATGCGGTCGATATAGCGGTCCGTGTTTTCTTCCTGCGGCAGAATTTCGATAATTCGGGTCGCGATTGAATTGATAAATTCGTGATCATGAGAATTAAAAAGTATAACGCCGGGGAAGGAGGTAAGCCCGTCATTGAGGGCGGTTATCGCTTCAAGGTCGAGGTGGTTTGTCGGCTCATCAAGTATTAAAACATTCGCCCCCGAAAGCATCATCTTGGAGAGCATACAACGTACTTTTTCGCCGCCGGAAAGGACGTTTACGGGCTTAAGGGCTTCTTCTCCCGAAAAGAGCATACGGCCTAGGAAACTGCGGACATAAGTTTCGTCCTGATCGGGGGAATACTGCCGTAACCAATCGGTAATTGATAAATTGGAACTGAAAAAAGAAGCGTTGTCTTTTGGAAAATAGGAAAAAGAAGTGGTCTGCCCCCATGAGTATTCGCCGCTTTCCGCTTTTTTAACGCCCGCGATAATGTCAAATAACGCTGATTTAGAGGAGTGTTCAAGGCCGACAAACGCTATTTTGTCGTTCTTATTTACCGTTAGCGAAAAATCTTTTAAAAGCGCCGTACCCTCAAAAGAAAAATTTAATTTTTCCGCTCGCAGGACATTATTGCCGATTTCACGATCCGGCTTAAAACCGGCGTATGGGAATTTCCGGCTTGTTACGGGAACATTTTCAAGGTCAAGTTTTTCCAATACTTTTTTACGGCTTGTCGCCTGCCTGCTTTTGCTTGCATTAGACGCAAACCTCTGAATAAACTCCTTTAATTCCCTTGCTTTGTCTTCCCGTTTTTTTAACTGATCCCTCGCCTGTCTTTGCAATATCTGGCTCATCTGATACCAGAAATCGTAATTGCCGGAATATGGGGTAATTTTGCCAAAATCAATGTCGCATACGTTAGTGCAAACCGCGTTTAAAAAATGGCGGTCATGCGAGACGACGATTACCGTGTTGGGAAAATCTATTAAAAAATCCTCTAGCCACGAAATTGATTCCAAATCCAGGCCGTTTGTCGGCTCGTCAAGGAGCAGTATGTCTGGGTTGCCGAAAAGCGCCTGCGCCAGAAGGACGCGCACTTTTTTGGATTCGTCAAGCTCCGCCATAAGGCGGCTGTGATCTTCTTCGTCAAGGCCGAGGCCGGAAAGAAGCTGGCCCGCCTGCGCTTCCGCTTCCCAGCCGCCTAAGTCGGCAAAGTCAGCCTCAAGTTCGCTGGCGCGAAGACCGTCCTCTTCGGTAAAATCTTCTTTCGCGTAGATTGCTTCGCGTTCTTTTTGCACTTTGTAGAGTTTCGGGTAACCCATGATGACAGTTTCAAGCGCAGGATACTTTTCGAAAGCGAAGTGATCCTGTTTTAAAACGGCAATACGCTGGTTTTTTGAAACTGATACTTCTCCCTTGTCATGCTCAATCTCGCCTGAGAGAATTTTCAGGAATGTTGATTTGCCCGCCCCGTTGGCGCCGATTATCCCGTAACAGTTGCCGGGAGTGAATTTTAAATTTACGTCTTTAAAAAGCGTCCGCTCTCCGAAGATTAGGCTTAAATCCGTGACAGTTATCATTTTTTCTTAAATAGTCCTATAAGTTTTGATATTATTCCCTTTTTAACAGGAGTGGTTTTTACTTCCGCTTTTTCAACGTTAGCTGTTTTTTCGCTTGCTGTTTCAACGCTTGCCGTTTTAACGCTTGCCGTTTTAACGCTTGCCGTTTTAACGCTTGCCGTTTTAACGGCAGTGGTCTTAACTTCCGCCGTCTTTGCGTTAGCTGTTATATCAATATCCGATTTTCCGGCATATTTCTTTTTATACAGCGCCATTCGCTCTTCCATAGAAAGACGCGAAAGGTCTTGTTCTTCGTTTTGAGGTTTAACAGGTTTCTTTTTATATTCAGTTTCAGAAGAACTTTTGCTTTTATTAAATTTCTTAAACGGAGTTTTAGGCGCCTCGGCGGGCTTTCTTTTCTCGTCTCGTTTAAACTCATCGCGTTTAAACTTACCGCGTCTTGTATCGGATGTTTTTGTCTCTTTAGCGCGCGCTCCTTCGTAGACATCAATTGATATAAATTTGCCCGCGCTTTTGTCGTCATCATAATGTTCCTGCATCGCTATTTCCGACGGGATTTTTTTTCCGATATAACGCTCAATGGCGGGTAACTCGTATACGTCCTGCTCGCTCGCAAGTGTAATCGCTTTGCCTGTCTTTCCTGCGCGGGCAGTTCTGCCGATACGGTGAACATAATTTTCGGCTTCTACGGGGAGATCGAAATTTATAACCATCGCGAGGCTTTCAATATCAAGGCCTCGCGCCGCGACATCGGTAGCGACTAGGGTTTTTATTTTTCCGGCTTTTAAGTCATTGATAATTTTTAGCCGTTTTACCTGCGGCAGATCGCCGATGATAAATTCGCAAGCGTAGCCGTTCAATTTAAGGCGCTTTGCGACAATCTCGGTATGCTTTTTTGTGTTGCAAAAAATCAACGTACTTTCTGGCCTTTCGTTTTTTAAAATGCCAAGAAGTAGCGTCATTTTTTCACCCGAAGGAACATGGTAGAGAACCTGCGTGATTTCCTCGACAGTGACAATTTCTGGTTTTACCTCAATCTCAAATGGCGACTTTGTGTATTCCCACGCGAGATTTTTTACCCACGCGTTTAATGTAGCGCTGAAAAGCATTGTCTGGCGGCGGTCGGATGAAGGCACTACCCTGATGAGTTTTCGCAAATCAGGATAAAAGCCCATATCAAACATACGGTCGGCCTCGTCAAGAACAAGAAATGAAATTTCCATCAAATTCATTTTGCCTGACTTGTTAAGGTCAAGCACCCTGCCGGGAGTTCCGACCAAAATTTGCGCGTTTTCTTTTAACAATTTTTCCTGCCCTGCGTACCCGACTCCGCCGTAAAAACATCCTGTTTTAAAAGGCAGATACTTGCCAAGTTTTTTCGCTTCTTCTTCCGTCTGCACAGCCAACTCCCTAGTCGGAGCCATGATGAGCGCCTTGCGTTTGAATAAGGCTTCCTCCGTGAGCATTCTTTGAAAAATAACGATTAGAAAAGCGGCAGTTTTGCCCGTCCCTGTTTGAGACTGGACATACAAATCCTGAAAGGCATGACCGTCCACGCCAAAGGCATGGGTTAGAACCTGCTCTTGTACGGGCATACAGTTTGTATAACCTGCGTCATTGATGCCTTTTTGAAGATCGGGATGCAGGTTGAAATCTTTAAATAACATACGTTATGTTTAGTTTACAAGGTTTTTGATTAATTGGGAATAGGGGGGATTATACCGAAAGATTTCTCACTAAGAGCACAAAGGTACAAAGAACACTAAGAGGAATGGGTGTCCTAAGGTTATGTGTAAGATTATTTGCCAACGGCTAGTTTTTCATGGATTAGGTCATTGATTATTTGTATCTTGCTTTTGTGAAATGTAGTTGACTGCTTACGCAGATATTCCATTACATCATGATCCAATTCATTTAATGGGAGATAATCATGAGCAAAACCGGGTTTTACACCCTGTTTTAAAAGATTTGGTCCTGGTTCATAGGGGTTATTGGTGAAATAATCATCCCAATACTCGCACTCGGCATCGGTCATCCCGGTTTTTTTCTCAATCTCAGTCATAGAATTTCCTCTCTCTTGTATAGATGAAAAAATTGCTTTTGGCAAGGCATGGCATGAAATACATTTATTCCATTTCCATCAAATTCATTATACAGTATTTCAACCGGATTTGCATTCAAATCAAAACCTAAAATAAAACATACATTTTCACGATTTTTATATTGATCTACATAACAACAGGTTTTGAAAGCATGACGTATATCTGCCTCAGTAAGATTATGCTTAAAGGCTGACTTACGAAAGATGAATTCCGGTTCCATAGGTTATTATACCACTTTTCAGGTTTTTTAAAACCCTCCCCCTCTTCTCTACACGATGTATGCCCAAACATTTATTCAGTACAGTGCAATCCGGCAACGTTGTATTGCCCTGTACTCAAGGAATTTATTTGGCATACGTCTTCTAGCACTATTAGAAAAAATGGTGTGAATCACCGAATAAATGTTACCGCCTTTTTATTTATTCTTTTGATTTTTAAATTCATTGGCTATTGCCTGCTTGATTGTAACATTGACAATCTGTTCAATATTGGAAACTATAGACTGCTCTAAATGTAATAATGCCCCTTCCGGCGTAGCAGTAGCGTCAAAAAGCTGAAAAGTCTCAATTTCGAGCGCTTTTGCAAGGCGGTCAAGCATTTCGGGCGTGGGGAATTTTTTTGAAACTTCAACCATCGCCAAATAATGCGCTGAAATACCTGCCTTTTCGGCAAGTTTTTCTTGAGTTAAACCACATTTTTTTCGATTGTTTTTTAAATTAATAGCCAATATATTCCTAATATTTTGCGTTTTCTTTGGCATATCTTCCCCTAAAGGCAATAATAAGTGTTTTTTAGGGATTGACTTATTGCCTTTATAGGAAGTATTCTTGCATATTAGGGACTATTTCCTGAGCTTTTTTGTGTTTGCACAAAGTTAATTCAGGAAATTGACAAAATTAAACTAAAAGGAGTTTTTAATGAAAAACAAGAAATCAAATTGGGGGAGTTTTGTGACAGAAAAACTCCAAGCTAAAATCAATATCAGCTTGCTAATAATGATTTTAGCGATAACCGGATTTGGGGTAGCGGCTTGCAGTGACGGCGGCGGTGGAGGCGGCGGAAGCCTTAATGGGACAGTAACTTCAGCAGGCGGAGAAACGTTGGTTCTGAATAACGGAAGTTTTTCCGCGTCTCAGAACGGCGGAGAATTTGCAAAAGGAACCTATACCACCAGTGCAAATAACATAACGATGACGGTTACGCAAATCAAAGGTTCCGCGTTTGGAGCACCCGGGACGGCGATTGGGCTTTCATCAACCCAATGGTATACGTCGGATCAGTTAAAGGCAGCTGTTAGAACTTACTATACGAGTATTGGGAAGACTCAGGCTCAGGCGGATGCGGATTTTGCTGAAGATATTGCGCCGTTATTTGCCCCACAAACAGGAACCTTTACGGACAATACGCTGACAATCGCCTTTTTTGGTGAAACCGAAACCTACACCGGCACATTGTCCGGCGACGGCGGCACTACTGGTGGTGGTGGCGGCGGTAACAGCGGAGGAGGAGGCGGCGGCACTGGCGGTGGTGGCAACCCAACAAAATGGACACCCGTATCGGACAGCAAATTCGGTACAAGCAACATCAGAGCCATCTCCTTTGGAAACGGTACGTTTGTCGCTGGAAGCCATAACGGCAAAATGGCGACATCTCCTGACGGCGTAACATGGACTGCCGTAGCAGACAGCAAATTCGGCACAAGCGACATCTACGCAATCGCCTATGGCAACGGCAAGTTTGTCGCCTCTGGCGGCAGTGGTAAAATTGCGTATTCGTCTGATGGCAAAAACTGGAATGCAGCGCCATCATTTGATGTAGATAATGGTGGTGTGAGACGCATTACTTATGGTGGCGGTAATTTTGTCGGCTGTGTTACTACTAGTGGTTATAGGATATATATGGCATATTCGGAAGACGGCATAAACTGGAAAAAAGGAGCGGAAAGTATATTAGGAAAATCTAGTGGTAGTTTTGATAACTATGTCTATGGTATTGCTTATGGTAACGGCAAGTTTGTCGCCGTTGGCGAGCACGGCAAAATTGCGTATTCGTCAGACGGCGTAACATGGAAAACAGCGGACAGCAAATCCGACGATCACATTTACGCCATCGCCTATGGCAACGGTAAGTTTGTCATCGGAGGCAGTTATTCTACTGACGGCATAAACTGGTTATTCGGATCGGATATGAAATTCGAATACTCCTCTTCTTACGTCGAGCCCATCGCTTATGGCGGTAACAAGTTTATCGCTGTGAATAGTAGGAAGATCGATGTTGAAACATCATATTCGATTGACGGCATAACATGGACGGCAGGTGGTAAAAATATAGTTGGAACTACTACAAATGGCAGTCAAACTATTGGCAACACAGTTAACGCTATCGCCTATGGCAATGGCACATTTGTCGCTGTTGGAGATATTGGCAAAATAGCGTATTCATCGGGCAATTAGGAAAACCAAAGGGAACTGATGATAAGCGGTTCCCTCAAACAACAGGAGGCGCAATGGTTGGACACGCAAGTAACGCACAAGTAACTGCCACCCAAATTTCATAGTAGTCTGTAACAGCTAAATATTTACAAAAAGACCTCCCGCAAAGGCGCAGAGGCGCAAAGTTGTTGTTCTCAGGATCGTCGTTTTTCTTTCAAGATTTGTAGTCAACCTTATATATCTTGATCAATAATGGGTCATCGGATAGGAACTTTGCGTCCTTTGCGTTCTCTGCGCCTTTGCGAGAGAAAATTTGAGAATAATGTTTTGTAAAGTTCTAGCTGTTACAGTCTAATAGTGTCGTTATGCGAAATTTAAACACTACGGGTAGTGTCTATTGCTAATAGATCTCAGTGGTAAAATTGCTTATTACCGTCTGACCACTAAAACACATAAATAGGACTTTTTCGATGATACTTTTTTCATGTGTTTTAGTGGTCAGAATGTATGCCTAATAAATCCTTGAGTACAGTCAGGGCAGGCTGCGGGTGGTAAAAACATCTTCTGGAATTCCTCGCCGTAGGAGACTTGGGAATAAAACAAAGAAAATTCAGAGAATAAAGTTCGGCGACGTACCCTAGATAAAGCTTTCTAACTACCGCTATTCAGTCGCCGAAAGGCTCCGTAGGCACAGCCAAATAAACGCACGGCGTAGCCGTGTAGATCAATAATGCCGCACGCTGAGAGCACCAATAAATGCCGCAGTCCCAAATAAAAGCAAGGCCGCCTTTAGGTGGCCGTCAGTGCGACGTTCTCCCAGAGTTTTTGCCACCCGCAGCCTGCCCTGACTGTACTAAATAAATTCTTTGGGCATACATCGTGTAGTCGTTAGTACGATTTGTACTGTTGACAAAAAAAATGTATGGTATATTATTATAACATGATAGTTTTTATTATGCAATAAGGGGTAAAAGAAAATGAAAATTAAATACAAGCTAAGCATCATGGTAATTGCTATCGTTGTGGTCGTTATAACGGGAGTCGCCGTACTGCTTCTACGGCAATCTACAACCATAAGCCGGACTCTGAGCGAGCAGAAAATAGCCCTTCTAGCCCGTCAACGCGCCCAGTACTGGAATGGCCGTATAGGCGGTTATTTACAGGTTTTACACGCGATGGCTCAAGTAATGTGCCATTTTGAAAGCACCGCCCCTGCGGAGCGGCGTGACCAGTATGAGAAAATAATGAATTCAATTTTTGAGGAACAGCCCGATATGGTTAGAATGTTTACCGTCTGGAAGCCAAACGCCATTGACGGCGCGGACAGCCGTTACATAGGCAGGACAGGCTCAACCGTGACGGGGCAGTTTGCTTATGCCTTAGGACAGGAGACAGGCAAAACAGTTCCTCAGACCAGCCAGGTTGTTGACGCGGTAATGGAGTATGTTTCCGGCCCCAACGCGAAGAAAGACAATGTGAGCCATCCCTCCCCCATGTCGCTGGCAGGAACTGATACCTACGTCGTCAGGCTGATGGTTCCTATTATCAATACCAACGGCGGTGAAATAGTCGGAGCCATCGGCTGTCAGTTGAATATCAATTTAGTACAACCCCGAATAGAAGCCACTATTAAAGAATTTGAAGAAGTTGCCGCAATATCTATTTACTCAAGCAACGGGTTTATTATAGGAAGCTACCGCCCAGAGCGGATAGGGAAAATGATGAACGAAGCTGAAGTACAATTCGGCAGCCATATAAACGAAGCTTTCGAAGCTGTTAAAAACGGAAAAGAGTATCAGTGCTTCAGTTATGCCCCTACATTAAAGACAAACGTGGAAATATCTTTGATTCCCATACCCATAGGGGACTCAGACACGACATGGTCGGTAATGATAGGTTCAACCGAAGAATACATTATGAAAGAAGTCCGTGAAATGATCGGCTTTACCGTTATTTTGTCGATGATTGCGATAGTGATAGTAACAGTAATTATGTACCTTGTCGTGAGCGGTACAACCAAACCGATCGGTTATTTAGCCGAAGCTTTCTTGGTTGTAGCTAAAGGCGATCTTACGCATGTATCCAATATCAGCTCAAAAGATGAAATAGGCGACCTTGCCCAAGATTTTAACTTAACGGTAGAAGAAATTAAAACCCTTGTAGGGACAATGAAATACAAAATAAACGCGCTGACCAATACCGGCCATGAGCTTTCCGCGAATATGGACAAAACCTCCAAATCGGTAGACCAGATTTCTGAAAATTTTGATGGCATGAAGGTCAAGATGAACGCGCAGGAACACAGCGCGGCCGAAGCGGAAAAAGCCGTGAAAACTATTAAAAATAGCATCGACGGTTTAAATATGTTAATAGAAAGCCAGTCTGAAAGCATCAATAATTCATCTTCCGCAATCGAAGAAATGACCGCCAATATTCATTCAGTAACAAAAACTTTGATAGAAAACAGCAAGAATGTAATCGAATTGACAGAAGCGTCTGAAAACGGAAAAACAGGGCTTCAAACTGTAGCGCAGAAAATATTGGATATTGCCCACGACTCCGAAGGTCTTTTACAGATAAACGCGGTCATGAACAATATCGCCAGCCAGACGAACCTGCTTTCCATGAATGCTGCAATTGAAGCCGCCCACGCCGGAGAAATAGGGAGGGGGTTTGCCGTAGTTGCCGAAGAGATAAGAAAACTTGCCGAAACGTCGGGCAAACAGTCAAAGACGACGGGGGCGATGTTGAAAAAGATAAAGACTTCCATAGACGGAATAACCGAATCTTCCAACGAGGTTCTTTCACGTTTTGTGTCAATTGACTCAGCCGTTAAGACGGTTTCGACGCATGAAGAGAATATCCGTAACGCGATGGAAGAACAGGAAGTAGGCGGGAAACAGATACTGGATTCAATGGGCAAGCTGAAAGAGATAAGCGTATCTGTTAAGAAAGGCGCGTCTGATATGTCGGAATCGGGAGACCAACTGAATCGGCAAACCGGCGAATTAATACAATCCAGCAATGAAGTTGTAAACGGCATGAACGACATAGTGAACGGGGCAATGAAAGAGATAAAAGCCGCAGTAGTTCTTGTTGATGAAATGAGCGCCGAGAACAGCCGTAACTTTGAAGAATTAAAAACTGAATCAAAAAGATTCAAAGTTGAATCTGGCAATGAACAGAAAAAAGTCATCATAGTTGACGATGATGAAACCGTCCTTACCATGACAAAAGCCATGCTTGATAAAGACTACGAAGTAACCACTGTCAGTTCCGGTAAAGCGGCTTTAGACTTGTTCTTTAAGGGTTATACTCCCAATTTAGTGTTGTTAGACTTGAGTATGCCCGACATGGGCGGATGGGATACCTACATCAGAATACGCGATCTAACCAGATTGCATAACGTACCGATAACGATTTACACGGCTTCGGAAAACCCGGAAGACAGGGCAAAAGCGCGCGAACTTGGGGCGGTTGACTATATAATTAAACCCATGAAAAAAACCGAACTGCTTGAAAGAGTAAAAAAGCAGATAAAGTAGAGGTGCTAAAGTGGAATCACAGGACTTAAAAATGGATTCAAACAGTGAAAAGAAAAAAGTCATGGTAATTGACGATGAAGAATCCATTCATACTCTGACAAAAATTATATTGGCGAATTACGAAGTAACCTCTGCAATGTCAGGCCCGGCTGCGCTGGACTTAATCGCTAAGGGGTATGTTCCCGATTTTGTGTTGTTGGACTTAAATATGCCCGAAATGACCGGATGGGAGACCTTTACCAAAATACGGGAAGTAGCCGGTCTGCAAACCGTGCCAATAGCGATATACACGACTTCAGAAGACCCAAAAGACAAGGCCCGCGCAGTAGAAATTGGCGCGGCTGATTATATAGTTAAACCTGCTAAAAGAGCGGCGCTTCAGGCAAGAGTGGCGGAGTTGATAAAGTAAGTATTTATCAGCCATGGCTTAGGCAGCGACTACCGGTGCCTTATTGTTGCGCTTTGCATTGTATTCATCAATTGCCCTACATATTTCTTCATCGTCTTCTTTAGTCAGTTTTTTGCTGACAACCTGTAGCTCATTGTTTCTAAGGACTTCCATAAACCAGTCAAAGTCTACTTCTTCTTTGGTATCTAACCATATCATAATTTTGCCTCCGTTTCAGGGAAATATTTATCCAGTAAGACTTGCGCGTCTTTTTCAAAAATAGCCATTCTCCGCTCGCTTATCAGCACCGCCCCAAGCGTTTTTTCGTAATGGGGGATGAGGGCGGTCTTTGGATCGAAAGCGATAACTCCATTAAAACCTAACTCTTTTGATAATTTACAGCCGAAAGCGGTCAAATTACCACATACCCCAAGGTATTTCTTTCCTTTACCGATGTTACATGGCGCGCTTTCTATCAAATGCATAAAAATATGTTTTACGCGTTTTTCAAGCGATACCATGCCGTGTATGGTTTGCGGTTCTTTTTCGGCAACCAATTTATATACTTGCTTTTCAGGTTCGGAAAACTCCAGTTTCCAATTAAAAAGCCAGCCGTTCTTTTTGGTAATCTCTTTCAAATCGGCTGATGTTACGGGCAAGACAAAGGTATTAAGCGTTTCGCCTGTCTGGGCGTTTTCAATTGATTCTGTTATTTTGTCTATTTCAAAATCCAGTTCCATCTTTTTATTGTATCATGAGCAAATAAAACAGACAATGTACACTATGAAAAAGCGGCGTTAGACAGTGCGTGTACACTACACGATGTATGCCTAAGGAATTTATTGAGTACAGCCTGCCCTGACTGTACTAAAATAACTTCTTTACGCATACATCGTGTCATAGTTCATGGTAGAAATTTTCTTTAATTTGGACACCTTTTTTCGCCCAATAGCCATATTTTCCTTAAAAAGTAAAAAAAAGGAAAGAATTCAAACATTATTTTGACAAAAAAGGCGTATAGTATGTTATTATGGTGAGATAGCTTCTATATTTTACAAAAAGGAGAATAAAATGAAACTGAAGTTCAAACTTAGTATTATTGTAATCGTCTTAGTGGCAGTTATTGTAGTAGGCATTTCCATAATTCTATTACAGGAAGCATCCAATATAAGCTTGGCTCTGAGCAAGCGCAGCGTTGCCTACCTTGCCCATCAGCGCGCCCAGTACTGGAATGGCCGATTAGGCGGCTATTTAGATGTATTACAAACAGTGTCAAATGAAATGAGTTATTACGAAAACGTCCCCCCTCAGGATCGGCGAGGCCGGTACGAAGAAATGATGCGGGCTGTTTTTGATGAGGAGCCCGATTTTGTCCGAATGTTTACCGTCTGGAAGCCGAACGCCCTTGACGGCATGGACAGCCGTTACATAGGCAGGGAAGGTTCAACCGACTTAGGGCAGTTCGCTTATGCCTTGGGAAATGAAACCGGCAAAACAGTGGCTCAAACCAGCCTGGTCGTTGATGACGCGATGCAGTACGTGAACGGTCCCGACGCGCGCAATGACTCTGTTAGCCAGCCCTCAATTATTCATTTATTGGGAAAGGACACCTACGTGGTCAGGCTGATGGTCCCCATTATTAGTAAGAACAGCAATGAAGTAGTCGGAACTGTCGGCTGTCAGTTAAATATTGATTTGGTACAGCCTAGGATAGAGGCGACTATCAAAGAATTTGAAGAAGTTGCCGCAATATCTATTTATTCCAACAATGGGTTTATTCTAGCCAGTTACAGGCCGGAGCGGATAGGGAAAATGATGACCGAAGCTGAAGTACAATTCGGTACCCATGTGAAAGAAGCGTTTGAGGCTGTTAAAGCCGGAAAAGAGTATGAGTGTTTTAGTTATGCCCCTACGTTAAACACAAACGTGCAAATAACCGTGACTACTATCGCAATAGGGACTTCCAGCACGACATGGTCTTTAATGCTGGGTTCAACTGAATCTTACATCATGAAAGATGTCAACAAAATGAAATGGTTTACAGTTGTTATAGTGGCAATCGCGTTAATGGTGGCTGTTGTAATCATTTATTTTATTCTTAACAATGTCACCAAACCAATCGTCCATGTTGCCGACAGCCTTAGGGAAATATCGGAGGGCGAAGGGGATCTTACAAGGCATCTGGATATTAGCGGTAATGACGAGATAGGCGACTTGGCTAAATATTTTAATCAGACTCTTAACTCTATCAGCACACTTATTAAACGAATAAAGTATAAGGTCAACGCGTTAACCAATACAGGCCATGAGCTTTCCTCAAATATGAGTAAAACTTCCCATTCGGTAGACCAGATTTCTGAAAATTTTGAGGGCATGAAGGTTAAGATGAGCAAGCAGGAAAAGAGCGCCGAAGAAGCGGAAAAAGCCGTGGAAGCCATAAAACTAAACATTGACAACCTGAATAAAATGATAGAAGACCAATCCTCCAGCATCAACAACTCATCTTCCGCGGTTGAGGAGATGACAGCCAACATTCATTCGGTAACAAGAACTTTGATAGAAAACAGCAAAAATGTTACCGAGTTGACAAGCGCGTCTGAAAACGGAAGAACCGGCCTTCAAACGGTGGCGCAGGAGATACAGGAAATCGCCAAGGAATCCGAAGGGCTTTTGGAAATAAACGCGGTAATGAACAGTATCGCCGCCCAGACAAACCTGCTTTCCATGAACGCGGCAATCGAAGCCGCCCACGCCGGAGAAGCCGGAAGGGGCTTTGCCGTAGTCGCTGACGAAATTCGCAAACTTGCCGAATCATCGAGCGGCCAGTCAAAGACCACAGCCACAATGTTAAAAAAGATAAAAGCTTCCATAGATAGCATAACCGTATCTTCCAACGAGGTTCTTTCCCGTTTCGAGGTAATTGATAATGGCGTGAAAACGGTTTCCTCGCATGAGTTGAATATCCGTAACGCTATGGAAGAACAGGAAGTTGGCGGGAAGCAAATACTGGAATCAATGGGCAAATTGAAGGAGTTAAGCATATCGGTCAAGAAAGGCGCGGCGGATATGTCGGAATCGGGCGATCATCTGAATAATCAGACAACTGAATTTATACAAATCAGCAATGACATAGTAAACGGTATGAACGAAATTGTAAACGGCGCCATGAAAGAGATAAAAACCGCGGTAGTTACCGTAGATGAAATGAGCGCCGAGAACAGCCGTAACTTTGACGAATTAAAAGCGGAATCGCAGAAATTCAAAGTTGAATCTGGTGATGAAATGAAGAAAGTAATCGTTATTGACGATGAGGAAACCATTCTTACCATGACAAAAGTTATGCTTGAGAAAGATTACGAAGTTACCACGGTCAGTTCCGGTAAAGCGGCATTGGACTTGTTCTTCCAGGGGTACACTCCCAATTTGGTGTTATTGGACTTGACTATGCCTGAAATGCACGGTTGGGAAACCTTTGTCAGAATACGGGATTTAACCAAATTGCACCATGTTCCGATAGCGATTTACACAACTTCGGTAGACCCACAAGACAAGGCAAAAGCGCGTGAACTGGGGGCAGTTGACTATATTAACAAACCTGTCAAAAAGGCTGAATTGATTGAAAGAGTGGGGAAATTGATAAAATAAGTAATGGTTTATTGGTGAAATATTGTGTATAGTATAATATTATGAACTATTAGTTTTTATTTCGCAAAAAGGAGAGTAAAAATGAATCTTAAAATTAAATTGAGCCTAATGATGATCGCCATTGTAGCGGTTGTGGCGGGCGGTCTTGCTTTAATTCAACTGAGGCAGGCGTCCGGCATGGTTGTAAGTCTTGCCGAGGATAAATCCATATATCTGGCGCGTCATCGCGCCCAGTACTGGGACGGCAGAATAGACGGCTATATAAAGGTTTTGCAAACATTATCAGATGTAATGAACTTTTATGAGAGCATGGATGCGGCGGATCGGCGTGAGGAATATGAAGATATGATAAAGGCTGTTTTTGAGGATGTGCCGGATTTTACCCGGATGTTTACCATCTGGAAACCTAACGCCATTGACGGCATGGACAGCCGTTACATAGGCAGAGTAGGCTCAACCGCCTCAGGACAGTTTGCTTTTGCCCTGACAAGGGAAACCGGCGCGACAGTGGCTATGACCAGTTCAGTTGTTCAGCAGGCAATGGATCATCTGAACGGAACTGACGCTAAATTGGTCGATATGAGCGATCCCTTCAGCCTTAAAGTAGCGGGACAAGATGCCTGGATGGTAACCATTATGGCACCCATTATCAATAGCAGGCTCAATGAAGCAGTCGGAATTGTAGGCTGTCTGTTGGATATTGGCATGATACAACCCATGTTAATGAAGACTGTCCATGATTACGATGAAGTTTGCAGTATGGTTGTTTACACCAATACCGGCTTTATTTTGGCAAATTATATACCGGATTTTTTAGGAAAGCAGATTACTACGGAAACACAGTACGGTAAAGACCTAAACGATGTCGTCGCCGCTGTTAAAAACGCGAAAGAATGGCAGGGCTCGGATTATGACCCTGAGTTAAATACAAATGTGCACATGAGCGTAGTTCCAATTCCTCTTGCGGCTTCTCCGACAACATGGTCGATAATGGTTGGAACGCCTGAATCTTACATCATGAGAGATGTCAATAAAATGACCGTGTTTACGGTTATTTTGGCGATAGTGGCGATAGCGGTAGCCGTTGTGGTCGTTTATCTTGTTTTGGGCGTGACAATATCGCCAATTATCAAGGTAACGGACAGTCTAAAAGAAATAGCCGAAGGCGAAGGGGACCTGACCAGAAGGCTGGCGGTTCATACCAAGGACGAAGTCGGATTGCTTGCCCAATACTTCAATCAGACTCTTACGGCTATCGGTACTCTTATTAAGAGAATAAAGTATAAGGTCAACGCGCTGACCAATACCGGTCATGAACTTTCCGCGAATATGAGCAAGACTTCCTCTTCTGTAGACCAGATTTCTGAAAATTTTGAGCACATGAAGATCAAGATGAACGCGCAGGAACAGAGCGCCGCCGAAGCCGAGAAAGCCGTGGAAAACATTAAAACCAGCATTGACAATCTTAATGTATTGATAGAAGGCCAGTCTGAAAGCATCAATAATTCATCTTCCGCAGTTGAAGAAATGACGGCTAATATTCATTCGGTAACCAAAACATTGATAGAAAACAGCAAAAATGTAACCGAATTGACAAGCGCGTCTGAAAACGGAAAAACAGGACTTCAAACCGTAGCGCAGAAGATACTGGAAATCGCCAAAGACTCCGAGGGTCTTTTGGAAATTAACGCGGTCATGAACAATATCGCCAGCCAGACAAACCTGTTGAGTATGAACGCGGCAATCGAGGCCGCCCACGCCGGAGAAGCGGGAAAAGGCTTTGCCGTAGTCGCCGATGAAATTCGCAAACTTGCCGAATCATCAAGCGGCCAGTCAAAGACCACTGCCACAATGTTAAAAAAGATAAAGGCTTCCATAGACAGCATAACCGTTTCTTCCAACGAAGTTCTTTCCCGTTTTGAGGTTATTGATTCAGGCGTTAAGACGGTCTCAGCGCATGAGGAGAATATCCGTAACGCGATGGAAGAACAGGAAGTTGGCGGGAAACAAATACTGGATTCAATTGGCAAGCTGAAAGAAATAAGCATATCGGTAAAAAAAGGCGCGGCGGATATGGCGGGGTCGGGCGATCATCTGAATAGGCAGACAAGCGAATTTATAAAAATCAGTGAAGAAATAGTAAGCGGCATGAACGAAATAGTGAACGGCGCAATGAAGGAAATAAAGATCGCTGTAGTCACTGTAGATGAAATGAGCGCCGAGAACAGCCGTAACTTTGAGGAGCTAAAAACAGAATCGCAGAAATTCAAAGTCGATTCAAGCGATGAAAAGAAAAAAGTCATCGTGGTTGACGACGAGGAAACCGTCCTTACCTTGACAAAATCCATGATTGAAGGCGAGTACGATGTAACGACGGTCACTTCCGGTAAAGCGGCTTTGGACTTGTTCTTCCAAGGTTACACTCCCAATTTTGTGTTGCTGGACTTAACTATGCCTGACATGGGCGGATGGGACACCTATCTGCGAATACGCGACCTCACCAAATTGCACAGTGTCCCGATAGCGATTTACACAACTTCGGAAAACCCGCAGGACAGGGCAAAAGCGCGTGAACTTGGCGCGGTTGACTACATCATTAAACCCGTCAAAAAGGCTGAGCTTCTTGAAATTGTTAAGAAACACGCTAAATAATTAACGAATTGACATTCCTTGAATAGCGCTATTCTTTGAGTAGCGCTATTTTTTTATAAATATTACGAAAAGACATCTCGCAAAGGCGCAAAGGCGCGAAGTTGTTGTTAGAAGGATTGTCGTTTTTCCTTAAAGATATGTAGTCAGACATATATATCTTGTATAACGAAAATCTATCGGACAGAAACTTTGCGCCTTTGCGCCTTGGCGAGTAAAATTTGGGAATAATCCTACCCCCTAAATAGCGAAACAAATTCTTCAGGGCTAATATCCACGGCGCCTAAGTCGGTTTTGTAATCTAAAGGCATTCCAAAATCTAAAAATGAAAATCCGTTATCCCGCAAATAGAGCGCAGTTTTAATAATTTGCACGGTACCCGCGTTATCCTCTTCGTAAAAACCTGAATAGCTCGTGTAGACTTTTCCGCAAACCACGCCAAACTCTCCTGCGGCAAATTTCCCGTCCCGGTACAAAGCAAATGAGGCAGGGTAGGCGTATGGGACAGGTGAAAGAGTCTCTTGAGCGCCGTGTTCTTTGACCGCGTTTTGGCGTATTTTTTTAATGCTGTCCACAAGCGGGGGAGTCAACCAGTCGTCGCCATGTTTTTCCACGCAGCGGTCGATTATATAGTCAAAGTCAGCGTCCGCTCTTAATTCATAGCGGTTTAAAAGCTTTCGGACGGATTTTTTTATATGCAGATTTTCATAAAAAAGGGCGGAGCGGACAAGGTGCAATTTTGGCAATAACAGATAAAACGGGTCTTCTTTTGACAGGCTCATTGACATTACCAAAAACCCGGCTTCCATCAATCTGGCGATAAATTCAGGCTCAAAACAGTCTCCAAGACAGTATTCTTCGCCGTAATTTGTATCCAGCATGGCGTCTACTATCCTGTGGCAGTCGTCTGAGGGGGTTATAAATATGTACCCGGATACGGTATATTTTATTTTCATGCGCTTGACCAATTCTTGTTATTATTCTAAACTAAAATCCTAATTTAGTTTTTAAGAACCTTTTAATATATAGGAGAAGATACCATGAAGCGTACTTATCAGCCAAGTAAGGTAAAGAGGAACCGTAAATTCGGGTTCCGGGAACGAATGAAAACCAGGGGCGGACAGCTTGTTTTGAAACGCCGCAGGGCTAAGGGCCGGATAAAACTTTCAGTTTCTGACGAGAAAAAGCCTTATTAGTGTTAATATTATCCCTTCAAAAGGAGAAAAAGCCCTCTTTCGCTTTAAGCGGGAAGAGCATTTAAAGGGAAGAAAAGAGATTCGAGAGGTTTTTGGCAAGGGAAAGCGGTACGGCTGCCGGGGCGCCAAACTATTTGTTTTAAAGAATGATTTGCCTTATAACCGTATTTGTTTTTCGCTGTTTAAAGGTTTTGGAAACGCTGTTTCCAGAAATCGAGCCAAACGGCTAAGCCGAGAAGCTTACAGATTGATGAAAAACCGTCTTCTTGGCGGATATGATTTAATCCTATTGGTTTACCCGGAAGCCCAAAAGGTGACTGTCACCGAAACGCTTGAGTTTCTTTTTAAAAAAGCCGGTTTATTAAAATGAAGTATATATTACTTGTGCTTATTAAATTTTATCAATCCGCGATTTCTGTTCATCTGCCGCGAGCTTGCAGGTATTACCCGACTTGTTCGGATTACGCTTATCAGGCTGTTAATAAATACGGTATTTTACGGGGCGGCTGGCTGGCTGTAAAACGAATTTTACGTTGTCATCCGTTTCATCGAGGCGGCTATGATCCGGTGCCTGAGTTGCCAGATGCCGCTGTAGGTATGGAGCAAAGAAAATTTTAATTAAAATAAAAAGGAAGTAAAATGGATAAAAATACTGTTTTGGCTGTGGTGCTGTGTACCATTGTGTTAATAGTTTCGTTTGTAATGCAGGGGTACTATGCGACAAAGAAGCAACAGGCTATTGTTGAATCGCAACAATCGGCTGTAACGGCGGTTGAGACCGATAAATCGCAGACGGCGCAGGAGCAACAGACGGCGCAGCAAGGCGATCAAGGCAATAGCGGCAATCAAGGAGATAGCTCGGTAATATCCGCGCCGCCAGTCGTTAGTGAAGCGACACCCGTTCTTGATCAACAGGAATCCGCGCCGATGGAATTGCAAATTCCACTGGAAAGGGTAACGGTTGATACGGAATTGTTTACCGCTGTTTTAACTAACTCAGGCGGCGATATGGTTTCCTTTAAATGGAAGGATAAAAGGAATAATACTGACGTAGATTTGCTTCTTTCAGGAAACAAAGAGGCACATGCTTTTTCACTGGCGTTTGGCGCTCCTGACGCTCCGCCGGTTACGTCAAATTTTCATGTAAACCGTATATCGGAGTATATAGTTGAATTTTACCGTGATTTTTCGGCCCCCACGGCTTCCGGCGAAAATGGCAAATTCCGCCTGACAAAGCATTACGAATTTAAACCCGCCGATTATATGTTTGAATTAAAAGTGACTCTGGACGGAGGGTTTTCTTTACAGGGCTTTAATTTTTCGGGTAACGCGTATACTTTGTCTTTCGGGCCGCAGATGGGCCCCCCGTTTGAAAAACTCGATCGTTATTATGATTACAGGCAGTACTTTACGTTTGTCAACGGCAAACGCAAAAACGCCAAAGTCAACGACATTATCGAAACCCGTCCCGCGTGGGCTTCGATTTCCGGCAAGTATTTTACTTTTATCGCAATTCCGTATCTCGCGCAGTATACGTTGAACTTTTCAGAAAAAGCGGAACCGGGGATTCCGTCGGCTTCCCGTTTAAATATCATCCGTCCCGCGGCAAGCGTTTCTAAGGTAGAGGATAATTACCGTTTTTATTTAGGGCCTAAAACCCATGAAGCGCTTTCAGTTTACAATACGGGAAAAAATGAATTTGGCATTAAAGACGCAAATCTTATGGATGTGGCAAATTCGGGGATGGCAATTTTATCGCCTATAGAAAAACTGTTAAAATGGCTGCTTGTTATTTTTTATAAAATTACTCCCAATTACGGCGTCGCGATAATTATTCTTACATTGTTCATTAAAATTGTTTTCTTCCCGTTAACCAAAAAAGGATCAGAAGCCACATTGCGGATGCAGGCTCTTTCGCCCAGAATAAAGGAATTACAGGAAAAATATAAAAATAATACGCAAAAATTAAATACGGAAATGGCTAATTTGTACAAACAGGAAGGTTACAACCCTCTTTCAGGATGCCTTCCCATGCTGCTCCAATTCCCAATATTTATCGCCATGTACCAGCTCTTTAGCAACCACTTTGATATGCGCGGGGCGGGATTTATCCCCGGCTGGATTCCCGATCTTTCCCTTCCCGAATATATTGTAAAATTCCCCGATGGTTTTAAAGTGCCTCTTTTAGGCTGGACGGCGTTAAGGGCGTTGCCGTTTATCTATGTAGGCTCCCAGTTAATCTACGGAAAAGTTACGCAAATGCCCTGACAGCAGTCTAACAGCCAGATGAAGATGATGTTATACGTCATGCCATTAGTATTTTTCTTTGTACTGTACAATGTGCCGTCGGGATTGCTGATATACTGGATTTTTTCCAACCTTCTTACATTGGTTCAGCAGATAATAATAAATAAGTACATTATTGCCAAGAAGGCCGCGGAACCGCAGATGGAACCGGAGCCGAAAATCGCGCCCGGTAAAAAGAAAAAGAAGAACTTTTAAAATAAGGAGATATAAATGGAGTTTGAATTTGAAGGCCGCACCGAAAAAGAAGCGATAGACAGGGCTGCGGGAGAACTTGGTCTTGAAAAAGACGATTTTGACGTTGAAATTCTTGAGACCCAAAAAAGCGGTTTGTTCAAGAAAGGTTTAGTCCGTATCAGGGTTCATGTAGGTAATTTTGGAGTTACTTCCAAATCAAAACCTCGCGCTTCGGATACCGGTGATATGGAGAAGGAAAGAATTGGCAAATCCGCTGGCAAGGCGGTCTTTGGAGAACCTGCGCCCGCGAATGACTTTGAAACGAAAATGGTTGAATTTACAAGCGGGCTTATCGAGCGCATGGGCTATCCGGGAACCGTTACCGTTCTTTTCCGTGAAAGACACAAACTTGGAATTAAAATTGATTCCGCTCATTCGTCAATTTTAATCGGCAAGAAAGGCAAGAACCTTGACGCGCTCCAGTTGCTCTTAAACATCTATGCGGGCCGTTTGGGCAAGGAAGATGTCCGCGTAATTCTGGATACTGAAAATTACCGTATCCGCAGGGAAGAGTCCCTTGTGCGCCTTGCCTACAATGTGGCTGAAAAAGTCCGCGAAAGCAAAGGCTCTATTCTGCTTGAGCCGATGAATCCCTTCGACAGGTGGCTAATCCATACCACCTTAAATGACATAAGCGACGTTGAAACTAAAAGCGAAGGAGATGGTTTATATAAGCAGGTGCGCGTTTTTTACCGCGGGCTTAAATAATTTAAGGAGTCTTAAAAACAATAGTTTTTAGAAACTGCGATTAACCATGAAACATATTTTAGCTTTAATTTACATTTTCTCATTCGCTGTAAGCGCTTTTTCCATACCGCTTGAAGGTTTGACTGACCGCGCGTCGCAGCTTCATAGCCTTGAACAGGGGCGGATAATTAAAGCGCAATTAAAAAACCCCGCGCCCGAATTATTGCCTAATCATAATTATTTGCGCCAATATATAACAGGAGTCATGAATCAGCTTAATCCCAATATGTTGATAGAAGCCCTTTACCTGTACATAAAACCTTCGCATTTAAAGACTGATTCCAGCGATTGGGATGAAAGGCAAAAAGTAAAAGTTTATAATCAAATAACCGCTATTAGTACCTTGACGGGAATTCAGTACTATTCTTACAGCCGTGGAGCGATGCGTACTTTTTATGATTATTCAAGCATAATAGACAGCCCCACATCCAAAAAACCGCTCTCTGACCCTGTTTTCTCGCAGATTCCCGCCACTTTGACTGTTTTTGCAAGGCAAAAAGACCTGACTTTTGGCGACAATATTTACCGCTACGACTATGAAAATAACAGGGATTCTGTTTTTTTCACTCAGGAAAATATAACGTCTTTAAACTATGGAATTATTCCGGTAATCGGCAAGGGCAATCTGCGTTCGGTAATGGCGGTTTTTGACTGCGGGGACACAATTCTAATTTATGCCGCTTCTATGGCAAAAGCCGCCTATTTGCCCGGTTTTTCCGACAAGATCACCGCTTCATTCAACAACAGGGCGCAGGCTGTTATAAACTGGTTTTCCGGCAGGCTGGACAAGGAACTTTAAGCCAATAGTTATATTTTCTCTGGCTTTTTTGTTTCTTTTTCATTATAATTGATATATAATATAGATAGATTGCCGAATTTATTAAAGGCTTTATATTTTATTAAGGGGTGGTTCAATATGAGGTTATTAACCAGATCAGACTTTGACGGTCTGGCTTGCGGAGCGTTGTTATCCTATTTAGGACTTATTAATGATTGGAAATTTGTTCATCCCAAAGATATTCAGGATGGTCTTGTTGAAGCCACAGATAATGATATTTTGGCTAATATTCCCTATATTAAAGGCTGTAAACTCTGGTTTGATCATCATTCCAGCGAATCCGAGCGTTTAGGCAAAGGCGCTTATTTTGAAGGCGTATCAAAACGGGCTCCAAGCTGCGCCCGTGTTGTTTATGAATATTACGGCGGTGACGCTAAACTTGGAAAATTCGCGGAAATGATCCACTATGTCGATAAAGTGGACTCAGGCGATCTTTTCGCGGATGAAATTATGGATCCAAAAGGCTGGATTTTATTGGGCTTTATTATGGATCCCCGCACGGGTCTTGGCCGCTTCAGGAATTTTACCATAAGCAATTATGATTTGATGACATCCCTCGCGAAAGCGTGTTCTGAAAAAAATATTCACGAAATATTGGAAATGCCCGATGTAAAAGAACGCCTTGAATTGTATTATCAGCAAAAAGAACTTTTTATTCAGATGGTCAAGAGTCATGCCACCGTCATTGGTAACATCATAAAGGTTGACCTTAGGGACGTGGAAACCATTTATGCCGGTAACAGGTTTATCATCTACACGCTTTATCCCGAACAGAATATTTCCGTCTGGATTGTAGACGGGCGTAATAAATCCAATGTCGCCATTACTGTCGGCCATAGCATAATAAACCGCTCATCTACCACGGATGTAGGTTCTATGCTGCTTTATTACGGCGGCGGCGGCCATAAACAGGTCGGCACTTGCCAAGTTACCTACGATGAGGCGGACAGAATTATTGCCGAAATAACGGAAAAAGCCAGACAGCAGTAAAAACCTGTCATTAATCAATATTTTTAACCATAATTTATCTTGTTTATCCTCATAAATGCTTGTATTATTAGCATATGGCGGAAAAAGAAGACAGTATTCCCCTTTCTGAAGTTTTATCTTTAGACGACGGCAAGGGGGTTAATAAAAAATATGTTGATATTATTTTAGAAGATGAAATTCCCATCTTATGCGTTAAACAAGACACAAAAAAAAGCCGGCTTATGCCTTTTAAAACCCTATATGACAACAGTGAAAATTTTTGGCAGGTACACAACGGAGCATGGGAGTATTATTTAACTTCGGACGACTATTACAAACTAAAAGAAAAAGCTCTTATTAAACCAGCCGTTTGGAATAAGGACGTTCAAAAGCCTGATGAAAAGCCTGTTAAAAAAACTGATGAAAAAGACGAAGTGCTGGAAGAATTAGACGAGGCGACTGAAGATGAAATTGAAGTGGGTTTTGGCAGCGAATACAAAACCTATCTTGAAATGTCCCCAAAAGAGCAGGTTGAACGGCTTAATGAAGATAAGGATAGGCTGGATAAAATTTACGCGCAAAAGGATAGAACGGAAGCGGTAGTTGTCGAAGCTCTTGTAGATACGACCAAGTCCGCCGCGTTAATAAACCGCGCGGCGCTGGAAAACGCCATTTACCACGCCGATAATGAAGCCAAAAAACTCACTCAAGGCCTTGTTGATTCTACCTGCGAAATGGTAAAATCGTCCGCATGGTTAATATCGGAAAATATTTTTCAAAACGAATTGATGAATACAATGGTAAAAAAATCCAACGGCACTGTTATTCAACACATGACCCGCGTATTCCTTAACGGTGTCGCGTTTCTTTCTTATTATAACAAACTTGTTTCAACGTCCAGCTCAATTCAAAGGCTGCGTGTGAATTTTGCCGTTAAATACAGCCAATTTTATCATTTTCTGCTCCCGCATATTAATCCTGATGATATTAATCTGGAACGTGTTTTTTACGGCGGCATGAGGGCTATTGAGCCGGATCTTTTCCTAAAGTGGGCGGTAGGTTTTCTTATTCATGATGTTGGGAAAGCGTCCGCCGTGGAATACCACGAAGGCGCAGCTTCTTATAACCGCAATATAGTAATTGATCATGTAAAGCAGGGTTATAATTACGTTATTAGCAAAACAAATTACCCAAAGGAAGCAAGTCTTATTATAGGGTATCATCATGAATATTACGGCGATCCCGACGGTTACGGGTTTTTCCGCGCGTATTTCGCGAGGTATAAAAAAGATAATCCCATCGCCAGACAGGATTTTTGCATTGGATACGAATTGGAGCCTGTTTTGGATTTTCAAGTTCTAGCTTATTTTCCCGCTAAAGTGCTGGAAATTATAGACGTATTTGACAGCCTTACGGATCCTCACCGCGCTTATCGTCATCCAATGTCATATAAAGAAGCCATAAAAATGATGCGTGATGAATTTATAAATAAACACCATAAGTTAGATTTAATCCTTTTTGACATTTTCGTAGCGTTTATAAAAGAGAAAGACAAGACAGTGAGCAATTAGCAGTGAGCAGTGAGCAGTGAGCAGTGAGCGAGGTTAGCAAGCATAGCTAGTTGCAACACGTAAAGCTAACTTACAACGACACTGCTCCTTGCTCACTGCTAATTGCTTCTTGCTAATTGCAAAAATTATTTTTCAAAAAATCAAGGTCAAGCTGAGGGTACACAGGATACCGCTCTAATAACGTTTTCACTCTCGCGTGAACTTCGCTCTTTACGGACTCGCTCACAGTATACTTTGCCTTGCTCTTTTTTGCCGGGTCTTTCGCGTCTTGCGCCTGCGTTGTGCTCTTAATAACTTTCGCTATTAATTCGCCTAGTTCCGTCATTTCCGCCTCTCCCATTCCAAGAGTTGTAACGGCTGCGGTTCCAATTCTGATTCCAGACGTGTACCACGGGCCATTGGGATCTCGCGGGAGGCTGTTGCGGTTAAGCGTTATGCGACATTCGTGAAGGGCGCTTTCCGCCTGTCTGCCCGTTAGGCCGGCGTTGTGTACGTTTACCAGTAAAAGGTGGTTGTCCGTGCCGCCTGTTAAAACGTCTAGCCCGTTTTTCATGCAGGAGGCTGCGAGAGCTTTACAGTTGTCTACAATTTTTTGCGCGTACTGTTTGAATTCAGGAGCGGCGGCTTCTCGGAGAGCGACCGCTTTTGCGGCTATTATGTGGGGGAGAGGGCCGCCCATTGTCAAAGGGCAGCCTTTGTCCAGCGCTTCCGCAAATTCGCTTGTGGAGAGTACGATTCCCGCCCGCGGGCCGCGCAGGGTTTTATGCGTGGTGCTGGTTACGACATGCGCCCAGGGAACAGGATCATATTCGCCCGTAAAAACTTTGCCCGCGACAAGACCCGCAAAGTGAGCCATGTCTACCATGAAGACCGCGCCGGCTTTATCAGCGATTTCCCTCATGCGCTTAAAATTTATTTTCCGCGGATAGGCGGAATAGCCTGTCAATAAAATTAACGGGCGCACCTGTAACGCCTGTTTTTCAATTTCATCGTAATCTAACATTCCGTCTTTGGCGGATACGGAATATCCGTAAATATCGAACATTCGCCCGGAAAGATTATGCCTGTAACCGTGTGTTAAATGCCCGCCTGAATAGTAATCAAGACCCAAAAGGCGCTGGTTTCCAAATGAAGCCCTTAGTTCGTTCCATTGGGAATCGGTTAATTTGTAAAGATTTGTTTCGCCATATTTTTCCAGCGCCGGATTTTCAATGCGCGTGCTTAAGATAGCCCAGTATGCGAGCAAATTGGCGTCCGCTCCGCAGTGAGGCTGAACATTAGCGTATTGCGCTCCAAAAAGTTCACATGCCTCCCGCGCCGCTAAAGTTTCGATGGCGTCAACATTTTCATTCCCCGCGTAAAAACGGTGGTTGGGAACTCCCTCGGCGTATTTGTCGGTTAACAGGTTGCCCATAGCCAACTGAACTGCCATGGAGCAGTAATTTTCACTTGCAATCAGTTTTACACGTTTCCTCTGATTTTCAAGTTCCAGTACGATAGAAGACGCAATTTCAGGCGTAACTTTTGCAACTTCCATTAAATTGCAAATATAAGCCAACATTCCCGAATCAATTTTTTCAGGCGTTACAGCGGCAAGATAATCCGCGACAGGGTTTGTTTTCATGACGACAGTATAGCACTTTGTTTTTGTTTGTTAAAGTGGGGTGATGATCATTAATAAAATTACATTTTTCTTTTTCGACAATCCCATGCGAACTTTTACTGAGAGGTTTGCCGCTATTTGTGTTGTTTCTAAGTATTTTTTTTTAACATTCTTCGTTCATAATCTCGTACATTTTTTATTAAAGTGTTTTTTACTTCTTTAATTGAAAAAGGTTCTGTAATCATTTTTATAGATTTCCAAGAATCCGGAGAAACATCATCAAAATAAGTCATACTTCTTATATAATGAAGTGGGTTTTCAGTTTCATATTTCTTTTTGAAATTTTCTATTATATTATCAAATGAAAATTTTTATAAAAAGGTTCGTTTTGATATTTTAGTAATGTTTCCCACAAGAAAGCATTAATTCCCTTTTTATGTATTTTCAAAACAAACCTCTATTATTATAAGCCCTAAATTTCTTTTTGCTTATTTTAAATAAAATACTTAAAAAATTTAGTATTTTTTTGTTTAAATAATTAATGTTTACTACTTCTTCCTTAATTACATCCCAACCATAATATCGAAATAATTCAATATAATCGTTTTGACTGCCATAGCTAACTACTCTTGTAATTATGTACCTTTTACTGGTATCAAAATTTAATTTAGTATAATCTTGTTCCCAGAAACATCTTTTTGAAAAAATAGGAAAATCCATGTCTGTATTATATCATGTATTAAAGGTTCCATCAATTAGATGCCTATATAAAAAAATTACCTGCTCATCTGGTGCTCCCTTACCTTATTTAAAAGTGATAACAAGATGTATGCCTAAAGAATTTATTTAGTACAGGCGGGCAGGCTGCGCACGCTGTAAAAACTTCGTAAGAGCGTCGCACTGGCGGCCACCTAAAGGCGGCCTTGCTTTTATTGGGGACTGCGGCATTTTTTGGTGCTCTCAGCGTGCGGCATTATTGATCCACACGGCTACGCCGTGCGTTTGTTTGGCTGTGCCTGTGAGCCTTCCAGCGACTAAATAGTGGTAGTAAGAAAACTTTATCTAGGGTTCGTCGCCGAACTTTTATTCTCTGAATTTTCTTTGTTTTATTACAAAGTCTCTACGGCGGGGAACGCCCGAAAAATGTTTTTACAGCGCGCGCAGCCTGCCCGCCTGTACTTAAAGATTTTATTGGGCATACATCTTCAAGCGCTATTAAGCAATTCGCGCGTTAAATAGTGTCTGTCTATAAAGTCGGTTACTTTACCAGCTATTCCTTGTTTAAGGGAAATTAATAATAAAAACCACGGAGGACACGGAGTTTCACGGAGGAAAAAGATGATTTTTGTACCAAAACTCCGTGTAACTCCGTGTACTCCGTGGTTAAATTCTTCTGTAGTTTCCAAATTGAGAATTACTGTGACTTTATAGACAGACACTAAATAATGTTAAAACGCGGTGTCATAAGAGACACCGCGCTCTCCTTCCCTATTTTTTACGGTAACGGTTGCACCACCGGGTTCTGCACCCCTGCCGGTATATTTCTCAGCTTGGGCAATTTGGTTGCGTTAATGCCGCTAAAATCCCACACATCTGCGTCAAAGAACGCCGTTCCAGTCCACCATGTTTCACTCCCCCATTGTTCCCATGTGATGTTCTCACCGTCTACTCCGTCTGCGTCGCTTGACCAGGGATCATTATTGCCATTCGTCATATCGCTCCGCCCGAAGTTATTTGTCAGTCCGGCGTGGTTGTTCCCCGCAAAACGCTCATTAAATTCTCCATAGCTGATATACAGGTTCAGTGCCACACAGTTTTGCACTATTACACTGTCTCCCTCTAGAAGTCCTACCACGCCACCAATATATAGGCTAAGTCCTTCAACATTGCCTGTAGCGTAGCAGTTTTGTACCGTGCCGCTGTTATATCCAACCACGCCACCGACAGAATAGCCTCCTGAAACAGCGCCCGTGGAGTAGCAGTTTTTCACCGTGCCACCGTTGTTATACCCCACCACGCCACCGACACTCCCGTTATCGTCTGCGCCTGAAACAGCACCTGTGGAGGTGGAATAGCAGCAGTCTTGCACCGTGCCATAATTGATCTTCCCTACCACGCCGCCGACAGCGCCTGTTCCTGAAACAGTACCTTCGACATAGCAGTTTTGCACCGTACTTAATTGATTAAACCCTACTACGCCGCCGACCATAGATCCACCGATAATGTTGCAGTTGACAATGCGGACATTTTTTACAATAGCGTCGTTATTTATATAACCGAACAAGCCCTGATAACTACTACTTGTGCTTATTGTAATATTGCTGATGGTATGGTTTCCCCCGTCATAGACGCCTTGGAAGTCGTACTCATCTGCGCCAATCGGCGTCCAGTTGCTTTCGCCAGGGGCAACAGAAGTCAGCGTGATGTCAGTCGTTTGTTTGTAATGCTTGTCCAAGTCCCAGTCGCCATACCATTTATTACTTGTCTTTCGGCCGATTCTTTGCAAAGTTTCTTCGTCGTAAACTCTGAAGGGGTCTGTCGAAGAGCCATCACCATTAATAATTGTCCACCATACGTTATCGATTTCCCTGATATACGTTCCCGCTTTTCCCATACTGTAGTAGGCATCCTTTAAGTAGTCGCTGCCGTTTCCATTGCCTGCTGTAGGAAATGCGTCGCTTCCAAAATATGCGTCTGCGATGTTGCTCCCTATTGCAAAGGTTACGCTGGTAAGGCTGGTGCAATTTTCAAAAGCATACTCTCCAATGCTGGTAACGCCGCTTGGTATGGTTACGCTGGTAAGGCTAGTGCAATCGTGAAAAGCAGAATCTCCAATGTCTTTAACGCTGTCGGGTATGATGAATGTACTGCCTGTTTTTCCTGCCGGATATACAACTAACGTAGTTATATTCTTGTTATACAATACGCCGTCATGTAAGCTATATGCGGTGTTACCAGTGGCAACCGTTATTGCAGTAAGGCTTGTGCAACCTGAAAAAGCCCTCTCTCCAATGTTGATTAAACCATTTCCTATAGTTACGCTGGTAAGGTCAGTGCAAGCGGCAAAAGCGAAATCTCCAATACTGGTAACGCTGTTAGTTATGTTTACGCTGGTAAGGTTTTTGCATTTGAAAAAAGCATAACCAGTAATTCCTTTTGTGCCGTCATGAAATGTTATGTTTGTGTTTTCAGGCATAGTGCCTTTGTAAGCGTATGCTACTTTTCCCGCATACACTAAACCGTCTAGCTGGTTATCTAACCATGCTGTTTCATAAAAGGCATCAATTCCAATGCTTGTAACGCTGTCTGGTATAATAATGCTGGTAAGGTTGGTGCAATATTCAAAAGCATGCTCTCCAATGCTGGTAACCCTGTCCGGTATGGTTATGCTAGTAAGGTTGTGAAGATTTCTAAAAGCATTTTCCTCAATGCTGGTAAAGGTACTGCCGGAAAGATCAAGGTTAACGTATTTGGTATCGTTGTCAAGCAGTGCTTCAAAAACACTTTTGGTTTTATTACCGCCAAGAGCGCCCACGTTCAGCTTAACGATGTATGGTGTTGTTGCATCATTTTCTTGCTGTCCGTCTAACCAGTTCGCAAAAGCTTCGATGGAGTCAAAAGTGGGGACGAGAAAATCGCTGTCGATAAATTCTTTTCCGTATTCGGTGGTAACCGCAGGATAGATTTGCACCGCTTCACTTATTCCCATATAACGCGAGTCTTTTTTAACAAGGACGGTAAAAAGGTAAGAACCGGGGTCCAATGGCAGCGTTACCGGTTTTCCGTTCATGTCTTCTAAGAGTTCAGGGTTTAATAAATCCACTTCCAAATCCGGCCATTTCTTCAGGGTAATTTCCGCCTCGGCGTCAGCAGGGTAGGTAATGGTGTACGTAAAAAAGCCCTGTTCCGAAGAGTTTATTTCGGTAAGAGAAACTTGCACCTCGCCGTTTTCACCTTGAGCTATGGTAAACTCTGCTGATTCCCCGGTTGCCGCCGGCTTACCGTCTTTATAGGCGCTTACAGTCACTTTATAACTGCCAATTTCCAGGGTAAAATACCCGTCTTTATCGGGGGTTGAAAACGCGCTGCCTCCGTCTGTTTTGGTAAAAATATACGCGTAAGAGTCAAAAACCGTTGAAGGAAACACTGTCCGCTCCGCATTCTGATGCGCCGATTCGCCGTCAACTAAATTGATTTTTATTCTTCCGTAACCGTCTTTTACCTGCGTTTGATTTTCAGCCTTCGTTTGAATCATTGATTGCTCATAGTTATCCACGCAAGCGTCCAGCAACATAACGCACACAAGCGCAGCCACGAATAGCACGCTGTATTTCCCGCTTTTCATTGTTCTCTTCTCATTGCTCATTGCTAATTGTTCATTTCTCATTGTTTTCCCCCTGTTACTGCACTATTACGGTGATGTTGGTGTTATAAAGCCTGCCGTCTTTTTCAACAAACAATCCTACGGTATGACTTCCGACTTCCAAGCTTGAGAAAAAATATGTTGCTTCGCTCTGACCGGTATTAACGCCGTCCAAATGCCACTGCTTAACGGTATAACCGTCGGCCTTCGCGGTTATGGCCAAATCTTCTCCGGCGGCTACAGTAAACGCGTCGTCCGAAGTTACAAGGTTGCCGTGTTCGTCCACCCAGTAGTAAATGATTTTCGATGAACCGATTTGCGGCGTAGTAACGGACAGGCTGACGCTTGCCGCGCCTGTTTCATAGTTGTTGTTTCCCTCCGCCCGCGCGAAGATGTAGTAAGTTGTCGCGGCATTAAGATTTGTAAAAAATGTAGAGTCTTGCCAATCGCTTGTAGACGCGGCGGAATCTGTAATACTTATTGCGTATTTGACAGATTGCCCGTTTGAAGCGGTTACAGCGCCAATAGTGATACTGTTGTGTGTTTTGGCATTGAGCGTCGGTGCGCCGACCGTTACGCCGGCGGCTTTATTTACAATAAAACTCACATCGATTTCTGCCGTAGCGCCTGTAACAACGCCGCCTGAATAGCTCGCTGTGATCTTAGCTGTGTAGTCTCCGGCGTTAAGCCCGCTCTTTGGCTGTACGGTGAAAACCGCGCTTGCCCCAGCCGCGATGGTTGGCGTTAAATTCCCGTCAAGGATAAACGAACCTAAACTCGCGCCACCAAGCGTAATGCTTGATACGTTCGCAGTGGTATTGCCGCTGTTGCGTATCGTAACGGTCATCGCCGCAGGTTGGGTATAACCGAATTTAACAGGCGTGAATATTACTTCTTCTAATATGTAAAGGTTAGGCGTATTGGGCGGCACTACTATAAATACGGCTTTTATTTTTACTGGTTCTGACGGCATGGTGAATGACGCCGGGCTTTTATCCGTGTGGGAAAGCGTTATGTCGCCGCTTATAACTTGCCATTTATCAAACATAAAGCCGACTTTGGGATCCGCGTTAATATAAACAGTTTCGCCTTCAACGGCGGGATTCGGCTCCGCTGTTGCCGTGCCGTGGCCGTCATTCTGCATGGTTATTGCGAAAGTCGGCTGCCCCATAGTTATCGAAACAGCGCCGTTAGGTCCGGGCTTTAAGTTCACGCTGGCAAAACCCTCAGCTTTTAGTACCGTACTTAAATATGCCTGTACGGTAATTTTCCAATGGCCGGGATCAACTGTAAATTGCGCGGTTTCCCCCTCTATTATGCCTTTCTTCTGTATATCCGGGCCAGGGCCGCCTGTTAGGGTTATGGTATGTATAAGAAGGGAAATGTCGGTATCAGGGTCCCATGGCATGAAAGCCGCCCTCCCCCCGCCGCCGATGGTAATTGAAAAAGAAGCGTTTCCCCCAACCTCGCCAGTGAAACAGGCGCATATAAGGCAGGAAATTGCCAGCGCCGCAAGGCATAGATAGGCCGCTTTTTTTATTTTGTTTATTGCCCTTTGCTTATTATTCATTTTAAATCCCTCCTATCGGCATCGTCAGGGTAAGGTAAATGCCGACCTTTATAAAAACTTACAGTTAATTTTAAATACAACTACCATTTTTCGTTATTTTTCAAAATTTGTCAATAAAAAATGAAACATAGGTAGTAATTTTATATTTAAAATTAAATATTCAAAAATCTATTAAAAATAGGCAAAAAATCAAAAAAATTGATTAATATGTTGGCACAAAAATTGATTTTTGGTGTATATTAGATTTGTAAAGGAGAAATAACGATAATATAATGCTCAATTTGAATAAGCGCATTTTTTTAATCCTATGTTTAGCGGCTGTTTCAGCGTTTGGCCAAGATCCCCGTACCCAATCTACCGCGCAGGAGATTGAGATTCTTTTAAACTCCAAAACCGTAACATACGCGCATGCGGCGCGGTTTGTGTTGGAGGCGGCTAACGCGCTTGCGACGGATAATAGCGAAGAAGCTTTTAATTACGCGGTTCAGCAAAACTGGCTTCCAAAAAATCTTTCTTCCAATGATTCAGCGCGGCTTGATTTTATTTCCATGCTCTTAATGCGCTCTTTTAATATTAAAGGTGGTATTATGTATGCCATTACCAAAAGTCCGCGTTACGCTTACCGCCAATTAACATACCTTAATGTTATTCAAGGCCGATCAGACCCCTCTATGATAGTGTCCGGCGAACAGCTCCTTTACTATGTAACCAGAATTCTCGCGATGGAGAACTAGAATGAAGAACTTTTTATATAAAATACTTTTAATATTGATTTTGACGCTTCCCGTCTCCCTTTCAGCCTATGACTTTGGGCTTGTGATAAACGCGGACGGCGGACTTGGAAACACAATATCTGAAGATAACCTTTTTGATTTTGAAGTGAACATTTTGCCCCGTTTTTCAACACTGATAGGCGACAACGGAGATTTAATTATTTCCGCCGGATTTTCTGTTGGAAATGACGGAGAACCTTTTTATATACCGGAACTTCTGCGTACCGAATTCAGCATGAGGTTTGGTGATTCAAGTTTAAGGGTAGGACGCGTTAATTTTTCCGATCCGTTGGCTTTTATAGCGAATGGTCTTTTTGACGGTATTCAATATCAATATAATTCAGGCTTTGGAAGTTTCCGTGTCGGAGCGTGGTATACGGGGCTTCAATACAAAAAAAGAGCCAATATCGCGATGACTGACGCGGAATTAATAGAGGTATCAACGCCGGTCGTTTATGACGATTTTTTCAACACTTACTTCGCGTCCAAACGCGTGATTTCTTCAATCGGGTGGGAACATCCTTCGATAGGCGAAGTAATGCATTTGAACGCCGCTTTTGTCGGGCAGACGGATTTAAACGACGCCGTTAGTAAATACCATAGTCAATATATAATTCTTAAAGCTGGTATGCCAATTAGTAACTTCCTTTTGGAAATTGGAGGCAGTGTTGAATTCGCGCAGGCTGCTACGGACGAACTAAAATTCAATGTGGCGTTTGCTGGAGAGATAGGCTTATTTCTGCTGTTTCCGTCCAAATTTAACACTAGGCTTTCTTTTACAAGCGTTATCACAAGCGGCAGAACAGACAGTACCATTGCAGAATTTATCCCGATTGCCGGAAAAGAATACGGGTACATTTTAAAAACAAGAATACCGGGGCTTTCAATTTTCTCTTTGAATTATTCATCAAAGTTTAGCGATTCGCTGAGCGGCCTGTTTACAGTTTCGTACTTTGTACGCGGCGATTGGGGAACTTTTAACAGTTACCCCGTGAGTACTGACAGTAAAGGATATTTTTTGGGTCCGGAAGTTTCAGCCATGATAACATGGAGTCCCGCTTCTGATTTGCAATTTAACTTGGGCGGCGGGGCGTTTTTCCCGGCTCTTGGCGACGCGGGAGCGGAAGAAAAAATAAAATGGCGCGTTGATTTAACCGTTATTATGTCAATATTATAGTTATTAATTTTGGAGGAGTAAAATGAAAAAGATTATTTTTACGGCGATTTTTATCACATTGGCTGTTACAGGAGCGTTCTGCCAGAATGGCGTTATTCGGGAATTAACCGGCGAGGTTGAATTAAAGCGTTCAGGCTCGTCCGCTTTTGTCCCTGCTTCCGCGGGAGACTCCGTATCTTCCAACACAATTGTTTCAACAGGTTTTAGAAGCACCGCCATCATTGCAATTGGCAGTTCTGTTATTACCGTGCGTCCGCTGACGCGCCTAACCCTTGCTGAAATACAGTCCGCGGAAAATACCGAGAGTGTCAACGTTAATTTGCAGGCGGGAAGAGTAAGAGTCGAAGTAAAGCCCCCCGCCGGTACAAAAACTCACCTTAACGTACAGAGCCCCAGCGTGACAGCTTCCGTCCGCGGCACAACTTTCGAGATGGACACCCGTAACTTAATTGGAATTGAAGGCAAAATTTTGTTAAGTGGCGTATCCGGCGCGGGAGTTCTTGTTACAGGCGGAAATACAAGCTCCTCTAATATTGACGGAACCGTCTCCAATCCCGCGGTTAGCGCCGAGCAGTCAATTCATGTGCAACCGCCTGTCGGCGCGGATATAGGAACCCCATCAACATATCAGTCAAATAAAGGCGAGTTGAATATTATAGTAAATTATCCTGAATGAAAGATCTTTTACTGTACAATTAAAGAGAAAAGGCATATAATTTATATGTGAACGAATTGCTTAATAGTATAAATAATACACTTGAGACACAGCTAAAACGGCAAAATGAGATTATGCAGCAAATGTTGGATATTATGCCAAGACCTTCAAGTAAATTTATTAGGGTATTGGAAACATTTGTACTTTTTATAAGTGTTTTTGGTATAATTAGTCTTATTGATATTATAATTAAATGGTTTATAGGAGGATAATATGATATTACAATTTATTCTTTCACTGCTCATCACTATACTTGGATTGACTACTTTTTTTATGTTGCGGTATATAAGGAAACACAAATTAATGCAAGGGGAACAGACCACGCCGAATGTCTGACCTGTCTAAAGCAGTCATGTTATATTTTGGTTAATTGATTTCTTCTCTGTTTTATTGTAAAATAAACTATGAAACATTGGAAAAATGCCCTTATTGGTTTGGCTGCGGCGGCAGCGTTTTCGTTATTGTATTTAATCGGCGCGTTAACTTCGATAGAAGACAGACTTTATGACTTTTTTCTTCACTTTCGGACGAATCGTGAGCATATAGACAGCGTTGTCTTTCTTGATGTAAACGATCAGGCTATAGCTTATTACGGTTTTTTCCCGTGGCCGCGCTCAATAACCGCAGACGGTCTTTTGCGTTTAAAAGAATACGGCGCAAGGGCGGTTATCTTCGATATAGAGTACATAGATCGCGGCCCTCAGGGAGTAGACAGCCTCTATCTTGAACAGGGGCTTGCCAACGATTTTGAGCGCAGTTTCTCGGAAATCAATTCATCAGCGCAGGATATTTTTTCCGCGTTTGGATCCGGGCGTATGGCGCGTAACGATCTTTCAAATTACGCGAATTATTTTTCCAATATGATAGAAAGGGAAAAAACGGGACTTTATTCCAAAGCCCAGAGCGTCGCGCGCGATAACGATATTTATTTGGCGCAGGCGATTGCATTGAATGGCAATAGCTGGTCTACGGTCAATTTATGGGCTTATCCCCTGGACGGCGAACAGGCTGAACGCCGCCCGCTCGCGGAAGAACATTTTTCATACCCTGTAAACGCCGCTCCTAACGCGTTTCGCGGGGAAGGGGCCATCGATATTTTACCCGCCCTTCCGATTTTTGCTACAGCCGCGAAGGGAGCCGGTTATACTAATGTGGAAATTGATAAGGACGGCGTAAGAAGGCGTATTTATCTGACGCAGAATATGCACGATCATTGGTATTTGCAGCTTGCCTTTGCCCCATTGATAGATTATCTTGGCAGGCCGGAAATATTATTGGAAAAACGCAAATTGACAGTTAAGCAGGTGAGGCTTTCTGGCGAAAAAGTTGAAGATTTAGTTATCCCGCTGGATTCAAAAGGCAGGATGATGCTTGACTGGCCAAAAAAAGATTACAATGACAGCTATACCCACCTATCCTTTGCGGAATTCAGTTTGTTAGACGAAATGGAAGCGGAGATTGAAAAATACAGCCGCGCTCTTGCCGCCGAAGACATGATGTTATTCTCACAAATTGACAGCTCATTAATTTCTATTCCGGTTATTCTTAGCAATATGACGCAGCTTCTTGACGCGGCGCGCGAGTTAAAAAATCACGCGATGGAAAACACTTCCCATGATTCTTTTGACGCTTTTCTTGAATATAGAAATCAAGCTTATGAAATGTTAGGTGAAGTATTAAAGAATGATCCCGTGTCGAAGATAAAGACGGTCAGCGCCCAGTTAATCGAAGAGAATCCGAATTTATCCGGCGCAATAGAAGATGAAGCCGATTATATCATTTCGTTATTTAACGCGCTTGAAGTAAATCTGACCCGTTATAAGGAAATAACCGATTATAATATAAAAAGTTTAAATGATAAATTTGTTATTATTGGCCGGGTTGATACGGGAACTACCGACTATGGCGCGAATCCTTTTTACGGCAAATACATCAATGTAGGCACTCACGGCGTTGTGCTGGATACGATTCTTACTAAATCTTTCATTGTTTGCCTTGATAATATCTGGAAGATAATTTTTATGCTTATTTTTGTCCCGTTATTTTTCATACTTACGGAAAACCTTGCGCCTGTTTTCCGCGCGGCGTTGGGATTTGGCGCGGTATTGTTCATCTTTATTGCCGCCGTATTGATATTCCGTTTTTCAGGATTTTTCCTTGGGCCGCTTGGAATAATAATGTCGATGATTATCGCTATTATTATCCGTGAAATAATTTCTTACGCCCATTCTGAAAAAGAGAAGCACTTTATCAGGACGGCGTTTTCCACTTATGTTTCAGGCGACGTGGTAAAAGAAATTATTTCCGATCCTTCGCGCTTGCAGTTGGGCGGCACAAAACGCCACATGACCGCTATTTTTACGGACGTTAAAGGATTTTCAACTATTTCCGAAAAACTTGATCCTGAAGATCTTGTAAGCCTGTTAAATAAATATTTAAGCGCGATGAGCGACGTGATTCTTGCCGAAAAAGGCACGATAGACAAATACGAAGGCGACGCCATTATAGCGTTCTTCGGCGCTCCTCTTGACCTTGCCGATCACGCTCTAAGGGCGTGCGTTTCTGCCATTACAATGAGAAAGCTGGAAGTTGAGTTAAACAAAACAATCATGGAGCAAAAATTGTCACCCTCGCCTCTTTTAACGCGCATAGGCGTTAATACCGGTTTCATGGTTGCGGGCAACATGGGTACCGCCAACAAGATGAACTATACGATTATGGGGAACGCGGTAAATCTCGCCGCGCGTCTTGAGGGAGTAAACAAACAATACGGAACATGGATACTTGCCTCGGAAGATACGGTACGCGAAACAGGAGACGCATTGCTTTACAGGAAACTTGACCGCGTGCGCGTCGTCGGCATCAATGAGCCTGTGCGTCTTTGCGAACTTGTAGACATGGCGGATCAGGCCGGCGAACAGCAAAAAAAACTTGTACAAGTTTTCCATGAAGCGCTTGACTATTTTGAAAAACGCGATTGGACGCAAGCGGAAAAAGGTTTCCAAGAGGCGATGTCAATAATACCCGATGACAGCCCTTCAAGCATTTATCTTGATCGGTGCAAACAATTTTTAAGTAGCCCGCCCAAAGACACATGGGACGGAGTGTACAATTTGACATCGAAGTAAAATAGAGCGATTTATACGCCGTATTCATCTCATTTTTTTGGGTTCGGCAAGTTTTCAATATGCTTCTTTATCGCGGTAAAACTTTTTTCGCTCATGGCGTGTTCCATTTTGCAGGCGTCATTTACCGCCGTCTTTTTATCGACTCCCAAAAAAATTAACCAGTCGGAAATAGCGACATGCCGTTCATACATTGTCTCCGCGATTTTGCGCCCCTTTGCGGTCAGTGTTATATACCCTTCATCATCTATAGCGATATAGCCCTGAGCTTTCAGGTTTTTCATGGCGACGCTTACGCTCGGCTTTGAGTATTCAAGTTCGTTCACAATATCAATAGAGCGGACGGGGTTTCCCTTGAGGCCTAAAACATGGATTGTTTCCAGATACATTTCCGCCGATTCATGGATACTCAAATCTTTGTCTCCTGTATTTATAATAATACTAAATTACCCATGAATCAAGAAATAAATTCCGAAGATTTACTCCCGATTCCCTATTCAAATAGGCAAGGTTATGGTAAAATTGAAGGCAGAAAAAACGTAAAGGAGATTTTTATGATAGAAACCATCAAAGGAAAAGTGACATATAAAGACGGCTCAGTGTACGAAGGCGATTTAGTCAACGGCAAGCCCCACGGCAAAGGAAAATTAACATATATATACGGCAGCGTATACGAAGGCGATTGGGTTGACGGAGAACAAACAGGCTTGGGAAAAATGACCTACCCTGACGGCAAATTTGATGAAGGAAGATTTATGAATAGCGAATTTGTAGGCGGCAGTTAAGTTGAAAAAACTCCCACTGCAAAAAGCGTAATTGCGAGCCTAACAGCTGACCATGTAAAAAAAGCCGTACAGATTAGTTCACAAAAAAGTATTTCAATGGCTTTCTGCTTGGGAAAAGAATCCCTAATGTATTTTGCAAAACCGTAAGTTTTCTTAATGCCCTCCAAGATAATTTTTAATTTTGAGCCGTCATTCGTCTGCGTCCTGTGGGCTTCATCGGAAATGCAGACAATATTGTTCCGCTCAGAAAGCAGTCCGGTTTTTTCGCAAAGATAACAGGCGGCTAAGGTACAGCATGATATGGGTTTTGCCGCAGCCAGTAGCGCCGAAATACGTTCCGCCCTTTCCGTCGCCGTGGGGTTTTAAATGGGTCTCAATATTTTGAAGCATCATTAAAGAGGCGAAATATTGGGGGTAGCGGCACACGTCGGCTCGCTCCATGCCGCTTGAGTCCCTATACGCGATAAAATCCCTTAAGTTCTTGTTCGTTGAATTTGCTGTTGCCGGAATTATTATCCAGTGGATTTCCTTTTCTTTTTAACCATTGTTTTTTCTTCCAGTTTATTCAGGCTGGCGACAAACCTGTCGTAATCGCTTTCAAACAATTTATCCTGAATGACTCGGTATTTCTCAAATTCGCTTAATGCGTGATCCTCGGCTATCTGTGCCGATATTTTTCCGGCATTGGTCAGAAGTTCATTACCGTCAGCCTGTAAAATCAAGTCAAGGTGATTTGCCCAGTCAGCCATCGTCATTGGCACGCGCGATCTTGCACGGCGTTCAGCCAAATCAAGATACGCCGATACAATCAATTCAAGCGACTGCATTTCTTCCGTTGACAGATAGTTCTTTGCCACGACAACATCACTGCGTTGAATTTTTCCGTCAGGGGCTTCGTCCCATGTGGTCAAGCCCATATATTGCTTTTGCGCGTCCGCACGGTTATAGATAAGTTCGGCGGCAGTATTGCCATGAACGGCAAAATGCAATTTGTTCTGCACTTTGGCAAAGAAATCTCTGGTGGTTTTCGCCGTTTTATCGTAATCAAGGGCGGTTGAATAAATATCGGTGATCTTCTGATAGAACCGGCGTTCAGACAGGCGTATCTCACGGATTTTTTCAAGCTGCTTTTCAAAATAATCTTCGGTAATTATTGTCCCGCCGTGTTTTAGGCGTTCTTCGTCCATCACCCAGCCTTGAATCGTGTAATCTTTGACTATCCTATTTGCCCATTTGCGGAACTGTATAGCTCGTTCATTGTTTACTTTGAAGCCCACGGCGATAATCATTTGGAGATTGTAGTGGTCTTGTTCTCTTTCAACCTGTCTTTCACCTTCAATTTGAACTGTCCAATATTTTCGGACAGTTGCCGCTTCTTGTAGTTCATTGTCTTCGTATATTTTATTAATATGGTAACTAATTGTCCGTTTATCGACATCATACAGTACCGCCATCATTTTTTGCGTCAGCCAGATATTCTCGTCTTCATAACGCATTTCAATGGTTTGCTGATTGCTTCCAGTAGCAGCGATATATGTTAAATATTCCGCCGCACTGGAACGGATGGTTATTTCTTTGGATTTTTTAGGCATGGAAACAGTCCTCTTTCTTTCAATCGTTTTTTTCGCCGTCAATTGTTCCGATTTTATTTTCAACAAACTCCATTTCACGTTCAATCTCTTCTATCGTCGGTAAACTGGACTTCAAGTCGTCAGGCACAGCGGCGGCTATTTCGTTCTTCCAGTCCGCAACGCCAATAGGGTTTGTATACCCTGAAAGTGAATACTCCACAACCGTACGGTTCTTGCCTTTTACCAAAAGAAGGCCAATAGTAGGCTTATCATCAGGATGACGCAGAATATCATTGACAATGTTTTGGTACATATTTAACTGGCTAACATCGCCGGGTTCAAAATCACGGGTTTTTAGTTCAACAACTATGTAATAACGCAGTTTTAAGTGGTAAAAAAGCAGATCGATGTAAAAATCGTCACCACCGACTTCCATATGTACCTGCCGTCCAACAAAGGCAAACCCCTGGCCTAGTTCAAGCAGGAATTTTTCCATATGATCGACCAACGCCCTCTCGACCTCCGCTTCCCGTCGCGCTTGCGCCGTGCCGATAAAGTCAAAAAGATACGGGTCTTTAAAAGTCTGTTCAGCCATATCGGACTCGCCAGGCGGCAACGCACCCGTAAAATTTGTTACCGCTTTGCCTTCGCGTTTTATTAACTGCATATCTATCATGTGGCTAAGTACATTACGGTCGTTTAACAAACGGGCTTTCTTGTTGTTATTCAAAATCCAAAGCGTTACGGAAATATCGGTGCTGTAAAACATTTCACGAGGCAGAACTATTATCGCTTCTATTTTGTCATTTTCTACAAGCTGTTTCCTTATGTTGTATTCGTCTCCGTCGGCGTTAAGAGCGCCATTGGCAAGCAAAAAACCTGCGATTCCCCGAATTGCGAGGTTCATGCGGGCAAGGCGGTAGGTGTCGGGATTGGATTCCTGCCCGTAAACGGAAATGTATTTGCGGTTTCCCTTGTGGTTGTCAACAAACCTGACAGATTGAACAAACATACCGCCTGAACCGCAACAGGGGTCGTAGATTTTTCCTTTATACGGCTCGATTAATTCCGCAATTAAATCGACGATGAATTTCGGCGTGTAGAATTCGCCTTTTTCCTGCGCTTCGTCAATGGCGAAATTTTGCAGAAAGTATTCATAAACTCTGCCTATCAAATCTTTTTCGTGAAAACGCTGTTCGGAGATTTTATTGATTTCGTCTATCAGGGCTTTTATGTCGTTCTTTGCAACGCCCAAGTTAGAAAAAAACCGCTGAGGCAGAGCGCCCTTAAGGGAACTGTTTTTTTCCTCAATGTCCGCCATGGCTTGATCGAGCAGGATAGCGATGTCGTCCCTGCTTGCGTTCATGATGATATATGACCAGCGTGATGTTTCGTTCAGGTAAAAAACATTCTTCGCCTGATAAAACGATGCTTTTTCCAGAAAGATGCGGTTTTCGCCGTTTTCATTTATGATTTCCTGCCGTCTCTGTTCAAATTTATCTCCGGCGAATTTAAGAAAAACCAGCGCCAAAACGGTGTCCCTGTTGGCGGATTTACTGCACTTGTTCCGCAAGACAACCCGGCAGTTCCACATGATGGTTTCGAGGGTAACTTCTTTTTCTTTTTTTGCCCTTGTTTTCGCCATTTTATCCTATACGATAATATAGCACACATATTAGTTTTATTAAACTATTCTGTTATAAAGCTTTAACATGAAGGGTTGCCATACCGTTAACAGCGTGTTATTGTATTGGTAAGATGATGAAAAAACTCCCTCTTCAAAAAGCGTTTACCCTCCTTGAATCCGGCCCGGTAGTCATGGTGACAACAGCCGACGGAGATAAGCAAAATATACTGACGCTTTCGTGGACTATGGTTATGGACTTTACCCCTCGTTTTGCATTTATGACAGGCCCGTGGAATTACTCTTATAACGCGCTGAAAAAGACAGGGGAGTGCGTAATTGCGATACCCGCCGTTGACCTTGCAAAAAAAGCCGTACAGATTGGCACTTGCACCGGCGCGGAAACAGATAAATTTAAAAAGTTTAAATTAACGCCCCTTATGGCGGAAAACGTATCCGCGCCGCTTATCAAAGAATGTTACGCGAACATTGAGTGTTGCGTAATTGACCACATTAAAAAACACGATATTTTTATTCTTGACGGCATGGCGGCGTGGATAGATAACAAACGAGATGAAAAACGCTGTTTCCATGCCGTAGGAGACGGCAGATTTATCACTGACGGCGAAATTATTAACCACCGCCGTATTATGCTTTCCAAACTGCCAAAAGGGGTTTGAAATTTTAGTTTGTTGGTATATACTTATAAATGGAGGCTGGTATGCTTGATTCCGAATGGGAATATTATGAAAATCACCGTGACGAACTGGTCGAAAAATATTGCGGAAAATATGTCGTTATATCTGGCGATAAAGTAGTAGCCGCTTATGATGATGAAGATGTCGCTTATGATGAAACGATTAAAGTTATTCCTTTAGGCTCTTTTATGATACACCATGTGATGGAGGAAGAGGAAGTTTATACGATTTCCCCGGTCTTAGGTGTCTAATAAATATTTTCCGTTCAAAAACGAGTATCCCTATCTTCCATTAAAACTCATAACAGAAGCCGAAGTTTTTAATTCTATACAAAGTCAAAATGTAATAAGAGTAAGAGCGTTATGGGATACAGGCGCGATGTTATCTGCCGTAACGCCTGAGATAGCAAAAAAATTGAATTTGGTTTCTATTAACCGAATTAAAATAAATGGCATAGGCAGTTATAGCATTGCCGACATTGTTAGGGTTTCTATACGGTTGCCAAATTTGATAGAGTTAAATAATGCCCGTGTATCAGTACTTAATTTAGTAAAGGATGTTGATATGCTTATTGGAATGGATATTATCCGGCTTGGCGATTTTTCAATAAGTAATGGAGCGGGGAAAACGCTGTTTACCTTTGTTATGCCGCCTTTTGATCAAAAAACAGACCTTTATGAAAAAGCTATTGCGGTAAATAAGCAAAATATTTAAGGGAGGGGAGATATTTTTTATTTTAAATATGAATAACGCCGACTTAAAAAAACTAATAAAACAGCTTTTAAAAAAATACCATCCTGATTTATCACAAAATACAGGTATGGAAACCGGCAGTGACGATATGGCAAAGAAATTGACTAATATTCTTAACGATTTAAAAATATACGCGAGAAACAAACAAGAAGCCGGTAAAGATATTTCAAACAATACTGAAAACGGGCTTGTGCAAGTGGAGAATCAGGATTATCTGTATTATAAATTAGGAATAAAATACTTTAAGAATATTCATCCTAATTTTATTTATAAACGTAAAGCGGATAATACCTTTACGCTTAAATCTTTTGACGAATTGATGTCCGCGTTAAATAAAATAATACTGTCCATTTATTTGTCTGAAAATTATTTTACAAAGGTCATTCTGGAATATCCCGATTCTATCTGGCGTAATGACGCTATTGCGAAAGTAAAACTTTTGTTAAAACTAACAAAAAGTTATGAGAACATAAATCCAAATGAGCAAAAAGTTATTGACAGCACAGACTTTATTAATCAAATGGGCATAAAACCAATTTAATGGCTTACTTTAACAAAACGCAAGATGATACAAAATTGTCAAGAAAACTACAAAAAATAAGAATTTTGAGAAATTAATTTTTTATTTTTTTTCAAAAAACGCTTGACAAACAAGTTAGGATACACTAACTTGTAAACATAAATAGTTAGTTATTACTAACTTTTTTATTTACCTTGTGGTTAGTCATTGCTAACTCAAGAATGGAGGTGTTTTATGAAGAGGTTTTTTATCGCTATTCTCGTCATGGCTCTGTTGGCAAGTTTTGCCGCCGCCGAGGACGAAGAGGGCATCGGTCTTTCCGTAGGGCTGGAATTCGGCATTGGAAATGTAAACATGGCTAACGATGAGGAAATGTCCCCTTATCTTATGCCAATTCTTATCTACGAAAATTCTTTCCTTGATGACGCGCTGGATGTCTATGCCGAAGTTGATTATACTTTCGGCTTTACCAAAGAACCCAACGACGACGGAGATGAGGTCAATCCGCAGTCAATGTATGTTGATCTTATGATTGGTTATAATTTGGGTCTTGGCGACGCGTCCACCTTATCTTTTATTTTGGAGAATGAATTTGACGAGATAATCATTGCTCCAAAGATTGAGGAAGGCAACGCCCTTACGGGAATATTTACACCGGCGATTAAATTCAATAGGGAATTTGATTTCGGAGATATTTACGCCCAAATTGGCGCGCCAATCACATATTACGATAAAAATACCGATGCCTCAATTGGGCTTGACTTTACCCTCGGCTGGAACAGTTCCTTTGGTTTAGGGATTGAGGCAAAAGTGTGTACGTTGATTGTTCCGAATGATGATGCCGGTTATACGGGCGTGGAAGCGATTATTTCTTATGCAACAGAGCCGATATACGCCGAAATCGAGATAATTATCCCAAAGGAAATTGATAATGAGGGGGTAAAAATTACCCCTGAATTTGATTATTCTTTCAAGAATTTCACTTTTTATGTTAAGTGCGTGTTTGACGGTATTGGAGTGAAAGATGGGAATGTCACCATATCTCCCGCTCTGGGAGTAAAATATAGTTTTTAGTTAAAAACAGCCAAAAATCATCAAAAAAGGGGATTTTAAATGGAGAAAAATTTCTTAAAATTTTTTCAAAAAACGCTTGACAAAAAAGTTAGGATACGCTAACTTGTAAGCATAAGCGGTTAGTTGTTACTAACTTTTTTATTTACCTTGCGGTTAGTCATAACTTACCGCAACCGGAAAGGAAGGATATAATGATGCCTTTATCAATGGCAAGAATCGGAGAAGATAATTCGATAAAAAAAGTGGGCGGCAAGGAAGAAATCCGTCAGTTTCTCGCAAACCTCGGCTTTGTTCCCGGTTCGCACGTTACGATTGTTACCAAAAACAGCGGTAATGTGATTGTGAGCATAAAAGAATCCCGCGTGGCCGTGAGTCAGGAAATGGCCACAAAAATAATGGTTTAAGGAGGATGACCATGAAAACGCTCAAAGAGACAAAACCGGGCGAAACTGTTCAAGTAGTAAAAATAGGCGGCGGCGGCCCTATAAAGCGCCGAATTATGGAAATGGGCATTACCAAAGGCGTGGAAATCCATGTCCGAAAAGTAGCCCCGTTAGGTGATCCTGTAGAAATTACGGTGCGGGGTTATGAGCTTTCCCTGCGGAAAGAAGACGCCGAATCAATAGAAGTTAGTGAGTAGAGGAGGAATATATGGCTATTAAAATCGCGCTTGCGGGAAATCCCAATAGCGGCAAAACTACGTTGTTTAACGCCCTTACCGGTTCCAACCAATTTGTAGGAAACTGGCCCGGCGTAACGGTAGAAAAAAAAGAAGGCAAATTAAAAGGGCAGAAAGATGTAACTGTTACGGATCTGCCGGGCATTTATTCGCTTTCGCCTTACTCGCCCGAAGAAATAGTCGCCCGCAATTATTTAATTGATGAAAAACCTGAAGCGATACTGAACATTATTGACGCTACGAATTTGGAGCGCAATTTATTTCTTACAACCCAGCTCACGGAGCTTGGCATACCCGTCGTCATGGCGTTAAACATGATGGACGTAGTGCATAAAAACGGCGATAAAATCGATGCGGCGCGGCTCGCGAAAGAGCTAGGCTGTCATGTTGTAGAAATATCCGCGCTTAAAGGCACGGGTATTATGGAAGCTGCGGAAATGGCGGTCGAAGCGGCGACCGGCGCAAAAACCATACCACAGCACAGTTTTTCAGGCGCGGTGGAGCATACATTAGCGCATATCGAAGAAGCGGTGTTACATGACATGCCCAATGAACAGCAAAGATTTTTTTCCATAAAACTTTTTGAGCGTGACAAAAAGATAATTGAAAAACTTGGATTAAAACCCGAACAAGTCGCGCATATTGAGCAAGACATTAAAGATTGTGAAACGGAACTTGAAGACGACAGCGAAAGCATAATCACCGCTGAGCGTTACACTTACATTGATTCCATTATCAAAGACTGCATCAAAATTAAAAACAAAGGCAAACTCAGCATATCGGACAAAATAGACAAAATAGTTACTAACAGAATTTTAGCGCTTCCTATCTTCGCCCTGATAATGTTTATCGTTTACTTTGTTTCTGTAACAACAGTAGGATCAATTGCTACCGATTGGGCTAATGACGGAGTGTTCGGAGACGGCTGGCACTTGTTTGGAATTGGCTCATCTGGTTATGAAGAAGCACTAGGCAGCTTTAATGACGGGCTGATAACTGAAGAACCCGACCCTGCTAATTTCGGCGTATGGGTTCCCGGCGTTCCGGCAGTGCTTGGCAATTTACTTGAAGCGGTAAATTGCGCCGAATGGCTAAAAGATTTAATTTTAGACGGAATTGTCGCCGGAGTCGGCGCGGTGCTTGGTTTTGTGCCGCAAATGTTTATCCTGTTTATCTTCCTCGCCTTTTTGGAAGCCTGCGGTTATATGGCGCGTATCGCGTTTATCATGGACAGAATTTTCCGCCGCTTCGGATTGTCTGGCAAATCGTTCATTCCTCTTCTTATCGGCACAGGCTGCGGCGTTCCTGGCATTATGGCGTCACGTACAATTGAAAACGACCGCGACCGTAAAATGACTATTATGACCACCACCTTTATTCCATGCTCGGCGAAACTGCCCATTATCGCGCTAATTGCCGGTGCTCTGTTCCACGGAACATGGTGGGTAGCGCCAAGCGCATACTTTATCGGTATTGCGGCTATTATTTGTTCAGGCGTGATTTTGAAAAAAACAAAAATGTTCTCAGGCGATGTAGCGCCATTTGTTATGGAACTTCCCGCCTATCACTGGCCGACCGTGCTTAATATTTTACGCAGTATGTGGGAACGCGGCTGGTCATTTATCAAAAAAGCAGGGACTATTATTCTTCTTGCGACTATTATCGTCTGGTTCGCTTCCAACTTTGGATGGGGCGAAAGCGGCTTTGGCATGGTCGATATGGAAGAAAGCATTTTAGCGTTCCTTGGCAGAGCTATTGCCCTAATCTTCACGCCATTGGGCTGGGGTAACTGGAAAGCCGCGGTCGCCGCCATCACAGGTTTAATCGCGAAAGAAAATGTAGTGGGAACTTTCGGCATTCTCTACGGTTTTGGCGACGCCGTTGAAAACGGTTCGGAAATTTGGAGTACGTTAGCCGCGAGTTTTACAACATTAGCCGCTTACTCATTTTTAGTGTTTAACTTGTTATGCGCTCCCTGCGTCGCCGCGATGGGCGCTATTAAAAGGGAAATGAATAACGCAAAATGGTTCTGGGCGGCAATAGGCTACCAGTGCGGTTTAGCGTATATTGTGTCACTGTGCATCTATCAATTTGGAATGATGTTTACAGGTCATTTTGGTTTTGGTACGGTAGTGGCGTTTTTGCTAACGGCTGGATTTGCGTATATGCTGTTTAAGCCGGCTGTTAAGGAATAGGGGAGTAGGGAAAATTTTCGGAGAAGATCTCACGCAAAGGCGCAGAGGACGCAAAGGGAAGAAGCGAAATTTGGAGACTAAGAGTCTTCCTTCGTGTCTCCGCTAACTTTGCGTGAGAATAATAATTAAAAGTTTTAACTATATAGTGAAACAGGAGAAGAGTATGGGCACTTTTTTATCGAATAATGCAGGAACAATTCTTACCGGAATTGTTTTGATCGTGATTGTTACGGCAGTTATATTTAAAATACGCAAGGATAAGGACAAAAAAGGGGACAAGTGTGCCAACTGCCCCTACGAGTGCGGAATCAAGAGGGAAATATGATGGAAAAGACTAAATTAAACGTGGACGGAATGTCTTGCGGTCATTGCGAAATCGCTGTTCAAGACGCTGTTCGCAAACTGTCCGGTATCAAGAAAGTAAAAGCCAACAGGCGCAAAAAAGAAGTGGTTGTTGACTATGACGCTTCTCTTGTAACGCCGGAGCAGATTGTCAGCGTGATAAATGGTACTGGGTATAGCGTGATCAGTTAGGCGCGTTATTTGACTGGCGACTCCAACGCGTAAACAACAATCAATTTCTCCCCCTCATTAATCGCCCAATAAACTTTACCGTTATGCGGATTGTAGCGCAAAGTATCATTCATGCTTAATCGTATGCCATTAAGTTCCTGCGGTTCTGAAATTGCCTTGCCTTTTTCATCAATGAGGAGCATATAAGTAGTAAGATATTCCGTCTTGCCGCTTGCGATAATATTTGCGGCTTGGGTGGAAAATTTAAAAAATTCCCATAATAGCAGATAACGGTTAGAATCAATCTTTACAATTTTAGGGTGTCCGGCATGACCGTCGTTCTTTGTGTATTTTGTCAGATATATTGGGGCGGAACAAGAAGACATATTCTCATCAAAAGTAAGCACAAAAATATCTCGTGGATTCTCTCTTTCTTTTCCGTAGGTTCCGGCAAAGATATAACCGTCGGAAGTTTTCGCCAAACCGCCCATTTCCGCGTAAGTCTGGTTCGCGCCTATCTTGCCCGGAAAACCAAACGCGTGTACCCGTTTAGTTCTGCTTTCATTTAAAAATTTTGCAAAAGTGAAACTTCTTGTATACGCGTCGCCGTGATCGGCAAAAACAAAACCGTTATCAATGGGAAGAATAAACTGGTTAAAAGAATGGCTGACATAGGGCATTTGTAAATAGCCTCCGTCTTTATCGGCATTTGTCGCGGCTCCCTTATCAATTCTTTCAAACGTGTTTTTATCCAAAATAAAACCGTAAGACGCCTGATGTCCGCTGTACATTAAACGTGCAAAATAAACCGCCAACATTGTACCCGATAATTCAAGTCGGCAAGTTCCCGAATCAAAAGGCTTTTTAATGCCGTCAAAACTATTTGGAGCAAACGCCTTGAGTTTATAAGTGTTGATTTTTTCCCCATCACGGTTGTACTTTACCATAGCCATATTTTCTTTATTTCTATCCGTCGAGGAATCGGCGAAAAAAAAGTAATAATTGCCGTCATTGTCTTTGGTAAAAGCTCCTAAATTATTAAATTCATTTTTAACAGTTAATATTTTTTGTTCTTTCAGATTACTGTCATATTCATAAATATAAGTTGTCGGTTCATTAGATATAATTGACATTCCATCTAAATCGGAATTTATTGTTGACATGTCAGAAGCGCACACCGTTACCGAGCCGTCGCCATTTACGAAAGTCAGGACATGCGGATGCTGCCCCCAATAACTTATATAACGGTTTCCCCTGTAATCGGCTGTATCGCGGATAGAATAGCTGACCGTCTGTTCTATCCGTGTAATTCCTTGCGCTCCAATGCAGTAAACAAATAAACTCGCAATAAGAACAAATAATGTAACACGTTTCATTTTAACGCTCCTTTTTTTAAGAAAAACTCATACGGCTTTTCAAGACAGTTAACAGTATAAAGATATTTTTTTTCATTATCAAGACGGGTGTACTGAACAGGGCAGGAAGCAAAAACGATGGGGAAAATGCTTTTTTATGGTAATGACACAGGTTGAATTTTATGTTAAAATAAAAAACATGGAACTTGATTTTGAAATAGACAAAATCACCGAATCAATAGAAAACGCCGAGACAGGCGAAACATTGAACACCCTTGTCCTATCAGTAACAAAAGACGATTTGAAAGAAATTACCAAAAAGAACGGTTGGCTTTTTGATTGGAAACTGGAATTCTCCTATCCTGATCGGCAGGTATATAAACTTATTACCGAAAAAGAACCGCAAGTTATTCATGGGCTTGTATCATTTGAGAAAGATGACGGCTTTATGTATATGCACCTGATAGAAAATTCACCGTTTAATTTGGGGAAAGGCAAAAAATATCTTGGGGTAGCAGGTAATTTAATCGCTTATGTTTGTAAATTGTCTAAAGAATACGGTTTTGATGGGGTTATTGCTTTTAAACCAAAAACCGCCCTCATACCTCATTACGAAAAAACGCTTGGAGCGGTACTTATAAGTAAGGATAGAATGGCAATTTTTGAAAAAGACGCAAAAGTCTTACTAAATAAATATTTTCCTGAAACGGAGGAGTAATTATGTATGCGATAGATACACAAGAAAAAATGGACTGGCTTTTGAACGGACTTGAAAACAGAGAAATCATTTTGGATAACAGAAAATTGACAGAAGAAGACCGTAAAGAAATCCGCAGGGAAATCGCCGAGTACAAAGCAATGCATCATGAAAACGAAACCGTTATTAAAGAAGCGGTTTTAGTTTAAACAGTACGGAAGCGGTACTACGAAAAAACGGTAACACTGTTGTGCTCAAAAAGGAACAAACAATGAAACATAAAGTTATTTTACTAGCGGTTATATTTATCATAATCACGACTGCACAGGCGACAGCGCAGACCGAACCGAAAACAGCGGAAGAATACGTTAAGCGAGGTAACACATATTTAGAAAAAAAAGAGTATGACAAAGCGATTGCGGATTTCAACGCCGCATTGTGTAAAAATGGTAAACATGGTATACTATAAACATGGAACTTGATTTTGAAATAGACAAAATCACCGAATCAATTGAAAACGCCGAGACAGGCGAAACGCTTAATACTCTTGTCTGGATGAACAATGATCGCAATAGACACTGAAGAAAAATTTAACTGGTTACTGGAAGCTTTTGAAAGCGATGTTTTTCAATTTGAAAGCAAAATATTGACAGAAGAAGACCGTAAAGAAATCCGCAGGGAAATCGAAGAGTACAAAGCAACGCACCCTAAAACACCTGCCAAAGAAGCGGTTTTAGTGTAACAACTTGTTCACGCACGGCGTCTGCCGCGCACCAGAGGCAACGCAAGTATCTGACACCCAGAGCAGGGAGCAAAGATAAGTGGGAAAGAAAATATTATTTGCGGTTTTTATTTTCAGCATTGCGCTAAACAGAGTTGCGCTTCATGGACAGCAAATTACCGAGGCAAGTCGGACGGTTGATTATATTATCCGCGATAACGCGGATTATTACGGGAACAAGTATTTAAGAGGCTGGACGCAATATCCCACTGTTTTGACCTTTGTAAATGGAGACGGTTCGGTTACGGTGTGCTCTTCCAATACGGCGCTCGGTGATAAATATGGCTCTTATGGCGTGTCTTCCACCGATGAACCGACGACATATATCTATGAATATGACATTAATCTGCAAGAACAAAAAACATTGACTTTTAAGAATGAACTTGGACATCTGGGCGCTTTTACCAAAGACAATGACGGCAACTATTATTTTTTTTACGCAGTCGATACGACCGATAAAAATAAAGAAATTATGACTATGGTTAAATACAATAGAGAAGGGGAAAAATTAAAAACCTATAAACTCAAGGCGCAGGCTCCCAGTAGTTTTGACGGAATTAGGGTTCCCTATGCCGCAGGGTCTTGCCGCCTTGAATTGTCAGGCTCAATGCTTGCGGTTTATTTTGCCCGTGAAATGTTTAGCGGCCATCAGGCATCCTATGGTTTTGTTCTTGATAAAGACACGTTTGAAAGAATTGATAAGGGAGCTGCGACAAATGCTGAAAAAGACGGAGGCTATTTACAAATGCCCTATGTCAGCCATTCATTCAACCAGTTTATTCTACCCATTGAAAACGGTTTTGTTTTTGCGGATCACGGGGATTCGTATCCCAGGGCATTTACATTCGCCAAATTTCAAAAGGGAAGCAATACCATACGGCAACATGCGTTTGCTTTTCCGGGTAGAAGGGGTGAAACTTTGACTTATGCGGAAATGGGAGGCCTTGCAAAAACTTCAAGCGGTTATATTTTTACCGGAACATACGGCAGGGAACAAAACAATCCCCGCAATCTTTTCGCGCTTACCTTTGACGAAGAAATGAAAGCGTGTTCATCTCCGATATATTTGACAAAATACACCAAAAACGCCGGACACGCCGGACACTCGAAGATCGCCGCATTGAATGACGGGCGGTATCTTTTACTGTGGGAATTTTTCAGTTTTTCCACCCAGTCGGCATTTTCTGTAAGCTGGAATAATTCCGGTTATATTTCCACCTATATGCTTTTCATAGACGAACAAGGAAAACCCCTAACAGAGCCGCATGAACTTAAAGGCATACGTCTGAGCATGAATGACACTTTGCGTTACAACCCCCATAACGGCAAAGTATATTGGGCGATTAATGAGGGCGATAAGAAAATAAAAGTTTATGCGCTAGAAACGAAGCAAGCGGAGCGCAAGGTATCTGACCCCACTTTTCCCTAATGCCGTTATGCGACATTTATAAGTTACCAACAATGTCTATTGCTAATTGTTAATTGCTAAAAGAGTACGACGATAAAATTCTTATGAGCGCTAGAAGATGTATGCCCAATAAATTCCTTGAGTACAGGGCAATCCGGCGTTGCCGGATTGCTTAGGAGTTTTGCCAAAGAGAAACCCCCAGTTATCACTACGATTTTTACCTTGATAAGACTCTATGCTTTATTATTGTTTATTGTGTTTGGCAAAACTCCAGACTGTGAATTGCTATAACGGCGATTTATTTCTTATGAGCGCTAGAAGATGTATGCCAAATAAATTCCTTGAGTACAGGCGGGCAGGCTGCGCGTGATGTAAAAACCTCTTTCGGAGTTCCCCGCCGGAGAGACTTTGTAATAAAACAAAGAAAATTCAGAGAATAAACGTCCGGCGACGCCCCCTAGATAAAGCTTTCTACCCACCGCTATTTAGTCGCCGGAAAGGCTCGTAGGCGGGTTCTTCCGAAGTTTTTACAGCGCGCGCAGCCTGCCCGCCTGTACTGAATAAATTCTTTAGGCATACATCTTGCTTTCCAAGTACGCTTTCTCCACCGCAATCGCAAGCTGATCCGCGCATGATGTCCCCTTGCTTACTCCTCTCTCTTCGCACATTATTCCCTTGCATTTTGCTTTTATCTCGTCTACGGTCATTCCGTCGGCAAAGCGGGATATGGCTTTTAAGTTGCCGTTACAGCCTCTTTCAAATGATATGTTGCTTATGATATTTCCGTTAATATCAAAGTTAATTTCTTTGGAACAAGTCCCCTGTGTTTTATATGTGTATTTCATAACAAACCAATAACCGCCTCTATTTCCCTGGTGTAAATTTAAAGCCGCTTCCATCCACGCTGACATTGCCTGTTCCAGGGTACACGATGTGCATTCCGGCTACGGGAATTTTGTTCTTTGCGGCATAATCCAAAACCTGTCTGCGTACCGCAGCAGCCGCTTTTTGATCCATGTCGTAAGTCGCGCTGATCTCAGGAACGGGAAATTGTACCAAAGCTATGTGCAGAAGGTCTCCAATAATTAACAGTTTATCTTTGCCGTTTTCTATCAGATAGATCGTATGTCCGGGAGTATGTCCGTAAGCGGCGATGGGAGAAATCCCCGGAACTATTTCTTTCAATTTTTTTCCCAACTCTCCCGGTTCAAATGTGATGACCTTATTGCCGTAAGGTTTAAGCGCGGCGACCGCTCCCTGATTAACTTGGCTCTTTGTAAAATATTCCAGCTCTTTAGCGGAAAGGTAAATTTTCGCTTTTGGAAAAACCGCCGCCCCGTCTTTTTGCAAACTGCCAAAGTGATCCCCGTGCAGGTGGGTAATAAGCACCGCGTCGATATTTTCGGGCTGTACGCCCAGTTTTTTGACTTTTTCTACTATAATACCGCCCATTCCGGTCCCGGTATCTATCAATATATTCTGTTTTGGGGTTTTGATTAAAACGGCATTGGCTGTGTGTTTAAAACCTTCCGCCGGAATGTAGCGTTTCAGAACCGCCTCGTCCGCTCCGACTAATATCCCCGTGTTTCCGTCTCTTTCGGATTCTACCAAAATGTAAACTTCATATTGACCGACTTTTAATGAATAAATACCGTCGCCGTCGCCCGCGTATCCGTTTACGGCCATAGCGTAAAAAATTAAACCCATAATGCATATTTTTTTCATTTTTTCCTCCTGAATAGAGAATATCATTTTTTTGTAAAATGAACAATGAAAAATGAACAATAGTTTTGTCCACTGTCTTTTCTTGAAGCTCACGCATGGATATATAACAACAATCCCCTTCTCCCTCTTCTTCGTGATCTTCTCTTCCTTTGTGTCCTTAGTGAGAAATATTTCGATAAAATTCCTCTTTAACAATTTTTCTTTTTTTGCTACTATAAACTACAAGGAGCAAATTATGGAAAAAATCCCAGTTGGTATTTTGGGCGCTACGGGCATGGTGGGACAGCAGTATATCTCCCTTCTCAATGATCATCCCTGGTTTGAGGTACTCTATGTAGCAGCCTCTCCACGGAGCGCGGGTAAAAAATATTCTGAAGCGATTGCGGGAAGATGGCAGTTGACAAAAACTTACGCTCCTCATGTCGGAGCAATAATGGTAGAAGACGCTAACGACGTGAGCCGCGCTGTGGCGGCTTATAAAAAAGGCGAATGTTCTTTTGTGTTTTCAGCTCTTGAGATGGGCAAGGATGAAACCCGCGCCCTTGAGGAGGCGTATGCCAAGGCGGGAATTCCTGTTATTTCAAACGCGTCGGCTCACCGCTGGACTAACGATGTGCCGGTTTTAATAGCCGAGATAAATCCTGAACACGCCGACATTATCCCCATACAGAAAAAAGCGCGCGGCTGGGATCGCGGTTTTATAGCCGTAAAACCCAACTGTTCAATACAGAGTTATATGAAGCCCATTCACGCCCTCGCGCAAGCCGGCTACCCAACGCAGAGGGTAATTGTTACCACAATGCAGGCGGTTTCCGGGGCGGGTTATCCCGGCGTGTCAAGTTGGGATATGCTTGATAACATTGTTCCATACATTGGCGGCGAGGAGGAAAAGTCGGAAAAAGAACCGCTTAAAATTTTCGGCTGCATTGACAACGGCGTGTTTAAGAACGCTGAGTTTCCTAAGATTTCCGCCCATTGTAACCGCGTGCCTGTAACAGACGGACATTCGGCGTGCGTAAGCCTTGAGTTTGCCGCCAAAAAGCCGTCTCTTGATGAGATAAAGAAAATTTGGGCCGCCTACAAAGGACTGCCGCAGGAAGCGAATCTCCCAATGGCGCCAAAGCAGCCGATTATTTACCGCGAAGAGGACAACCGTCCCCAGCCGCGCAAAGATCGCGACGCTGACAAGGCGATGGCTGTCGTTATCGGGCGGCTTCGTCCCTGCAATGTGTTTGATATCCGTTTTGTGGCGCTTTCGCACAACACCGTGCGCGGCGCTGCCGGAGGCGGTATTTTAAACGCGGAATTGTTAAAACACAAGGGGTATTTGGGATAATTTTCTATTTGACTATTTCAATGAAATATGTGTAGAATTGAAGTACTAATTAAAGAGAGGACGGGGATTTTATGGAATTTTTAGTTGTTGATGATTCGCGGCCTGCTCGTAATCTTATTAAAACTTATGTTGCCGAAGTAAAGATAGGCGAGCCATGTTATTTTCTCGAGGCGGGAGACAGTGATACCGCGCTGGATTTGTTAAAAAACAGACGTGTCGATTTTGTCTTGCTCGACTGGAATTTATCTACGAATACGACAGGATTGGATATTCTAAAAACAATCAGAAGTTCGGATAAATTAAAAAAATTGCCCGTTATAATGATATCCGGTGAAAGCGATAAACAGCATGTCATTGAATCTGTAAAAAACGGCGCAAATGACTTTGCGACAAAACCAATTGACAAGAAGTCGTTTTCCGATAAAATACTAAAGGCGCTTGCCAGATAATGGAATTGTTTGGATATATAGCCGGCTCCTGAACAAGTTGCCGCCCTATATTCTTTTTTATTTTTTTGTTAATATTATTGTATGAGTGAAAAATATTTTCCATTGGACAAGGCCGCGCTGGAAGAAATCGCGCGGAAGTACCCGACGCCGTTTTACATTTACGATGAAAAGGCGATAATCGAAAATGTCCGCCGTATCAAGGCGGCGTTTTCGGTTTTTCCCGCTTATAAAAACCATTTTGCGGTAAAAGCTCTGCCCAATCCGTATATACTCAAACTTCTCGCCGCCGAAGGCTTTGGCGCGGATTGTTCCAGCTACCCGGAGCTGTTGTTAGCTGACATTGCGGGCATTAAGGGCGAAGACATTATGCTAACCTCCAACGAAACTCCTGTAAAGGAATATGAAACAGCCAAAGAACTTGGCGCGGTGATCAATCTGGACGATTACACCCAAATTGAATTTCTGAAAAAAAAGGTGGGATTGCCTGAATTAATCTCATTCCGCTACAACCCCGGCCCCCTCAAGGAAGGCAACGCCATAATCGGCAAGCCGGAGGAGGCAAAGTACGGCTTTACGAGAGAACAGCTAATTAAAAGTTATTCACTTTGCAAGGAAAAGGGCGTTAAACGCTTTGCCCTACATACGATGGTAGCTTCCAACGAACTTTCCATTCCATATCACATTGAAACCGCGCGAATGTTATTTGAACTCGCCGTTGAAATAAAAGAAAAAACCGGTGTGCGTATTGAATTTATCAATCTTGGCGGCGGCGTAGGAATCCCCTACAAACTCGATCAGGAAGCGGTAGATTATCAGGTTTTAGCCTCTGGCGTACAAAAAGCGTATAACGAGATTATAAGGCCGGCGGGACTTGATCCATTGAACATTCGCACCGAGTGGGGCAGAGTAATAACCGGCCCCTACGGCTGGCTTGTAGCCCGCGCGGTTCACAAAAAAGAAATTTACCGCAACTACATCGCCCTTGACGCCTGCATGGCGGACCTAATGCGCCCCGCCCTATACGGCGCGTATCATCACATAACGATTTCCGGCAAGGAAAACTCCCCGTTATCTGAAACTTACGACATAGTGGGCAGTTTGTGTGAAAACAACGACAAATTCGCCATTCAAAGAAAACTCCCCAAAATAGACGTTGCCGCCGATGGCGGGGCAGGTGACCTTGTAGTTATCCACGACGCTGGCGCCCACGGAAGAGCGATGGGCTTCAACTACAACGGCAAACTCCGTTGCGGCGAACTGCTTCTGCGCCCAAACGGTTCTGTATTGCAGATCCGCCGCCCTGAGGCGCCATACGACTATTTCGCCACGCTTGACACTTCGGGGGTTAAAGATTTTAAGATATAATTGTGGAGGGGAGAATGATAACAAGAAATCAGAATATAGCTAACTTAAAAGCCGGATACCTTTTTCCGGAAATCGCTAAGAGGCGGCGTGAATTTGCGGCGGCGCACCCTGAGGCGAAAATTATCAGTCTTGGAGTTGGCAATACAACCGAACCTATTTTTCCGCACACTAATAAGGGGCTTGTTGATGGGGCAAAAAAACTTGGAACTGTTAAAGGCTACTCAGGCTATCAGGACGAAGGGATGGCTGAGTTGAGGGAAAAGATTTCTTCAGTTTTTTATAAAGGAAAATTTTCGATAGATGAAGTTTTTATCTCTGACGGGGCAAAGTGCGACATCGGCAGATTGCAGACGCTTTTTGGGGCGGGAACGAAAATCGCTGTTCAAGACCCTTCGTATCCGGTCTATGTTGACGGTTCTGTTCTTGTCGGAGCGGCAGGCGGTTGGATTGGCAGCGGATACGCGGGTATCACATATCTTCCTTGCACGGCGGAAAACAATTTTTTTCCCAATCTGGAATTAATTCCGCAAAACAGCCTTGTCTATTTTTGTTCACCTAACAACCCCACCGGCGCGGTATCGGATCGCGCCCAACTTACCTCGCTTGTAAAAACCGCCCTCGAAAAAGGCTGCATCATTGTCTTTGACGCCGCCTACGCCGAATTTATCCGCGATCCTTCGCTGCCAAAAACCATCTACGAAATAGACAAGGCTGATCAATGCGCTATCGAAGTAAACTCATTTTCAAAGCCCGCCGGATTTACCGGAGTGCGCCTCGGTTGGTCTATTGTTCCAAAAGCGCTAAAGTACGCTGGTGGCGAAAGCGTCAACGCTGACTGGAACCGCATCGCGGGAACAATTTTTAACGGCGCGTCAAACATCGCTCAGGCGGGAGGGCTTGCCGCGTTAGACGACAAGGGACTAAAAGAAATCCGCAAGCTGACTGATTTTTATCTTGGAAACGCGAAGTTAATAAGAGACGCTCTTCAAAAGCTTGGAATAAAATGTATAGGCGGCGACAACTCCCCCTACATCTGGGCGCACTTCCCCGGCAGGGACAGTTGGGAAGTGTTTTCTCAAATACTTGAAAAGTGCCACGTTGTAACCACCCCCGGCGCCGGTTTCGGCCCTGCTGGACAAAGCTTCATCCGCTTTTCAGCCTTCGGCCACAGACCCGATGTCGAAGAAGCGTGTAGGCGTCTTGGTAAACTGGTTTAAAATCCTTTTTCACATAACCCTTGAACAATATTTTTATGAATATCCAGTATATTTACGCCTGATAATTTTCTCATGTTGTAATCTAGTATCTCGGCGTGGGAGATGCTTCCTTCTATCTTTGTAACATTATCGCCCCATTTTGCGGAGGCCTCGCTTACAAAACCGTCGTTGTCGCCGCTTGTTTTTTGTAAATACCTGTGGCTATGGAAAAATAATGAATCGTCAAAAGGACTTTTCATCGTAGAATAAAAACATTGATAATATACCCTGCCGTCCGGCAATACTTCTTTATTAAATTTTTTCATATATTCGGTTGTTAGCTGATAATTTAAATTAAACGGATCAGGGTTTTTATCACCGTATAATTTTCCAAAAAGTTTTAACGCTTTCTTGGCAATCCGCGTATGAAGAATTTTTTGCCGGTGAAAAAAATCGGATAATTCCGCGCCATGATGCGGAGTTGAAATTGTCGTCAAACTTGCCACTTTGCCGCCGTAATCGTATTTTAAAATCAGATAACGGGAATCAAGCCCGCCTTTGGAGTGGGCTAGTATATTTACTTTTTCGCTGTTTGTTTCGTCCAATACTTTATCAATCGTCGTTTTTAAAATTTTCGCGTTTGAGTCATAATCGCCCCATGAATCGGTATTTCCAAAATAAACCTTCGCCCCTGTTTCCCGTATTGTTTCAGGAATTTTACCCCAATATTTATTAACGCTTGGCCTGTCATGGGCGATAATTCCGTGTACAAGGACAATAGGGTATTTCACAGGCATATTATTGATCATTACGATTGCTTTGTCCATTTTGAAGATGACTTTGTTCTTGTATACGTTCCTATGCCCCCGTCATGTAAAAAATATCTTTCGCCTAGATCGCCGGGGAATGTTGAAATTCTGGAAGATAGACTGCTAGAAAAACCATAATAACCGAAATTTCTTTCAAAGGTTACGCTTATAAGGCTAGAACAATAAGAAAAAGCATTAACCTCTATTGTAGTAATAGTATTCGGTATAGTTATGTTAGTAAGGTAGTTATTTGTAAAAGCGTATGTTCCAATAGTTTTAACGCTCTCCGGTATTTTAAAATCGCCGGTTTTTCCGCCCGGATATAAAATTAAAACGGACATATCTTTGCTATACAAAACGCCGTCTTGTACTGTATATGCGCTATTATTATCATCAACAGTTATTGCGGTAAGTTTGGAACAATTACTAAAAGCGGAACCATCAATATTGGTAACATTTTTCGGTATGTTTATGCCGGTAAGACTGGTACAGCCGCTAAACGTCATATATGAGATGTCTGTAACACTGTCCGGAATAATTATGCCATTAAGGCTGGTACAATTCCTAAAGGTTAAATAACTCCCAACGTTTGTAATGTTATTTGGCAATGTTACGCTGGTCAGGCTGGTGCAGCTGAAAAAAACTTCACTCCCTATGCTTGTAATGCTGTTTGGTAAGGTTATGCCGATAAGACTGGTACAGTCTTTAAAGGCGCTATCCCCAATGCTTGTAATGCTGTTTGGTAAGGTTATGTCGATAAGACTGGTACAGCCTTTAAAGGCGCTATCCCCAATGCTTGTAATGTTGTTTGACAAGGTTGCGCTGACAAGGCTGGCACATTCTTCAAAGGTATAATTTCCAATGCTTGTAACTTTGTTTGGTATGGTTATGCCGGTAAGGCTGGTACAACCTGAAAAAGCGCCATACCCAATGCTTTCAACACTGTCAGGTATGTTTATGTTGACAAGACTGGCGCAGCCGAAAAAAGCGCTAGTCTCAATGCTTGTAACGCTGTCAGGTATGGTTATGTTGACAAGACCGACGCAGTTGGAAAAAGCGCTAGTCTCAATGCTTGTAACGCTGTCAGGTATGGTTATGTTGACAAGACCGACGCAGTTGGAAAAAGCGCATATCTCTATGACGGTAACGCCCTTACCTATTGTTATGTTTGCAAGTTTTTTACAACCTGAAAAAGCGCCGTAAGATGAACCGTCATTTGTATAGGTTTTAATTCTTGTAACATTGTCCGGTATAATTATGTCGGTAAGACTCGTACAACCGGAAAAAGTCTGATATTCAATAGAAGTAACGCCTTTCCCTATTGTAACATTGGAAAGACTTGTACAGCCTGAAAAAGCGTTTCTATCAATTTTTGTAACGCTGTCCGGTATGATTATGCCGGTAAGACTGGCACAACCGAAAAAAGCGCCCTCCCCAATGCTTTCAAGGCTGTTTCCTATACTTACGCTGGAAAGATTAACGCAAAATCTAAAAGCGCCATTCCCAATACTTTCAACGCTGTCCAATATGGTTACGCCGGTAAGATTTTCACAATCATCAAAAGCGTAATTCCCAATGGTTTTTACATTGCCTCCTATCGTTATGCCGACAAGATAATCATTTCCATTTTCATATGAAAGATAAATGTCTTTACCCATGTTAGTAATGCCGCCATAGTTATTATAAAAAGCCCTTTCCGGAATATTGGTAAATGTGCTGTCAGATAAGTCAAGGATAACATATCTTTTTTTTCTTTTAAGTACCTGATCTAAAGTATTAATCATATTACTATTATACGCTTGACCATTATAACCAAAACTGGCAAGATTCAGCGTAATCGTATATGGATTGTCGGCAGTATTAGAGGGCAGATTCGTTAAATACCTTTCTAAACGCGCAATATCTATAATATAGTCCGGCGTTTCGGGAAATACGGCGGTAATAACGCCTGAGTTGGCGGCGTTAGTTGCAATTGCTCCCTCCACTTTAAAGAAATTTTCAGGTACGCCTTGAATGGTGTAGTTTGGTTTAATAGACAAAGTGATTGTGGCAGTGTATGTTGTATTAATATCAAATGTACCGCTGAATGATGGTGAGTTATAGATATCTAATATAGGCGGATCCCACGTTATTTTTCCTATATATTGTTCTGTTTCCGGAATACTAAATCTAGGTTGTTCTCCGATTACGGGGTATATATACCGGATTTCCGCTATGTTGACCGTATAAGGAGGACCTTTTGAATTCGTTGTTTCGGCATCCTTACAAGCCGCCGCAAATATCAGCGCAGCCGCTAACAATACTGCCGGTATTTTGCAAAAGATTTTATTTTTGTTTTTCATAATTGTTACTCCTTAATAAATTATGGACGCACAAGACGGAAACCGGTATCTCTATACCGAGTGTATGGCGAATTGGTGTTTCTGTAGATTAAACGCATGTAATTTACTGGATCATAAAACCAACTGCCTCGATTACACCGGCTAATATCATAAGAAGAGTTGATAGCGGAAGTGTCTCCTATTGGATCGACAATATCACCGCTTGTACTTTTATAATATCCACGAGGCCGATCAAAGCACCACTCTCTTACGTTTCCTGTCATGTCGTATATCCCTAAATAGTTAGGCATTTTCTTTCCAACTTCGTGAGTTTTATAGTTGCTGTTGTCTGCATACCATGCGACATCGTCAAGCGTATCGCTTCCGGAATATGTGTATCCAACCCATCCTATGTTATTTGAGCTTCCGCCCTTGGCGGCGTATTCCCATTGCGCCTCGGTGGGCAAACGGTAGCCGTTGGAACTGCTGATAAATTCCGCCGCGTCCCAATTGCTTTTGTTGTAGCTATTGTTATTTGTAGGCACGCTTCCCCAAGTTGCAGGGTTTGTACTGCCCGAAATTCTATACGCGGGAGTCAAGCCTTCGGCTATGCTCATCTGATTGCAGAATAAGATGGCATCGTACCAGTTTACATTTTCTACCGGGCGATTTTTCTGAATTTCCCCCTGTGCAGGATCATCCTTAAAAGAACTTGGGTTGATCCCCATAACTGCCTGATACAACTCCTGCGTTACCTCGTACTTACCGATATAAAAGTCTTTTGTCAGTACTACTTTATGAGAATTTGTTAAATTTCCGTTTCCGGTTTTTCCCTCTTCCTGCCCCATAATAAAATCTCCGCTATACACTCTGATCATTTTATTTGGAACCCACCTGGCGTATAGGGTAATGTTTTCTGTAACGGTATTTACGTTAAAAACCCATTTGTTTACAGAGTCGCTTTCTTTGTACCAACCGCAAAAGAAATAGTCAGTCCTGCTTATCCTTCTTAATACTACGGGGTCACTAGCCAAAAAACCGTGAACTACAATCTGCTGTTCTGGAACAGGCAACCCGCCGTCTCCAATAAAATCAACCGTATGCCCCCATATTGCGTACAGGGCGATAACGTCTCCATCAGTTGGAGTAAAGTTTTTAACGAGTTGAGCGTCCGTGTAATCTGTTCCCTGTCCTGTGCTTTGGGTGTTCCATTTTACGAAAACATAACCGTGGCGGGCGTACCCATTGGCGGTAAGGGGTTTGTCAATGCCGTAAGCGTGAGGCGAGTCTGCCGTGGTTCCAAAAGCGTCTTCGGAATTTTTCTCGTAATGCACGGTGTAGTTAATTGGGTTCCATTTCGCGTATAAAGTGATGTTTTCGGTAACGGTATCAACGGTAAAATCCCATTTATTTGTAAAGGTATTTTCTTTATACTCTTTATACCAATCGTCAAAAATAAAGCCGGTTTGAATTCTTGCCGCAGGTTTATCAGCTTTATTACCGGGAATCACCACTTGATATGAAATAGCCGGCCAGCCGAAGTATGTAATAGTATACCCCCACTTGGCGTATAAAGTGATGTCTTCGGTTACTGTATCGACGGCAAAATCCCATTTAGTATCAAAGGTCTCTTCCTTATACCAGCCGCCGAAAGCAAGGTTAATATTTTTATTAATCATTAAGGTTGTGTTTGGTTCATTGATTTTACCTTCATGGCTTACATTTTGGCTGTCGGGGGCGTTTGTACTGCCGTATGATTCAAAAGTGACTTTATGCTTTACAAGATCCCATCTGGCGTAAAGGGTCATATTGTATGTAACGATATCTTTGTCAAAGTTCCATTTGTATTCATTGGAAAAAATTCCTTGATAATTTTTATTAAATCTATACCAGCCGCCAAAAACATAGTTTGCACGGGTCATGGGAGCCGGTTCAGTTACTTTTTTGCCATAGTAAACAAACTGCAACTGTGGAACCGGCGTTCCGCCGTCTGGTTCAAATTCAACAGTTTGCAGGGTAGTTGTGTTTTCTGTGTTTTCCGCGTCAGAATTATCAGCGCAGGCGGTAAGCAGGACAGTAAAGCTTATTGCGAAGAAAATAAGTAAAATCAATTTCTTCATAATTCACTTTCTCCGTTCCAGTTCTTACTTTGGCAATGGCGGTATTATTTGTTCGTGCAGTATTTCAAACTGCGGCTGCCCCTTGAACGAAAAAACAATCTTATCAACATTTGAGTATGTTAAGTAGATCTTCCCGCCATTTAAAGTTCCTTTAAACCATAACTTGTATTCTTTACCGGCTTCCAACGGCGGACATTTATAAATGCCCCTCCTTCTTTCACCAGATTGATCTTCATTCCAATATATATACACTCTTAGTTCCATTGGCTTTTCGGCGGGGAATAATATATCAGGCAGCCAATACGTTCCTTCTGCAGGGGCAGGTATCATAACTCCATCACAGTCATAAAACCTAATCCCCTCTTTTTGTTCTTTGACAAATTTTATTACTGCTCCCATGTTTGAATTATTCGTTTCCGCAAATGAATAACGAATCGGAACCGGAGCGGCCTTTTTCACATCGGCGGAAGAGCCGCACCCCATAATACAAAAAGCCGTAAGAACCAAAACAATCAATACAATCTTATTATTTTTCATTGTCCTCTCCTAATATTCTGAAACCCATTCAATGTGGAAATAAGTTTTTCATTGGGCATTAAGTTTAATGCTTTTATAGAAGACGCAATTTCCTCTTCAGATAAATTATTAAAAGCCTTCAACATGGCGGAATTCTCTTCTTTAGAGAAAGAGTTCATTGTCTCTGTAAATGGAACAATTTTTTCTTCCGGTAAAGAACTTATCCTCCGCGTCAAGGAATCAAACTCAGGCAGGGAATTGACAGCCGAAAAAGTATCAATTCCATCGATCTTTTTGCCTCTTTCTTCTCTAGCTTCTTCTATGGCCCAGACGGTTACCAAGACGATTATTTGAATAGGAGAAGTGATTAAGTCAAGAGGAATAGTAAATAAATACATAATAGGAAATGCATCTGCATTACTAAAATACTTTGTGAGGAGACAACCGCTAAAAGTATTGGCAATAATTATTATTACCAAAATCATAGCAATTTTTCCCGCTATTTTTTTCATAAAAACTCCTTAATAAAAAGCCTATTTGTTACGCCAACGGCGAACAGTTACCGATCTGTAAAATGACGGTTGTGCCTTTCCAACTATTTTTCAAATTAATACCTTGCATAAAACAACCGTGCGCCTTCCCTGTTTGGGGAAGGCTGCGCACGGCGCATATTATTTTTGTTTATAATATGTTATTGTCTGTAAATCACTACTGCCTACCGTTTGTAATATTGTTGTAAGGGTATTACCATCTGTAGATAAAGAATAAGTCCCTGATATTGGTGAAAACAGTTGGCTAATTAACGTTGGATAATCTTCTATATGTAATGTAGGAGTTAATGCTGTCATTCCATCCTTTGAATACCATTGTGAAGTACTAAACGTTATACCAAAACCTGTGGAAACTTGCTGCATTGTCGGGGAACCGCCATAAATTGAGTTGTATTGTATAGTTAGATTATTCTCATAAACAATATACGTTCCTTTTGTAACCGGAATATCGCCTTGTGTGACTTCAAGCGTACCATCGCTATTGAATGTTATAATTTGTGTCCCTGTAATCCATTTTCCATATAATTGAGATTTAGCGGGATCACTGCCGCCTGGAGGATTTACGCCGCCGCCGGGATCGCCGCCGCCTGACCCGCCGCTGTTATGGTTATCCCAGGACCCATCATTCCACGTTTTAGTAGCACTGCCATCTGAGAAAGTAATTGAACTGAAATACCTGTTTATAGCTTCTTCGTCGCTACCCTCAGAAACATTTGGTGAATCGTATATCATAACAGTACCGTAAACAGTGTCATTGCCGTGGTATCTTATAAAACTATTTTCCTGCCTTGTCCACATTGGTAAATTTACCCTTCCATTTGATATTTGAACTAATGTGCCAGACATTCCTGAAGCACCAACGCTAACGCTTTGAGCGCCTATAAGTATTAAATTCCCACTCTGAACGTATAGTAATGCATACTTCCCACTAAAATCATTCGGGAAACCAGTCAGTGTAAATGTACTGCTCTGGTTCTGATTGCCGCTGCCGCTGCCACTACCGCTGCCGCTGCCACTACCGCTGCCACTACCGCTGCCGCTGCCACTGCCGCTGCCACTGCCACTGCCGCTAGAACCGCCGCCTTGTTTTGTAAAGGTTCCGCCATTAGCGGTAAACTGACCATTCGTTATGGTTATTGGGATATTTTGTGGTGGAAGCCCCTCAATACCTTCCGGCAGATCAGCATAAGCAGTCCATTGATCCGCAGGTCTGGTACCTTGCCCATTCCAGCTCATAAGACTTGTATTAACCTGAGTTATGACAGCGGATATTTCATTCCCTTCTACCGAATAAGTACCGCGTATAATTTCATACCAATTCCCATTATTATCCCCATTAGACGCTTTCCATGTTCCGTTGGCCGCGACAATTTTCGTTCCGCCGTCTTCCTGAATCCAAGTGCCTTCAAAAGGGTCTTTATCCCCTTGGTCGGCATCGCCGCAGGCCGCCATAGAAAATCCGATTACCGCAACTAGTACGATAATTCCGAAAAACTTGCTTATATTCTTCATATAAAACTCCTTGCCGTTACCCTGCTTTTGGGTAATATTAATTCAAAAACCGCAACGCGGCCTTATGTTGCTAAGTTACTACCTAAATTTTATCGCGGAAAACCAATTTGTATATATGCCGAAAGGCATATTTTGCAAAAAAAAGCCTAAATTCATATATGCCGAAAGGCATATTTTGCCAAAAAACAGGGGTTTTCATATATGCCGAAAGGCATATTGTGTTATAATAAAATTGTATGAAACAAAATGGGCTGTTACCCCTTGCACGGCTTGCGTCTTCATTGTCTATCTTTGGCATTTTGCTGTGTATGCACTTAAGTTTTACACTTGCTCATTTTTTGCCTTCCGATTCCAAATATGTAATGTATGCGGTTTATATCTTCTACTTTTTGGGTATTGCCGCAGGCGCGTTTCTTTGCCCCCTGTTCCTGCCCGTACCAATCGGAAAAAACAAACCTCTATTCCGCGGCATTTGTTTTATCGCTTTTTTAATAGCCTTTGAATTTATCCTGCGCTCTTTTGGTTTTCATTTATGGCTTAGCTCTGCGGCGGTCAGGGGCATCATGGCAATTCCCGAGGGGATATTGACTACCGCATGCTACGGATTGTTCTATATAACATGGCTGAAAAAGCCGACGGCTGGCGGACGGGCAAATAGGACAGGCAAATTTTGCGTGCTGGTTTTAGGAGCGGCTCTGCTCGGCTCCGTCCTTGCCTGTTATTACTCCATACCGCCGCTGGAGAAAACCATAGCGGCTTCAGACCCAATAAAAGGCGCGGTATTTGTATTCAAATTTATTAAATGGTGCATGGTAATTTTGGCCGGTGTCTTTCCGGTGGCAAGCTTGTTTCTTTATCGGGATTTAATACGAGCTTCCGCCGCGGATGAACCGGCTAACGGCGCAGACAAAGACGCGATTGCCCTACCGGCCGTTAAAACCGATTGGCCGGTTATTCTGCGGCTGATTGGCATTGCGTCTGTGTTTACCGTTCTGAACGGGGTGCTTGATATGAGGGCGCTCCCTCTTTATTCCATTAAACCGGTAAGCCATCCCAATTATTTGTTGGTCGCGGTGGCGGTTCCCATTTTAGGATACCTTGCGGGGCTTTCAATAAACCGCTTTATACGCCGGTTCCTGCTTCCGTCAATAATTTTGTTTTTACTGTTCTCCTGCCTGCCGTTATTCGAAAATTATCCGCGCCTTGATACGATTATGAGCACTTTAATTTCTATTACTCATTATACGGCATGGGTGGTTTTTACCACCGCCATTGTGGAATTGTACTCAGGCGGTTTTTGGTTTTACGGGGCGGCGACGGTTATCTTTTTCAGCGTTGCTTTTGCCTTTCTTTCGCCATTAATCGATCCTTTTGTGCCTGACGGTACGGAGTATAAAGTGCTGTTTATAGTAATTGCCGCCGTGTTGTTTATGCTTTTGGCTTTAAGGTGGTTATTCTTCCCAAAACTGCCGCGCTTTACGGCGGTAAAACGGCAGGTGCCGCTTCACGTAACGCCTGTCTTTGAAATGTCCAATCTTAATGATATATTTGCGCAGCATGAGCTTTCCCAACGGGAAATTGAAGTTGCCAATTTGCTTGTAAAAGAAGGTTTTGGGAAAAATGAAATCGGGGAGCGTCTTTGTATCGCCCCCGGTACTGCCAAGATTCACATCAGTAATATTTATCAGAAATTTGCCGTAAAAAACAGAGCCGAATTTATGGCGTTGTTTGTAAAAAGCGAATAAATTTGATATTTGCTAATTCACATTTATTACTATATAATGCGTCCATAATTGAAAAAACAGGAGCGTACCATGAACCGAGAAGCTAAAATTAAAGAATTAATTTCCCAGATGACGCTGGAAGAAAAAGTTTCCCAGTTGCTTTATAAAAGCCCGGCGATTGAAAGGCTTGGGATACCCGAATACAACTGGTGGAACGAGTGTCTGCACGGTGTTGCAAGAGCGGGTATCGCGACTGTTTTTCCGCAGGCTATAGCGTTGGCGGCGACTTTTGACGATGAGCTTGTCGAAAAAATAGCGGACGCTATTTCAGATGAAGCGCGCGCCAAATATAACGAGGCGATTAAACAGGGTAACCGAGGCCAGTACTGGGGGCTTACTTTCTGGACGCCGAATATCAATATTTTCCGCGATCCGCGCTGGGGTCGTGGGCAGGAAACCTACGGTGAAGACCCCTACCTTACAAGCCAAATCGCTCTTGCTTTGGTACGCGGTTTGCAGGGGAATGATCCTGAAAACTTAAAGCTTGCCGCCTGCGCCAAACATTACGCCGTCCATTCCGGCCCCGAAAAAGACCGCCACACTTTTAACGCTATTGTTTCCAAAAAAGACCTTTTTGAAACTTACCTGCCGGCGTTCAAAGCGCTTGTTGACGGCGGCGTTGAATCCGTAATGGGCGCGTATAACCGTACTCTTGACGAACCGTGCTGCGCCAGTAATTTTCTGCTTAAAGATATTCTTCGCGGACGTTGGGGTTTTAAAGGCCATGTTGTTTCAGACTGTTGGGCTATCCGCGACTTTCACGAGTACCACAAAATTACTAAATCGCCGGAAGAATCGGCGGCACTTGCGCTTAACGCTGGATGCGATTTAAATTGCGGCTGTACGTACCCCATGCTGACTGTCGCTTTTAAAAAGGGGCTTGTCAGCGAGGAGGCGATTAATACAGCTCTACAGCGGTTACTGCGGACGCGTTTTAAGTTGGGAATGTTTGATCCGCCGGGGTCGGGCAAATACGGCAAACTTGGGCGTAAAGTTATCAGCTGCGAAAAACACCGCAAGCTCGCGCTAAAGGCGGCGGAGAAATCAATCGTTCTTCTTAAAAACGACAATAATCTTCTCCCCCTCGATTCAAGCCCAAAAAAAATTACCGTTACGGGGCCGGCGGCGGCTAACCCTCACTCGCTCTTTGGCAATTACTACGGTCTAAGTTCGCGCTTCATTACCATCCTCGAAGGGCTTTGTGAAAAAGTTAAAGATAAATTCGGTATCAATCTGGAGTACCGCCAGGGTTGCCTGATGTATAGCGAAAACAGCAAATCGCTTGCCGTTTACGGCGAGGCGAATATTGCCGATGTCGTAATCGCCGTGATGGGATTGGATGGCGCTATTGAGGGAGAGGAGGGAGACGCGATCGCTTCTGACTCCAACGGCGACCGTGACGCGATTGAACTTCCGGCATGGCAATTAAAATACCTTCAAAAAATACGCGCGACTGGCAAGAAAATTATTCTTGTTCTTACAGGCGGCAGTCCTATCGCTTTTCCTGAAGAAATTGCCGACGCTGTTATTTTCGCGTGGTATTCGGGAGAGTTAGGCGGCAAGGCTGTCGCGGACATTATTTTTGGCGATACCGTTCCATCGGGGAAACTCCCTATAACTTTTCCGGCTTCTACAAACCAACTTCTTCCATATAATGATTATTCCATGAAGGGGCGCACCTATCGATATATGACGGAAAAACCCTTGTATCCCTTTGGTTTTGGGCTTTCCTATACCAGTTTCCGCTTTGATTCCATCAATTTTTCTTCAACCGAGCTTTCCGCGGGGGGCTGTGTCAAGGCAAAAGTAACCGTAACCAATACCGGTAAAAGGGATGCCGAAGAAGTGGTACAATTGTATATTTCCAGAGATAATCGGGGGGAAGATGAGCCTTTTGCCTCGCTAAAGGGGTTTCGGCGTGTTTTTATCCCTGCCGGAAAGTCAAAAACTGTGGAATTTGCCCTTTTTTCGACGTTTTTTGAGACTTTTAACGCTAAAGGCGAAAATACCTTAATTCCCGGTTCCTATACGATTTTTGCCTCGGATGCCGCTCCTGTGCCTGTTTCTGTGGAAAAAGGCGCTCCCGCGCCGGTCTCAAAAAAAATATTTGTAAATTTATAAATAATTAAAAAAATGTATTGAATAAATTTTTTTATTGTGATAGAATGTTAGAAAATAAAAACTAGCCTATAAAGGTTGGAAAAAATTTATGGAGGAAAAAGATGAAGAAAGCACTTATTATTTTAGGTGTGGTACTTATGCTGGTTAGCATAAGCGGCTGTCAGAAAAAAGATTCGGGAAAATTGGTGATTTGGTCATTTACTGATGAATTGGCCAATATGACCAACAATCCTACTTGGGGTTTCAAGGCGACCCATCCTGGGATTACAGTTGAGTATTCCCAAACCCCGTCGGATCAGTTCCAGGCTAAAATAGACCCGGTACTGGCTAGCGGTCAGGGAGCTCCGGACATCATTGCGTTGGAATCAGCATTCGTACGCAAGTATGTTGAATCCGGTCTTCTTTTAGACATTACTGACATTTACGAAGCCAACAAGGCCAAACTTCTTGCCTACCCGGTGGAAGTTGGTTCTTATAAAGGTAAAGTATACGGTATGTCATGGCAGGCATGCCCCGGCGCTATGTTCTATCGCCGCAGCCTTGCAAAGAAATATTTTGGAACTGATGATCCCAAAACAATTCAAACTTACTTTGTAAACTTTAACAAATTCCTTGAAACAGCAAAATTGCTCAAAGATAAATCAGACGGCTCATGCGTAGTCGTTTCTTCTTTGAACGATCTGTTCAATTCATTCATGTCTGCCCGCAAAGATCCGTGGCTCGTGAACGGAAAACTGGTAATCGATCCGGCTATGGAACAGTACATGGATATTTGTAAGACACTGCATGACAACAGATGGGAAGGCAGAGTTGGTCAGTGGTCAGAAGGCTGGTTTGCCGGTATGAAGGGCGAGCTCAAAGACGAATCCGGAAAACCGATTGAAGTATTCTCATACTTCCTCCCCACATGGGGTCTCCACTATGTACTCAAGACCAATGCTCCCGCCACATCAGGCGACTGGGCTATGATTCAAGGTCCTTCAGCGTATCGTTGGGGCGGCACTTGGGTTGGCGCGTACAAAGGAACAAAGAATGTAGCTTCAGCTAAAGAATTTATCCGCTACGTAACCACCGATGACAACTTCCTTGAAGCTTGGGCAAAAGATACCGGCGACATGGTAAGCAATATCAATGTCATCAACAAAATTAAAGATACCTATAGTGAACCCTTCCTCGGCGGACAGAATCACTATGCGGAATTTGCTGAAATGGCCAAAGGCGTTAATGGCAAACTTCTTCAAGGAACCGATGAAGCCATTGAAGGACTCTGGAACGAAGCGGTCGCCGCTTTCGTAAATGGAGAAAAATCCAAGGCTCAGGCTCTTGCTGATTTCAGATCACAGGCTGAATCACAGTTTGTAAGATAATTTGAGGTAGCTTTAAAGAGTAATCTCAACAAGGGCGCGGGTTTTATATCCGCGCCTTTTTTTATTTATAGGAGGACCGATGCGAAAAAAAATAATTGGTCATGAAGCGAGAACAAACCGCTGGGGGTATGTATTTGTCGCGCCCTTTGTAATTGTGTTCAGCATATTTAATTTATGGCCTACATTGTACACTTTCATTTTAAGTTTTACAGATCTGCGGGGTTTGCGGACTGATTTCAATTTTATCGGTTTTGAAAATTTTGGCAGATTGGTTAAGGATCCGTTTTTCTGGGGTGCCTTGGGAAATACTATGATTATCTGGACTTTTAACTTTATTCCGCAATTAGGTCTTGCCCTAGTGCTTTCTATTTGGCTTTCCGATATCCGGCTCAATCTGGTCGGTAAAGGCCTGTTCCGGGCGGTTGTTTATATGCCGAACCTGCTAACCGCCGTATCGGTAGCCTTGCTCTTCCGCAGTATTTTCGGTTACAACGCGCATGTCACCGCCCCGGCGAATCAAATTCTGTACGCGCTAGGCATTCAAGCGACAAAAATTGATCCAATTACCGGAGAAACTGTAAGAGAAGCAATTGACTTTTTCCGTAATGTCGCGTTTTCGCGAGGACTGGTGGCGTTTATCCAGTGGTGGATGTGGTATGGTTATACGATGATCATACTCATGGCGGGTATTACTACTATTCCCATATCGCTGTATGAATCCGCGTCCATTGACGGAGCTAATAGCAGTCAAACAACATGGTACATAACATTGCCGTTGCTCCGCCCTATAATGCTCTACATTCTGGTTACTTCCATGATCGGCGGTATGCAGATGTTTGACATTCCATTCCTGCTTACAGATATGCTAGGCTCTCCTAATTTTAAAATTAGGACTACAACCGTGTATCAGTACAATATGTCATTTGGAAGAGGCGCTAACGACTATGCCTATGGCGCCGCCATTTCCATAGGTATATTTATTATTACTATCTTCCTCGCTCTTTTAATTTTCTTCTTCTTGCAGGATCGTAGTGAATTAAAGAAAAAGAAAGGAGGCGCGGTATGAGTACGGGAAGATCTGATTCACCAATAATGAATTATTTTATTCACGCGATTATGGTTGTTCTTGGGCTTATAGCGGTGATACCTATTTATTTATTGTTGCTTAACGCCACCCGATCTACTGAACAAATTAATACGGGGTTTGTCATTGTTCCCCTTAAAGACGCGTTTGTCTCGTCAACCACTGTCGCGGTTTCTGATTGGGACGCCGATGTTGAAAGCGGTACCGTAAAATATCTTGACCTGGTTATGGGAAAAACAATGAAAGAGGAAGATAACAAAAAAACAGGAACTCGTGAAACAATTGTAATTAAGAGATTTACGGAAAGCACGCAACCGCGTATTACAATTTTTGACGATGAAGGTCAAGTAATCGCTAATTATAATCTTGATAATAACACCATTATTTTTGTCAAAAACGGACAAAGGATAAAAAAAGGCGAGACTCTTGCCAAATTCATTAAATTACCGAATATTTTTTATAACTGGGGGGTCTTAACCGGAAGAGGTTTTCAAATTTGGCAAGGGTTTGGAAACAGCGCGTTTATCGCCATTTGCGCTACAATATTAAGCATTTACTTTTCAGCGATGACGGCTTACGGTTTGCATGTCTATCGATTTAGAGGAAGGTTGGCGCTGTGGACTGTTATCCTGGTTATAATAATGCTTCCCAGCACGCTTTCCATTATCGGCTTTTATCAGTTTATGGCTGTGTTAAAACTCCGCGACAGTTATATCCCGCTAATTATTCCGGGAATAGCCGCCGCGGGAACGGTTTTGTTTCTTAGGCAGTACATGATGTCCGTTCTAAGTACCGATCTAATCGACGCGGCGCGTATTGACGGCGCCGGCGAGTATCGGATATTCAATATTATTATTCTTCCTATTATGGTTCCCGCGCTTGCCGCTCAGTCTATTTTTACCTTTGTGGCTTCGTGGAATAACTTCATTACGCCGTTCGTACTGCTTTCCAGCGAGAAAAAATATACTTTGCCAATGCTTGTTCAAAACCTGCGTGGTAATATTTATCGTGCGGAATACGGCGCGATTTATCTGGGAATAGCAATTTCTCTTATACCGATTCTTATCTTTTATTCATTAATGTCTAGGTTTATTATTTCCGGTATTACAATGGGAGGACTCAAGGAGTAGTATACGCCATCTGACCACTAAAAGTGGTCAGACGAGCGTATACTACCACGATAAGCGACATTAAAACGTCGCTTATCGCAGCGGTTTACGGGCAGCCTTTGCGCCTGGCGGCGCGGCTGCCCTACATTCCGCCTTCGGCGGAACGTCGTAAACCGCCATTGGGGATTATTTGTTAAGAGACGGTCTGGCCACCTTGCAGGTGGTCAGACTTTTTTTTTACGGTTTTTGTTTAAAAATGTTAATTTTTTATGTGTTCAATATGTTATATATATTATTAAGCTCATAGAAGGAAGGTGTGCATGAAAAAAATATTCTGTATTTTAATTACGTTAAGTCTGCTTTTGTTTACGCAATGCAGCAGTAAAGTATCCGCGAAATCCGCCGAATGGGAAACGCCTGAGGAACTTCTGTCATTAATGACATTGGAGGAAAAGGTGGGGCAGATGACTCAGGCCGAGAGGGGCGATGTGCGTTTGGGAGATATCACCGAATACGCGTTGGGTTCTATTTTAAGCGGCGGCGGTTCAATACCGATGCAAAATACTCCGCAGGGCTGGGTCAATATGATTAACGGCTTTACGCAAGAATCACTCAAGACGCGGCTGGGTATTCCTGTCATATACGGGCTTGACGCGGTGCATGGACATAATAATGTTTTGAACGCGACGATTCTGCCGCATAATGTGGGGCTTGGCGCGATTGCGGCTGGCGATTTAGAGAAGGGCGCGAAAGCCGCGTATACGGCGGGGCGTATAACAGCGCAAGAAATGCGGGCTGTTGGCGCGCGCTGGACTTTTGCGCCCGTGCTTGGCGTCGCGGAAGATTCGCGCTGGGGACGCGCCTACGAAAGTTTTAGCGAGAATGTGAATATTGTCACTGTCATGGGTGCGAATGTTATTAAAGGTTTGCAGGATAACGGCGCGTTTGCGTGTATGAAACATTTTTTAGGCGAAGGTCAAACAATAGACGGGCGTAATCAAGGAAACGCGCTGTTGGATCGCGCCGGAATTGAGCGCATTCTTCCGCCATACCGGGCTGCTATTGAAGCGGGCGCGATTTCGCTCATGCCTTCGTTTTCCAGCGTGAACGGCGTTAAAATGCACGAAAGTAAAAACTTGCTTACCGATTTGTTAAAAAAAGAAATGGGTTTTGAAGGCTTTATAATTTCTGATTGGGCGGCTATTACTCAATTATCAGGCGGCACTTACAAGGCGCAGATCGCTAACGCGATAAACGCCGGCGTTGACATGGTAATGGCTACTAATGGACGCGGCAGTTGGATAAATTTTATTAAATTTTTAAAGGAACTGGTCAACGAAGGAACTGTTTCGATGGCGCGTATTGACGACGCGGTTCTGCGAATTCTCAAATTCAAGCAACGTATTGGTTTATTTAAAGAAACGCCGCTGACAAAAAAAGCCGGCATAATCGGCTCTGACGCGAACCGTGCGGCGGCGCGGGAGATTGTCACGCAGTCGCTTGTGCTGTTACAGAACAAGAATAATATTATCGCAAAATTGCCGTCATATAAAAATATTCTTGTAGCGGGACAGGGCGCGAATGACATCGGTATGCAATGCGGCGGCTGGACAATTACATGGCAGGGAAGCCACGGTAATATCACTAAAGGCACGACGATTTTGGAAGGCATACGGAACTCGGCAAAAGGCAATACGGTTACCTACGCCGAAAACGGCAAGGCTGAAGGAACCTTCGACGCGGTGATTGCCGTAATCGGAGAAGACCCATATGCTGAAACAGAGGGCGACCGTACGCAAATTGATATTCGCCGGAATGATATGGATATGCTGAGAGAGGTTTACGGTTATAATTGCCCAGTTATCGTTATCATGTTGTCAGGCCGCCCCATGACCATAGGCGATGAATATAAAAACTGGGACGCTTTTATCGCTGCATGGCTTCCCGGCAGCGAAGGCGGCGGAATCGCGGACGTGCTGTTTGGCGATAAAAATTTTACAGGACGGACTCCATATACATGGCGTAAAACTATAAATGGTGAAATATTATTTCCGTTTGGGTTTGGATTGGCTAAATAATCTGTAATGTTAAATGATATGCAAAGAAGAATTTACCACGAACCAACACGAACCAACACGAACAAAAGAAGAATTGAAGAAGAAGCTCACGCAGAGGCGCAAAGACGCAAAGGGAAGAAAGGAAGAAGAATTTAACCATGGAATACTGGGTGAGCTTTTACACGGAATGAGATAGAGAACAGGGAGGGAAGAATATAACCACGGAGTAAACGGAGTTACACGGAGGAAGAGAATATTTTCGTACCAAAACTCCGTGTCCTCCGTGGTTTTAAAATTCTTTTTGGACATCCCCATCTTTCTTTTATTCAAATAACAGAGAGAGTAGAAAGCGGGACTTTCCGCTCTCCACTCTCAATTTTTTGTTAGGTACTCGAAGGCTACTGTCTTTTATAAGTATTACCATCGGCGACTGTTAACGTTTGACCGTCTACGCTCATGGTTAATGTGCAATTGCCCCAAGATGTACCTATAGCGACATTAGGGCTAGAAGTATTAAATTGAACTCTCAATTCTTGTCCTGACCATGTTAAATAACCAGTGCTTGTTATATTCCGCCAGTATTGACTACTGCCAATTTGAACGTAGCCTTTGCTTATAGCGTCTAACCATACGGCATCAGTACCATTATAACTGGTAAAAGTGCCAATGTTGCCGCTAATGGTAACAATTTGATAGACAGTATCATTTCCAGCCTTCCAAACGCCGTCAAGGGACGTGTTGACTCTTTTATAAGTATTACCACCGGCTACTGTTAACGTTTGACCGTCTGCGCTCATGGTTAATGTGCAATTGCCCCACGATGTACCTATAGCGACATTAGGGCTAGAAGTATAATGTTGAACTCTCAATTCTTGTCCTGACCATGTTAAATTGCCAGTGCTTGTTATATTCCGCCAGTATTGACTACTGCTAATTTGAACGTAGCCTTTGTTTATAGCATCTAACCATAAGGTATCAGTACCATTATAACTGGTAAAAGTGCCAATGTTGCCGCTAATGGTAACAACTTGATAGACAGTATCATTTCCAGCCTTCCAAACGCCGTCAAGCGATAAGTTGGGACTGCCGCCGCCTGTAAAGTTTGCCGTAACGGTTACCGCATTTGCCGGCATGGTAAATGTGGTGTTTGCGCTGTTTGCGTTTGCCAATGTTGCGCCGCCTGAAATGACCGTCCAGCTTGTGAACGTCTGTCCTGATGACGCTGTTGCGCTAATGCTTACGGTTGCCCCCGGCGCATAACTGCCGCTTCCGCTTCCGCCGTTGACGGTTACTGCGTAGGTTGTTGTGGTAGTGGTGCTGTCGCTTCCGACATCGCAAGCCGCCATTGAAAATCCAATTACCGCCACGAGTGCGATAACCCCAAATAGTTTGAAAAAATTCTTCATTTTAAGTACCTTCCTTGTTTGTGATTCCTGCCTGTACTGGCAGTGGAATATATAAAGCCGTTTTGAACGCAATGGTTCTGCGGCGAATTCCCGAATTCGGTTGTTATGTGAATATTGATTGTTGGAATTGTTAAATGTGGTAACAATGAGCGGTGTCAATGTCAGTTTTTTTGTTTTCATGCTGATTTCTTCTTTTATCCTAGTTTTCTATAAGATATAGTAAAAACATTCTATACGATATTTGCGTTACTGTCAATCTATCAGATAAATTTAATATGTCTATAAGGAAACAGCATGAAAGGTATAGAGATCAGGGGAATCTTAGCCAAAAACATCAAATTTTACCGTGAAAACAGGCTCTGGTCGCAAGCCGACCTTGCTTCTAATTCTGAAATATCAATACCTTTCCTGAGCGAGATAGAGAGAGGCAATAAATGGCCTTTCCCCGATACCTTAGCAAGAATTGCCGACGCGTTGAATGTGAAAATCCTTGATCTTTTTTGGGAAGGTGAAACCTCGTCTTCTAAAGAGAATGATTTTACCAACATGGTCATTAAGGAAATTTTTACAGCCCAAAAAATGGCCGCTGATAACGTAGTAAGAAAATATTTACGAAAAAAGTGACTGTCACTATTACAACACCGCTAGAAGATGTATGCCCGCCTGTACTTAATAAATTCCTTGGGCATACATCGTGTAGAGGAGAGGGGAAGGAAAGGAGAGAGGTTTCAAAAAGCCGTGAAAAGTGGTATAGTTAGAATAAGAGGTACAAGCAATGCAAGGAAATGTTATAAGTTTTCAGTCGGTTATCGAAAATGGCGTGATACGGCTGCCTGAAGTATATCGTGAAACATTTACCACCCCTGTGCTGGTAACAGTTCGTGAAAACAGACGGGAAGAAGTGTTGACGGCGGACGAGATTACCGCTCGGCTCAATGCAATTTACCGTGACAATCCAGCCGTTATTGATGAGGATATTCAGCTTTTACAATATAACCTTGTCGGCGAGGAAGATTGGTAATGGTAAAAGGTGAAATTTGGTGGGCGGACTTGCCGTATCCGCGAGGCTCTGAACCTGCAAAAAGGCGTCCTGTGTTGGTTATTCAAGGGAATGCTTTTAACCGGAGCAATATCAATACGGTAATATGCGTTGTTATTACCACAAATCAGCATTACTCTGGTTCTCCTGCAAATTTGCTTTTGGAAAAAGCGGTTTCAAAACTGCCTTCAACGTCGGTGGTGAATTTTTCACAAATACTTACGATTGATAAGTCATATTTTATTTCACTGGTTTCTATGGTTCCAAAACCGATTCTTGAAAAAATTGATGAGTGTATAAAAACAATATTTGAGATTTTATAAGAGGTTTATGCCGACGCATATTGCGCCAGCGGCTTGCCTTCGTACAGAAGATTCGCCGCAAGCCCGAAAAGAAAAAAATAGAAGGAAAGAAGTAATAATGTACACAAAATTGTGTGATACCGTTTTTTTAGGTGATTTACACTATTTTTTCTATTACCGCTAGAAGATGTATGCCCGCCTGTACTTAATAAATTCCTTGGGCATACATCGTGTAGATGGATAGTTATTAGTATCGTTGTTTGTAATGTATTCACTATCTCCTAGTCCATGTCATTGTTCATATTGGAAAGTTTTTATTTTATCGTAATTTTATTCTTCCATGGAAATTTAAGTCTCCTTAATTTATTGGCTCTTAACAAGTACCCGATAACTTGATTGGCTTCTTCTTGCGACCAGCGAATTGTTTCACTCTGCGCTAAAACGGCGGCAGCTTCGTATTGCGTATAGTGTTTTTTGTTTTTCCGAAAAAAATTCAATATGGACAATTCTTCCCTCAAGCCGCCGGCGGCTTCTTTTTCACAAATGTCGCAGCAAAATTTTTCAGGCGCTTCTCCGCCTGAATCGTAATTTAACATGGCAAGGAGTGAATGCCTGCGGCAATGCTCGGTATCTCTCGCGTAACTAAAAAGAGCCGAGAGTCTTTTTTGATCCGCTTGAGTTTTTGCCCTCTTCATGGACATATCGTCTTCCGGCCCCCACAAAAGAATCGCTTTTGATTGTTCTCCGTCGCGTCCGGCCCTGCCCGATTCCTGCAAATACGCTTCAACAGAGGGGGCGCAGTCCCTGTGTATTACAGTGCGCACGTCGGCCTTGTCAACGCCCATCCCGAAAGCGCATGTGCTGCATAATACCGCTTCCGTATTTTTTAACAGCCATTTTTCAGTTTTAGTTTTTTCTTCCCTGCTTAGCCCGGCGTGGTAAAAACGAATTTCATTGTGCCAGTCATATCCCATTTCTTTTAATTCACTGCGAAGGTAGTGGGCAAGTTTTTCAGTTCCGGGGCGCGAGGAGCAGAAAACAATCGCGGGGCGCGAGTTTTTAATTAATAAATCCCGAACCGCCAGATTGCGGTTAATGCAGCCTTTTGCGGTGTAATAAATATTAGGCCTGTCGGGGTTGCCAATAATTTGATTAACATCGCAGTCGCCAAAAATGTATTTTCTAATTTTTTCAAGTACGGGGGCGCTTGCGGTGGCGGTAAAAGCGGTGACAAGCGGCGGATTAAGAGAATTTAATATAGAGCCGATTTCCAAGTAGCTGGGACGGAAACTTTCTCCCCATTCGCTTACGCAGTGCGCCTCGTCAATTACAACGTGGACAACTCTTATTTTTTCCAGTCTTTCTTTTACCTGCGCCGTAAGAAGCACTTCAGGATTCGCGATTATAAACTTGCTCTGCCCACTTTCCAGTTTTTGCCAAATCTCATCGCGCTCTTCCTTGCTTTGCCCACCCCTGATTGTTACCGGGGAAAAACCGCGCTCGCCTAACCGTCTCTGTTGATCCGCCATTAGCGATAAAATGGGATAAATGACTAAAGTTAGCCCTTCTATCAACATTGCTGGCAGTTGGAAACAGAGGGATTTTCCCGCCCCTGTCGGCAGAATAACTATCTGCTTTCCCGAAATTTCTCGGTCGGTAAGAGAAATTGAGTTTTGCGGTTCTTCTTCGACCATGACGCTATTCTCGCTTTCTCCCGGCCATTTTACGGGAATCCCCGACGCTTGAGCGGCTTCCAGAATATTTGTCATTACAAGCCTTTGGTACGGGAACAGATACGAAAGCCCAAACAGATTTTTAACCGCGCCGGTTAAAGGATCTTCATTTTGTGAAACATTAGTTTCCTTGTTGTTGTTTTCAATCATAAAAACCTCCGCCTATATATGGCGTGAAGTACTCAATTTGCTTGACTGAAAAACAGGAATTTTTCGAAAAATTTTCTCACAAAGAACGAAAAGGGGAATAGTGAGCAGTGAACAATGATTAGTGAGCAGTGTTCTTGTTTGCTATCGACGCGTAAAGTACCACGCCACGCTAGCTAACAACAACTCCACTACTAATTGCTCACTGCTCACTGCTCATTTTTAAAGGTTATGCTTCTTCTATGCCTAGTTCGTCGTTGGAGCCTGAATCGGCGCTTCCGGATGAATCTAGGACGGGGGCGGCATCGGCTTTTTTCTTTTTAGGGGGTTTTGGTTTTTTGGCTGGTCTTGGGCGGTGATAAGGTTTTGCCGTATAGGAGACTATAAAAAAGTAAATTACAATTACGATGGTTACGACAATTACCTGCCACGACGTGATTAATTTTTTTACCAGTTCAACAATGGTCATTTTTATTATTATCGGAATAGGTGACAGTCACCTTTAAAATCTGTACAATAAATACTATGAACTCAGCGTTGGAAACCTTAAAAATCAGGGGCTTTTTACAGCAATGTACGGACACTGAAGGCCTGTCAAAATTAATGGACGAAAGTCCCGTCACTTTTTACGAAGGTACTGACCCTACCGGGGGAAGTCTGCATATAGGCCACATGGTTCCCTATTTCGCGTTCCGTCATCTTAGGGCGGCTGGGCATAAGGGGATCGCCCTTCTTGGAGGAGGGACGGCAAGGATTGGAGACCCTTCGGGAAAGAGCGAGATGAGGAAAATGCTTGATTATGAGCAGTTGGATAAAAATACCGAATCAATCCGCGCCCAGCTTGATCGTTTTGTCAGTTTTGACGGCAAAACCGCTTTTCCGGTTAATAATAAAGACTGGCTTGCTAACCTTAACTATATCGACTTTTTACGCGACATCGGCAGACATTTTTCCGTAAACAGGATGCTCAGTTTTGAGGCTTACAAAACGCGAATGGAGACGGGGCTTTCTTTTATCGAATTTAATTATCAGCTTTTGCAGAGTTATGACTTTCTGGAATTGTACCGACGTTACGGCTGCCGTTTGCAAATTGGCGGGGACGATCAATGGGGGAACATTGTCGCCGGCGTAGAGCTTATCCGCCGCGTTGAAGGCGCTGAAGTTTTCGGACTGACGTTTCCCCTTGTTACAACGGCGGACGGAAAAAAAATGGGCAAGACAGAAAAAGGCGCGATCTTTCTTAACTCCGCCATTACTTCCCCTTACGACTTTTTCCAGTACTGGCGCAATGTGCAGGATCAGGATATTCTTCGCTTCCTGCTTATGTTCACATTTCTGTCTGTTGATGAGTGCCATAATCTGTGCGAATCGGGAAAAAATCCAAATGACGCGAAGGAACGGCTGGCATGGGAAGTTACGGCGCTCATTCACGGTAAAGAAGAAGCCGACAAGGCCTTGTCAGGCGCAAAGGCGGCTTTTGGCAGTCAGGCGGGAGGCGATAAAACCGCAATGCCGCATTCGGAAATTGCCCGCTCAAAACTGGAAGCGGGTTACAATATTGTGGACCTTTTTTCTGATACCGGGCTTGTTTCAACCAAGAGCGAAGGCCGCCGACTTGTTCAACAGGGAGGGGCTTTTGTTTCCGGCAGCGACGGCGAATTATTGGCAATAAATGATCCGGCTGCCGTTATTGGAAATGACAGGCTGAATAAGGAAGGCGAATTAGTAATAAGAGCCGGAAAAAAACGTTATTTATTGGTGAAAACGAAGTAAAAGTACGACACATTTTCCTGTAAAAAGTTGCGAATTATTTTGACAAAATACTCAATTTTTACTATAATGATATAAGCTTTTATAGAGAGGTATTTATGTTAAAATTCGAAGATTATGTATCTAACCTTCCCGATATTCCGTATAAAAATTTTGCCCAGATGCTTGATAATCATTCACGGCAGTTTGCCAATTTAGATTTTATCCTGTACCGCGCAGGCAAGCAGAAGGAATTTACCCGCTGGACATTTTCCAAGTTTAACGATGAATGCCGAAGAATAGCCGCCGGTTTGCTTGCTGCCGGCCTTTCTAAAGGCGACCGTGTAGTACTTTGGTCTGAAAATCGCCCGGAATGGATGGCTGTCTGGATGGGAACCGTTATTGCAGGGCTTTGTATTGTGCCGGTTGATTTTCTTTGTACGGAACAGGAATGTCTTAATATTATTAAAATAACCAGAGCCAAAGTTTTCTTTTGTTCAGGCCGAAAAAAGACGTTTGCTTCTTCATTGTCTTCCAACGGCGTTTCACTTAAAGCGTCTGTTTGTATCAGCCCGGAAACGGAAGACGCTCCCTCGGGGCATAAAACCGAATATGATACATTTGGCGTTAATGCCGACGTAAAATCCATACCTACTGCGGACAGTATATCGCCTAACGATCCGTGTTCTATTGTGTTTACTTCAGGAACTACGGGTTTTGCCAAGGGCATTACCCTTTCCCACAATAATATTATCTCTAACGCAAGCGCGGCAATCCGTATGTTAGAGCCCACCAGCAAAGATGTATTTATGGACGTTCTGCCTCTGCATCATACATATCCTACTACGTGTTCCTTTATCGCGCCGTTTGCGGTAGGCATTCCGACTGTAATCGCCGAAAAAATTGTCGGTAAGGTTGTTGTGGATGATATAAGAGACGGAAAAGTTTCGTACCTTATCGCTGTTCCGTTGCTTTATGATAAAGTGATGGCGGCGATAGATTCCGGTTATCAGAAACTTTCTCCGATAATCCGCGGCCCTTTGAATGTTTTGCGAAAAATCGCTCTGGCAAAGGCAAAAAAAGGCAATCCTGAATGGGGACGGAAAGTTTTTAGATTTTTCCGTAAAAAAGCGAATCTTCAATCAATTTTTATAATGGTCGCGGGCGGCGGGGCGTTAAGCCCAAAGACGGCGGATTTCTTTGATTCCTTCGGTTTTAACATTGTTCACGGTTATGGCATGAGCGAGAACTCCCCTCTTATTTCCGTCAGCACTCCCCATCATAAACGCAATGAATCAGTAGGGCTTCCCGTCAGTTACACGGAAGTAAAGATTCTCGATCCGGGACCGGACGGTATTGGCGAAATCACGTGTAAATCGCCTTCTGTAATGCTGGGTTATTTTGAAAATGATGAAGCTACAAAAGAAGTTATAACAAAAGACGGCTGGCTTTTAACAGGCGACTTGGGCTGCATTGATGAAGACGGATTTATCTATATCAGGGGACGGAAGAAAAACCTGATTGTCGGTTCAGGCGGCAAGAATATTTATCCCGAAGAAGTAGAAGCGCATTTTTCGGCTTCGCGTACAATTGCTGAAGTGCTGATTGTAGGCAGAAAAACACCCGGCGGTGAAATCATTTATGGCGTAATGGTTCCCAATTATGAATTTATTAAGGAAGATTATCCCGGCAAGGAAAATGACGACGGCTTTATTTTCAATTTGATTAAAAAAGAAATTGATGATGTAAACCGCGCTCTTCCAGTTTTTAAAAAGATCAGCGATTTTTGCATTCGTAAAGAGCCGTTTGAAAAGAACGCCCAGCAAAAAATCAGGCGCTTCCTTTATAAGAGTTACGAGAATCCGTCTGATTAAAGTTCAGTCCTGTTTGTTATTACTCTGCTGATTAAACCGTAGTTTACGGCTTCTGTCGCGGTCATCCAGTAATCGCGGTCTGTGTCTTTTTCAACCTGATTCGCGGAGTTGCCTGTTTCTTCCGCGATTAAATGGTTTATTTTCGCCCTCAGTTTTTCAAGCTCTTTCGCGTGTATTTCAATGTCAGTCGCGACGCCCCGTATTCCGGAAAGCGGCTGGTGGATAAGGTAGTGGCTGTTTGGCAGCCCTACGCGCCTGTCTCTTGGAGCGGCAAGCTGAATAATAGCCGCGGCGCTTGCGACAAGCCCCATGCCGATTGTCCAGACCTTTGGTTTTACAAAACGAATCATGTCAAAAATAGCGTAGCCCGCGTCCGCGTCTCCGCCGGGGGAGTCTATAAAAACCCGTATCGGGTCATCGTTCATATCTTCCAAAAGCAAAAGCTGGCGAATGGCTTTTTCCGCCAGTTCTTTATTTATTTCTCCGGAAAGCAAAATAGTCCGTGTTTTTAACATCCGTCCCGCGAGAGGATCCAATACCGGCTGTTTTTCTTTTTCTTGAATATCATCATCATCGTCATCTTCATCAATATATTGACTCATTAATCGCCTCCAATACAATAATACTAATTTTATAAGTTAATGGCAATAATACGCTAATACATGTATACTCTGGGTACCCGTTTATTAACATTACAGGTAATTTCATAGGGAATTGTACCCGTTATTTTCGCCAGTACCGCAGCGTCATTGCCGGGACTGCCAAAAACGATTGCTTCGTCCCAGCGGTTGATTTTCGTCTTCTTTCCAAGATTCACGCAGCATTGATCCATGCTGATACGCCCGACCAGCGGATAAAGTTCGTTGCCGATAAAAACCTGCCATTTGTTGCTTGCAAGGCGCGGAAGGCCGTCGGCGTAACCAACGGAAAGAACGGCAATTAATGTGTCGGTTTCCGCCGTCCATGTTCTGCCGTAAGAAACAGATTCGCCTTTTTTTATCTTTTTAATTAATACGACCGCGCTTCTTAATTCCATTACAGGCTCGACTGTTAATGATTTGAATCTGGTTAATTTTTTTAATTGATCCAGCGGCGCTTCATATTCCACCACGGACTTGTATCCGTAAAGAAGAATGCCCGGCCTTACCATGTCGAACCACGCGTCCGGATGCAAAATTACCGCGCCTGAATTTGCCGCATGGACAACGCCCGGATCAATCCCCGCCGCCCGGATAGCCTTAACGGCTTTTTTAAAACAGGCTATCTGTTTTTTGGTGTAGACGATGTCTTGCCTGTTTGTTGAGTCGGAAACCGCCAAATGCGTGGCTGTTCCCGTTAATCTAAGCCACCGGTATTTGGCAATTTGGCGGGCAAGATCGGGAGCTTCTTTCGCGGAACAGCCTATCCTCCCCATGCCCGTATCGATTTTTAGATGAACAGACAGTTTTTTTTTTACTTTTTTCGCGCATTCATTCAAAGCGCAGGCAAACTCCGCGTCTGAAACAAAGGGAATAAGCCCCGCACTGACAATTTTTCGGATTTCATCGGGATTTGGCTGGGAAAACAGCAAAATTGGGGCTTTTATCCCCCCTTTTTTGAGCGCCAATCCTTCCGATACTGAAGCTACTCCAAAGCAGGAAGCTCCCGCTTCCAGGCTGGTTTTGGCGATTTTAACCGCCCCGTGACCGTAAGCGTCAGCCTTTACAGGGACGCAAATAAGCCTATTCTTCCCGATTCTCTTCTTTACAGAATTAATATTTTCCTTAAAACGGTCAAGATGAATAATTGCCCTAGTCCGCATATCAATATATTATCATAAAACTAATAGTTTAATATAGTTGATTTCTTGTGTATTTTATGGTATATTAATACTGGAAATGTGTGTCCAAAACGGCGCAAAAACACTAATTTTACTCGTTCTGCTTGTAATTGTCGGCTTTTTCTTTGGCAGTTGCGAAGCCATAGATAACATTCGGCCTTCTTCAGGCTCTTATAAGATAAATGTGCATATAAACGGCGTTTCTGTGGATGAATGTTCCTATGCCAGATCAATTGATAAAATAACCCCCCGTTTTGAAGAGCCGGTCGCAAACGATCCCGATGTAACCGCCCTTACGGTTTTTTTAAAGAATTCCCAAGGAGAGATTGTCGGGTGGAAAGTTGTTTATGTTCTGGATCAGGAAGCTAAAGATAAAGAAGGTAAGACGCAAACGGATGAAAATAAGGATAAAAATGAAAATAAAAGTGATACTAAAGATGTAAATACAGATAAAAATAAAGATGATGATAAAAATAAAGTTGATAGTAAAGATGTAAATAAAGATAAGAATGAAAATAAAGGTGATAATAAAGATACAGATAAAGATATTGATAAAGATAAAGATGAAGATAAATTTAAAAACGCGGATAAAGACGAATATATAATTTCAGATGATGATGACTTTGAAGAAACAACATTAGTCGTGAACGTTAAAACGCCTGATTTTTATCAAGACGGCGATGAATTGATTGTTCCCGTACAGAGCTTGGATGGTGAATTGCCCGCTTTCCCCATGCCTGAAAATTTACCTATGGGCATGTATACGATGGTTTCTCAGGTTATGAGCGGTAAAGTTGTGCTGCAAAGGGCGGAAAAGAACATTTTTTATCTGGGAAAAAATACTTTTTCTTATAAAGGCATTAACGTATATTTGCCGGGAGTAGGCGGCACTTCTCAGCTTATACCAAAGGGAATGGTTGTAATGCTGGAAGTAAATTTGAACTTTGACAAACGGCTGGATCCTTATATCGTATGGTACGAAGGGAAGAATAAAATCAAAGAAGGAACCTTTTCTGAAGGGATGGGCTTTATTTTTTGGAAAGCGCCGGAACAGAGCGGTTTCTTTTCTTTACGCGCGGAAATTTTTCCTACAGAGGATTTTAACGGGTTAACGGGATATAAAAAAGAAGTCTCCCTGCTTGTTTCATCTAAGATAACAGACGTGCATCTTGCTTCCCCAAATGTTACGCAGATGACGCACTGGTATAAGATGGAAGGTAATTTAAATGATTCAAAACAGCCTGCCAATGATAGGGCGTTAAAACCCGCTTCCGGAACTAAGCCAAAATGGATGGGTGTGGACGGAACTTACGGGCTTGCTACGGGATATAATAATATTCTTACCCTGCCGAAAATTCCGGTTGTAAATAAAGGGGTGGAAATATGGCAAGCCTTATTCCGGTTTAAGCCTTTAAATAACGGCAATATTTTCTCGGTACAATTCGGTTCTTCAGGCAGCGTGATAATGACTTTGTTCATGGAAGATAAATCCCTTGTTTTAAAATTGACTTCTCCATTAAAAGTAGTTTCACAAACTGTAAGTTTATCAACATCGGCAGATGAATCATCGGAAAGCGTTCGTGTTGTAGAGCAGGATAGTTCTTTTTTAACCGCAGGCGTTAAATTTTCAATTCAAAGCGGTTTGCTGACGGCGCAAATCAATATTATCGGAAACCCGACGCCCGTTGAATTGTCAATAAAGCCAATCGCGCTTGAGGCGGAAATTAAAAATGAATTTAATATTACGCTTGGATTCATGGAAGACGCTTCATTTAATAAAATACAGATTTCAGTTGAAGAAGTTAAAGAGTCTGAAGAAGTTATAAAATCTGAAGAAATTAAAGAATCAGAAGAAGTTGAGAAATCAGAAGAAGTAGAGAAAACTGAGGAAGTAGAAAAACCTAAAGAAGTAGAAAAACCTAAAGAAGTTGAAAGTCCAGAATCTCCCGTTAAGCAGGTAAAAATAAGCGTTCCTTATGAGTATACTGCGCTTTGGGATGAATTTGCCTTGTACTATATGCCGCCAAAAGACATACTTACTGTAACTGAAAAACCTGTAGTAAATGAAGATCAGCCGGTCCCCCTCCTTGAGAACTAATTTTTTATATGAAAAAAAAATATCTTGCGGCTGCGTGTTTATCAATAATGTTGATTTTATTTTCATGCGCCGGCCGGAAAACGACTAATTATTTTCCTGTTCCCGATTCCGGCATACCTAAAGATGAAGATAGTATTTCCATTGATGTTGGCAATATAATTGAAACCAAAAACGGCTCGACAAGATTAATTCCGGCATGGCTTCGCTCTTTTTTAAACGGAGGGATAGAAGCTGTTGAAAAACTGGAAGCTTATAGCAATAAATATGTTTTTATTGGAGTTAATGAAGGAGAAAATATTACCGCGTTAAATAAATGGGCTGATTTTTATACTGTGACGCAGGATTTTCCCATGCTTGCCGCCGCAAGGATAGAAAAGAGAATGTACCTTACGGCGTCTTTGTATCCTGATGATGAATACGGCAGGTTTTACGAAGCAATGATACATAACGCGTATAACGCCGTATATCCGGATGCCGTAAAAGAAGATATTTATTGGATAAAAACCAGATCGGAAAACGCCGAAGCCCCTTCTGAAAACTATGAATTTTTCGTGCTTATTACTATTGATAAAATTTTAATGCAGACTATTATAAGAAATATGATCTCAAATACCGCCGCTAATGTAATAATGACCGCCGTTCAGAGCAATTCGGTTAACCGTCTGCGAAATACTTTTTTTGAGGGGTTTTAAAATGGAATTAATTTATTTATTTTTATTAGCGCCTTTTTTTATTTACTGGTGCGTTAATGAAAAAGCGGGTTTACAGATTACTATAACGGCTCTTCTTTGTATTTGGTCTTTGCTTTTATACTGGCATTTTAAAGAGAAAATACCGTTAGATATTAATTTTACATGGATAATTATCGCGGTTATTTCTTGTATTTATTTATTTCTTAGAAAGAAAATTGACGTGCTTTTATCAAAGGGCGGTTTAAGGGCGTACATAATAACCGCCGCGGCAGTTTCGTTTCTTATGATTCTCTATCGGCCAAGTTTTGAAAATGTTTTTCCGGGCGGAATTATGCTTGGATTAAGCATAGGTTACTGTTTAAATAAGCGATATATTGGTTTTAAAAGCTCTGATGTTTTTAACAGGAAAGGAGCGGTAAAGTGGCTTATTTTGCTGGCGCGCTTTATTTTAGGAATAGCCGTTCTTGCGCTAATTTTATTCAGGGTTAATGAAATGATGCGTCAAATTTCCAATAGCCAGTATATTCTAATTTACGGATTTTTGTGTTATGTGGTTATGAGCATGTGGGTTACTGTAGCCGCTCCCTGGCTCTTTATTAAAATACGCCTTGCCGGCGTAAACGCGAATGACTCAACGGAACAAAATGACAAGCGGCAGTGATAACGCGTCCTATGGCGATGAATCCCCTATTGCCGCTTTTGCGACTACCCCCGGTAACAGCGCGTTAACATTAATTCGCTTATCGGGAAAAGGTTCAATAGAATTAACGTCGTCAGTATTCGCGGCGGCAAGAACAAAAAATTCGCTTCAAGAGAATACATCGCCGCTTACGTCGGCTCCCGGAAACACGGTTATTCACGGCTGGATTGTCTCAACGACAAAAGAACCGGCAGCTGACAAAATAGACGACGTGCTTATCTCTGTTTTTCGCGCCCCCAAAAGTTATACGGGCGAGGACAGTCTTGACATCTGTTGTCACGGCGGCATTACAGCGGGAAAAGCCGTAATGGCGGTGTTAAAAAGCGCGGGTTTCCGTGACGCGTTACCGGGCGAGTTTACCTTCCGCGCGTTTATGAACGGCAAACTCGATCTTACAAAAGCCGAATCCGTTATGGAACTTGTTTCCGCGAAAACAGAAACAAGCCGCCGCCACGCGGTATCTCGACTGTCCGGCTCTTTACATGATGAAATTGACAGCATAAAAAAATTACTTGTAGAGATTCTTGCCGCCGCGGAAATTTATCTTGACTATTCCGAAGATGAAATAAGCGCCGACGCGGAAGAAGCTGAAGGCAGACTTCCAAAAAAAGATACTGCGCTGGAAGCGTTAGGTCGGTTAAAAAAACTGTCCGCATCATGGCAGATAGAAAGAGTGTATCAGGATGGTATTACGATTGTAATTGCCGGCTGTCCCAATTCAGGCAAGTCCAGTCTCTTTAACGCTCTGTTAAAAGAGGATCGCTCCATTGTTACGGAAATTCCCGGCACGACGCGCGATTGGATTGAAGCGTGGGTCAGTGTTGAAGGGATACCAATTCGCCTAATTGACACTGCGGGATTGCGCGAAACAGGAGACTCAGTTGAAAAAATAGGCGTAGAGCGCAGCCGCAAACTTTTAAAAGAAAGCGATATTGTTCTTTATTTAATTGACGGCGCGCGCAGTCTGACAGACGAAGACAGGGATTTTTTAGCGAATATTAGCAGGCGCATTTTAGTCTGGAATAAATGCGATATTGCCCCACTGCAGAAATCGTTGCAGGTTAGCGGACAAATCCCGATTTGTGTCAGCGCGAAGACCGGCGAAGGCATGGTAGAACTCTATGCGGCAATTACATCCGCGGCAGGGATAAAAGATTTGCAGTTACACAGCGACATATCATCCGCCGCGCTTGGTACTGTACGCCAAAAAAATCTTGTAGATGCCGCCTGCTCCTCTCTTGAAGAAGCCCTAACTCTGTCAGATAACGATGAACCATTAGACATAATAGCCCCCCTGTTAAAAGACGCTGTTAGCTCTCTCGGTGAAATCACAGGAGAAGTTTCAACTGCTGATCTTTTGGAAAAAATGTTCAATAACTTCTGCGTAGGGAAGTAATCGCAAGAAAACTTCACACAAAGAGGGGAGTAGGGAGTAGGGTTTTTGTCCGTTATCTTATAGTGAAGCTCACGCATAGATAACGAACAATAACACTGCTCATTTCTCATTACTCACTGCTAATTAGTCCCCTCTTTGTGTTCTTTGTGAGAATCCTTTCGAATAAATTTAAGACTTCCTATAAGCGCGTATATAATTTATACTACGATTAATACTCATGGACTTTGATACCATTGTAATTGGCGGCGGTCATGCCGGGATTGAAGCGTCCCTTGCTACTAGCCGTCTTGGATTTTCCACTCTCCTCGTTACGCAGAACCCCGACAGGATTGGGGCGCTTTCATGCAATCCCGCGATTGGCGGCCTTTCCAAAGGCAACCTTGTGCGCGAAATGGACGCTCTTGGCGGCGAGATGGCAAAATTGACGGACGCGACAATGATTCAATACCGGGTGCTTAACCGCTCCCGAGGCCCCGCCGTACAGGCGCCGCGAGCGCAGGCCGACAAACAAATGTATCAGATGGCGGCGCGTTCTGTTTTGGAAAAGCAAAAAAACCTTACGATTTTTATGGATACTGTTATCGATTTGATAATAGAGAAGGGTAGTGATAAAAATACCGCCTCGCAAGGAGATGCCGCTAATTGCGCCGTTGTTTGTGCTAAAGTTTGCGGTATTGTTACTACGCGGGGACATCATATAACGGCGCGTACTGTGATTCTTTCCGCGGGGACTTTCATGGAAGGAAAAATATTTATCGGCGAATATGACGCTCCCTGCGGACGGCTTGGGGAAGAAGCGGCTGTTGGACTGGGCAAATCCCTACGCCGTCTGGGCTTTCCTGTAGGACGGTTAAAGACGGGTACGCCGGCGCGGATTGCGGAAAATTCTATCGACTTTTCAAAAATGGAAAAACAGGACGGCGATGAAATGAGGCCGTTTTCTTTTTGCGCTCAAACGGGAGCGGACGGCATTTTAAGAGATAGGCCTTCTTTGCCGTGCTGGATTACTTACACTAACATAAAAACGCATGAAATTATTAAAGCCAATATTCACCGATCCCCTTTATTTGGAGGGAAAATAACAGGAGTAGGGGCGCGTTACTGTCCTTCTATTGAGGATAAGGTTGTGCGGTTTCCTCAGCGGGAAAGGCATCATATTTTTATTGAGCCGGAAGGACTTTCAACTAACGAGATGTACATGAACGGCGCGTCAAGTTCGCTGCCTGAAGACGTTCAACGCGATTTTATTCACAGTATTTCCGGTCTTGAGGACGCGAAAATTGTCCGTCCCGCCTACGCGGTGGAGTACGATTACATCGATCCTCTCGATCTTTATCCGTCTCTTGAGTCAAAACGCCTATCAGGTTTTTTTATGGCGGGGCAGACTAACGGCTCGTCAGGTTACGAAGAAGCCGCGGCGCAGGGGTTAATGGCGGGAATAAACGCCGCTATGAAAATGTTGGGAAGGCCGCCGCTTGTGCTAAGCCGCGCGGAAGCGTATATCGGAGTTTTAGTTGACGACCTTACGACGCTTGGAACAAAAGAACCGTACCGAATGTTTACAAGCCGCGCGGAACACCGCCTTATGCTCCGCCACGACACGGCTGATACAAGACTCACTCCAAAAGGACGCGATGCGGGGCTTGTAGACGACATTCGTTGGGAACGCTTTTTAGAAAAAATTAAAATGTTAGACGAAATCAATGAACTGCTTGACAAGCGAAAGCAGACTGATTATTCGCTTGATGGAAATGACGCGGAGTTGTCGCGTTACCCGGCTGAATTGACGGAGAGGGCGCTGCTTGATAAAAAGTACGCCGGTTACATAGAAAAAGAAATTCGCTTTGCCGCAAAAGCGGCTAAAATGGACGCTATTAAACTTGATCCAAATTTAGATTATGCTTCTGTCATGGGGCTTTCAACCGAGGCAAAGGAAAAACTGGCGGCTGTAAAACCGCTGAATGTGGGTCAGGCGGCGCGTATACCCGGCGTAAGGCAGGGAGATATCGCGGTGTTGATTATTATGGCGAATAAAAGGACTCCCAAATGATAAAATTAGCCGCTTTTCTTGGCAATCCCGGCGCGGAATATTCCGGTAACAGGCACAATGCCGGTCGTATGCTCGCGCAATCGCTTCCGTTTTATCAGTCATTATCATGGCAAAAAAAATACAAAGGTTTGTATACTTCGCATGAGGATAAACACTTTATTATGCCGGAAACATTTATGAACCTTTCGGGCGAATCCGTGCAGGCTGTCGCGGCGTTTTACAAAATTGGCATAGAAGAAATTATTGTAATTCATGATGAATTGGAACTGCCGTTAGGTGTCATTTCCTTAAAGTTTTCAGGCGGTCTTGGGGGACACAACGGGCTTCGTTCCATGAAAAAATGTTTTAACAGCGCGGATTTTTGGCGCATTCGGATAGGCATTGGCCGTCCTGATTCCAGGCTTCCCGGCGAAGGCGGGCGCGAAGGAAGCGGGGAAGGCATATACGATTGGGTTTTATCGGATTTTACAAAAGACGAGCAAGAGACTCTTATGCCCGCTCTTGACGCGGGTGCTAATCTATTAATGCAAACTTTTGAAGGAGAGCCTGAAACCTTGTTAAAAGAGTGGGCAAAAAAGAAGATAACAATAAATAAAACTGAAGGCGAGGAGCAAAAATGACGGCAGATGAAGCTTATAAAGAGTTATACAATATTGTTGTAAAGTTGCGCGGTCCCGGCGGGTGTCCGTGGGATATAGAGCAAACTCCCTCTTCGCTTAGGGGAGCGTTAATCGAAGAAACTTACGAGTGTCTTGAAGCCATTGATGAAAATGAGCCTTCTCATATTAGGGAAGAGCTTGGAGATTTATTTCTACTTGCGACGATGATTAGCTATATGCATGAACAGGAAGGAAAATTTTCAGTCGCGGACGCGTTATCAAATGTGAGTAAAAAACTAATCCGCCGCCATCCGCATGTTTTTGGCGAAGTAAAAGTAAAGGACAGCGCCGAAGTTTTAAACAACTGGGCGGCAATTAAAGTGAATCAGGAGGGACGAAAGCCGAAAGATTCAATACTTGACGAAGTAAGCGGCGGGCTTCCGCCGATGGATCGTTCTTTTAAATTGCAAAAAAAAGCCGCCAAAGCCGGTTTTGATTGGCCTGACATGGAAGGAGTAATAGGGAAAATCAAGGAAGAACTTGATGAAGTACGCGCCGCTGCCAATACGGCAGAATTGGAAGAAGAATTAGGAGATTTGCTTTTTTCAGTAATTAATCTTTGCCGTTTCTTAAAAATTGAACCTTCAGCCGCCCTTAACCGCACTAATAGCAAATTTATCAGCCGTTTTAAGCATGTAGAAAATAAAATGAAAGAAACGGGGCAAGAGATGAAAAAAGAGAATCTGAGTATTATGGACAAATATTGGAACGAAGCTAAAAAATAAACTTGCAAAATATTTTAATTAATTATACAATGAGTTATGGCTCACAGCGTAACAAAGAGAATTGGAATTTTAACGGCGGGCGGCGATTGTCCCGGACTGAACGCCGCGATTCGCGGAGTATGCCGCGCGGCCCATGATCTTTATGACATGGAAATTATCGGTATCGCAAAAGGTTTTCGCGGCCTTATTTACGAGGATACAAAGGTGCTTAAACCGGAAGATTTTACCGGTATTCTAACGCGCGGCGGAACGATCCTAGGTTCAAGCAGGGAAAAACCGTTTAGTACTGATGATAAAGATGAAATCGCGCTTGAAAAAGTTTCAGCGATTAAGGAAACATATTCAAAACTTAAACTTGATTGTCTTGTCGTGCTTGGCGGAAACGGTACAAACACTACGGGTTATAAACTTGCATGGGAAGGCCTCAATGTAATCGGGCTTCCCAAAACCATTGACAACGATATTGTCGGCACAGACAAAACATTCGGGTTTGATTCGGCTTTGTCTATCTGCACGGAAGCGATAGACCGTCTTCATTCCACGGCGCAAAGTCACAGCCGTGTTATTGTAATTGAATTAATGGGACACAAGGCGGGATGGCTTGCGTTATATTCCGGAGTCGCTGGAGGCGGCGATGTTATTCTGCTTCCGGAAATTCCTTACGACGTGCGCGCCATTGGCAATCATTTAAAAGAACGCGCTAAATCTGGAAAAACATTTTCGATAGTGGTTGTCGCTGAAGGCGCGTTGTCAATAAATGAAGCTCAAATGGAAAAAAAAGACAGGAAAAAATACCGACTTGATAACGGTCCTTCTGTGGCTTATCGCGTCGCCCGTGAAATCGGCGAAGAGACGGGCATGGAAACCCGCGCTACTGTTTTGGGTTATGTGCAGCGAGGCGGCATTCCCAGCGCCGCGGATCGCGTGCTTGCGACCAGTCTTGGAACCGCCGCCGTGGAACTTCTGGCGAAGGGCAGTTACGGACGCATGGTAGCCTTAAACGGCAATGATATTACCTCTGTAGATTTAAGCATCCCTGAAGGTAAAGTAAAAAGCGTACCGACAGATCATTATATGATTGATACCGCCAAGTCAGTCGGCACTTGTTTAGGCGTTTTTTAGTATTAAAGTTGTTCGTGTGGTTCGTGGTAGAAATTTTTCTTTTTAAATATCTCCAATAACTCTGTTACTTTAATCCTTCTTTTAATTTAAACGACGGGCAATTTGCGCCTGTCGCCCGAAATACCTCATGAGACGGAAAATTAGCGCACTTAATGGAAAACATATCGCATGCCCGAGGAAATGTAGTATCCCATGTGATTCTGAAATGCGCGCATTTGATGCAATTTGGCGGTTTTAACGGCGGCTTTAGACTCGTATTATTTTGATATTCCATATTATTTTATTTTGTGATTGTGGGTGTAAAACCGCCGTATGTCGAAGTGTTCGCTTAAGACATACGGCGGTCTACATAAGGAAATTTGTAAGTTACGCGTTTTGCGGTATTTGCGGAATAGACGCAAATCCGCGCTCAAGTTCCGCGTCGGTTGGAATATGGTCTTCCATTGTTTTATTGTTATATGCCAAGTAAGCAGTCATATCAAAGAACCCTGTTCCGCTTAAACCGAAAACGATGACCTTTTTTTCGCCAGTTTTTTTGCACTCCAGAGCTTCGTCAATGGCGACTTTAATCGCGTGAGAAGATTCTGGCGCGGGAAGTATGCCCTCCACCTTCATAAAACGGACAGCCGCGTCAAAAACATCGGTCTGAACCGCGGAGCGGGCTTCCAAAATATTGTCTTTGAAAAGTTTTGATAACGCGGCGTTCATGCCGTGATAGCGAAGTCCGCCAGCGTGGTTTGCCGACGGGATAAAGCCGTTGCCCAAAGTCATCATTCTGATGAGGGGGGTTGTTTTTGCCGTATCGCCGAAATCAAAGGCAAAACGACCGCGCGTAAACGACGGACATGAAGCGGGTTCAACAGCGATAAAGCGCGTCTTGGATTTGCCCGAAAGCCTTTCGCCCACAAATGGAGAAATAAGTCCGCCTAAATTTGATCCGCCTCCGGCGCATCCGATGATTATATCGGGCTTGACCTTGTACTTGTCAAGCGCTATTTTTACTTCCTGCCCGATTATTGACTGATGGAGCAGTACATGATTTAATACGCTTCCAAGCACATAACGGCATTTATCGGTATGTACTGCTGTTTCTATCGCTTCGGAAATAGCGCAGCCAAGTGAGCCGCCTGTTTTAGGATCGGCTTCTAATATTTTACGCCCCGACTCCGTGGTATTGGACGGCGAAGGAATCAAGTTTGCGCCATAGGCTTCCATCAACGCTTTACGGTAAGGCTTCTGTTCAGAACTGACTTTTACCATATACACTGTCAATTTTAAACCGTAGAAAGCGCAAGCCATCGCCATTGCGGTTCCCCATTGCCCCGCGCCGGTTTCCGTAGTAAGGGATGTAAGCCCTTCTTTTTTCGCGTAATAAGCCTGAGGTCCCGCTGAGTTTAATTTATGGGAACCCGAAGTGTTTGTTCCCTCAAACTTGTAATAAATTTCCGCGGGCGTTTCCAGCGCTTTCTCAAGGTAATAAGCGCGGACAAGCGGAGATGGCCTATATGCCCGGTAAAAATCCTGAATATCTTCAGGGATGGGGATAAGGCGCGTAGTCTCGTCCAGTTCCTGATCAATTACGCCCTTACAAAAAACAGGCCCCAAATCCGCGGAAGTTACCGGTTTAAGGGTTCCCGGATGCAGCATCGGGTCAGGCTTCGACTTCATGTCCGCCCTAAGGTTGTACCAATGTTTTGGCATTTCATCTTCGGTAAGATAGATTCTTGTAGGTATTTTCTTTTTCAATTTACGCCTCCTAAAATTTTATTCTAATATACTACCATATTCTTTAGTAAATTTCAAGAACCATTGACATCTTTTTATCTAATTAGTAAATTATAAACTGCAATCAAATCAGCCGGCGTGGTGGAATGGCAGACACTGGGGACTTAAAATCCCCTCCTCGCAAGGGGGTATGAGTTCGAGTCTCATCGCCGGCACAACTAATAAAAAGCACGGCGAAGCCGTGTAGATGAAAAAAGCCGCCCGTTGAGAGCACCAACGAATACCGCAAATTAGATAAAAGCAAGGGAACCTTTAGGTGACCGACAGTGCGACCAAAAGTGGAATGGCAGACACTGAGGACTTTTAATCCTCGGCAATTGAACGCACGGCATAGCCGTGCGGATGAAAAAAGCCGCACGCCGTAGCACCAAAAAATGTCGCAAATTAGAAAAAGGCAAGGGCTTCTTTAGAAGCCCGCCAGTGCGGCCTAGCAATGGGGTATGAGTTCGAGTCTCATCGCCGGCATATAGCAATTTTTTTACATAAATTATATCCAGAAGATTTCACACTAAGGAATTAAGGGGTTTTATCCGTTATCTTATCTTGAAGTCCACAAGTCTAGCCTTAGGACAATAACCCCATCTTCTCTTCCTTTGTGCTCTTCTCTTCCTTCGTGTCCTTTGTGAGATTTTTTTCGGAATAATCCAAATTAGTAGCAAAGATTTAGATGTTACAGACTGCTACTTTATCTTATCTGCATAGCTTTCTTCTTGGCTTCCGGTATTAACGCTTTAAGCTGCTTTATACGGGTTTTGTCAGAAGGATGGGTACTTAAAAATTCAATAGTACCGCCGCCTTTAGCGGCCATTCTTTCCCAAAATGGTACCGAGGCTTCGGGGTTATAGCCTGCGATAGCCATCAGAAGAAGCCCGTAATGATCCGCCTCACTTTCATGTTTTCTGCTGAAAGGGAGAGTTCCACCAAGCGTGGTACCTACGCCGTAAGCTGCCATTACTAGAGCCTGGGTTTCTTTGGATAACCCTGAAGCGACTATGGCCACGCCCACTGCGCCAATCTGCTGTAAAACACCAGCGCTTACCCTCTGCTGTCCGTGGTTGAGCAGGGCATGCGCGACTTCGTGTCCCATTACAGTGGCAAGCCCATCCTCAGTCTGAGTGAGGGGAAGCAGACCGGAATAAACAACGATTTTTCCTCCCGGCATACACCACGCGTTCACTTCCTTTGAATCAACCAGATGGTATTCCCATTTGTAATCTTTTAGGTAACTGGATTTTCCTTCGCTGGCAAGCCATCTTTCCGCCGCGTTTCGGATATTTCCGCCGATACGCTCTACCATCCTGGCATCGGATGTTCCGTTAATGACTTTATTTTCAGAGAGGAATTGGCTGTATTGCTGGAAGGACATTGAAAAAAGCTCAGTATTGCCCACCAAAGCCATTGTTTTTTGTCCGGTAAGCGGGTTTGTTACACAAGTAACAAGAGACGCCAGACATAAGAGTACTATTACTATAAATTTTTTGTTTTTCATAAGAGTAATATATCTCCAAAAAACGCAAATGTCAATATTTTATAAAGAAATCTGTTAAATTTACGCTACCTCTTAAAAACAGCTTTTTACCGCGCCGCCAGCCTGTAAATCGCTTCAGCGTCTTTTTCTTCTAATTTACGGTAATTGCCGATTGCGCCAAAGTGAACGGCGCGTTTTGACATTTCCGGGATTTTTGTAAGATCGATATTCGCATCGGAAAAACGTATGGGCATACCGATTGAATGGAAGAAATTCTCCATGCGTACAATACCTTCCAACGCGGCCTGTTCGTAGTCGTAAAAAGCGCCGTCTACGCCCCATACCTTTGCGGCAAAACGGGCGAGGCGGGGAGTGTCCTCTTTTATGTTGTAGCGAAGCCATGCCGGAAAAATGATGGCAAGACCCGCGCCGTGTGCAAGATCGAAAAGAGCGGACAGTTCATGGTCAAGGGCGTGGCTTGCCCAGTCTCCGATACGGCCTGTGTCTAAAAGACCGTTGTGAGCGATTGTTCCCGCCCACATGATTTCCGCTCTCGCGTCGTAATTTCTTTCTCCGCCTGAAAATATTTTTCTGGCGTTACGGATTATCGTTCTTAACGCGCCTTCGCAAAGTTCGTCAGTAAGTTCTACGTGTTGTACTTTTGTAAAATAGCGTTCCATGATGTGAGCCATCATATCGGTAATTCCGCAAGCGGTTTGATACGGCGGCAGGGTATATGTCAATTCAGGATTCATAATTGAAAAGGCAGGGCGTATGCATTGAAAGTTTATGCCCCTTTTCCACGGGCCTTCTTCGTTTGTAATGACGCAGCTTATGCTAGATTCGCTGCCCGCCGCAGGAATTGTAACGACAGCGCCGACAGGCAATGCTTTGTCAGCAGTTTTTTTCCTCTCAAAAAAATCCCACAGATCGCCGTCGTTGACTGCTCCAACGGCAATGGCTTTCGCAGAATCAATTGCAGAGCCGCCTCCCACAGCGAGGATAAATTCCAATTTTTCTTTTTTTACAATATTAACGCCTTCTTTAACAAGAGAAAGCCGTGGGTTCGGCAATACGCCCGTTAACTCCGCCCACTCAACACCGGCGCTTTTTAAACTTGCTTTTATTTTGTCAATCAACCCTGATTTTACAGCCGATTTTCCCGAATGATGAAGTAAGATTTTTTTAGCGTATTTAGCGGTTTCGCTCCCAACTTGGTTTTCAGTGTCCTTGCCAAAAATAATTTTAGTCTTATTACAATATTCAAAGTTTTGCATATTTTATTATACATCTTTATCAGTCAATTGTAAACTATGATTTTATTCGAAAGAGTTCACACGAAGATCACGAAGAAACAAAGATCACAAAGGGGGATAAGGGGTTATTGTCCGTTATCTTATCGTAAAGCCCACGCATAGCCCTCGGACAAAAACCCCCTCTTCCCTCTTCTTTGTGTTCTTCTCTTCCTTTGTGCTCTTTGTGTGAGGTCTTGGGGTTTAATTAGTAGAGAACTCTTCTTCCTTTTTTATCGTAGCGGCGTAAATGCTGTTTATTAGTCCAAGAAACGCGGAGAGCGAAAAGAGAACTTCAATGCCTGTAACTTTCCAAATCCAGCCGCCCATTAGGGCGATAAAAATACTGATAATGTGGTTTACAGAAATTCCTGTGGATAGGGTAGCGGTGATTTCTTCCTGATTAGAGGCGATACGCTGCACGTAGATGTTACTCGCCATGCTCGCTATTGAGATGATCGAATCCAGAATAAAGTTACAGCATACGACAAGGAAGGCAATATTGGGCATGACATTGGGCGGGAAAAGCCTGTGCGCGAAACCGTAAAGAAGACAGACTATTATTAGGATGAGAGTGTCGGCGACCATGACCGCTTTGTATCCAACTTTGTCGATGATTCTGCCGATGAGGGGACTGCATAACATACCGAAACCGGCGCAGATTGCGTACAGTATCGACATGATTGACGGGTCGGCGCCGTATTGCAGGATTAACACATAGGGGGCGAAGGTAAGGAAAATCTGTTTTCGCGCCCCATAAAAGATTTCCAGCATATAAAACTTGTGAAATTTTTTCGCGAAATAAAACCTGCGCCTTTGTGCTTTGAGCGTAGTTTCGCGGAGAGCCGCAGCTACAAGAGCCGCTGCCGTCATCAAAGCGGCGGACGCGCCAAAGACGATTCTGTAACCGAAAATATCCCTTCTGTTAAAACCGATTTGTTCAAGAATGATAAAGATAACCGTAACAAAAATAAAGCCGGCTATGTTTCCAAATTGGCTTATTGAATTAGACAATCCCAGCGACGCGCCGGCTTTTTCTTTCTTTGCGATGTCCATCGCGATTGTAGCCCTCACAGGCATGATGATGTGTTCGCCCGTGCTGAAAAGAACCATAAAAACTACTACAAAAATTTTTGTCATAAAAAAAGGGCTAACGCTTGACAGGAGCACTCCCACGCATCCTCCGGCCATGACCGCAATGCCGATTTTAAAAACCTTGCTGTCAGCAAATCTGTACATCAGCGCGAGGATAAGTATCAGTAACAGGCCGGGAGTTTCCCTGAAAAACTCAACTATCCCCCGCTCAAACGGCGTTATGTGAATTATCTCCGCAAGGTAATTATCCTGAACTCCCCTGTAAAAACCGAATGACACTCCGTAAAGAATCAATACCGTTAAAAACCTGCCTACCTTTGCGTCGGGACGGTAGGTCTTGTCGATAAAGCTGGGGCGGTATGTTTTTTTTAATAAGTTATCAGACATATTTTTTCTCGTTAATCCTAATACTGCTTCAAGACGATGTTGGTTTTTCGCCGATGATCATATTTTTCTTAGGCTTAACCCTTGCCGCTTCAGGTTCCGTGTCAAAATCAATGTACGACAGTTTTGCCTGAGGATCGATTTCCGCAAGAACATTCGCCGCGGCGTTGACGGCAATAAGGTACTGATCAATTGGGCGGAAGGCGCGGCAGGGCGGGCATTGGCACCAGACATTTTCACAGCCTTCGTCGGGCAGAAGATGAAAGATACGGTCAGGCGTAGCTTTCTGCATGGCTCGGATAAAAAGTTTTTTAGCGCGTTTGGCGATTATGGCGGTAGTTTTTGGATTGGTCGGGCAAAAATGGATATTCATTTTTCTTTTACCCTGTTCCATGCGAAACAGTTCCTTGTTAAATAAAAACAAACTGCGTGGCAGCAGCAAAGACAAATCGTGTCCTCCCGCCTCGATATAAAACGCAAAGTGTTTCGCCAGCTTTGCGTATTTGCCGCCGCCGCCCCTAAAAAAATTATCATCCAGCGGAAAGACAAGAGTGTTGTACTCGTTTTCGGTCGCCCATTTGATAAGTTTAACCCGCTCCCTTGCGCCGGTTTTTCTGTTGATGAACAGCCTTTTTCTAACTTGTTTCATAAGTTTATTATATGGCAATATTTTTAATTAGGCTATATGATATAAGTATGGATTTTGACGTTGCCATTATAGGATGCGGAGTTTCCGGCGCGAACATCGCCCGTAGGCTTTCAGCTTATAATATAAAAACCGTTATTCTGGAAAAAGCCGCGGATGTTTCATTTGGAACTTCTAAGGCAAATTCGGGCATTATTCACGGCGGTTTCCACCATAATAAAAAGTACTTAAAAGCGCGGCTGGAAATGCAGGGCAGTTTGATGTTCGACCAATTAAAGCGCGAGTTAAACTTTCCCTTCCGCCGTTGCGGGATAATTGTCGCCGCCATGCATGAGGAAGAGATGAAGGTTATCGAACACCTTTATCTGCAAGGGGTTGAGAACGAAGTAATAGGGATTGAACTTTGTTCCCATACGCGAATCTTGGAACTTGAGCCTAAACTTTCTTCGGATACGGTCGGCGGCCTTTATGCGCCCGGAGGGGGAATTATTGAGCCATACCGATTTGTCTTTGCGCTGGTTGAGTCCGCGCGAAAGAACGGGGTAGAACTGTTTACGAATTTTAAGGTAAGCGAGACTGACCGAAGCGGAGATTTTTGGAGTATTCGCGCGGAAGACGGAAGGGTAGTAAAAGCGCGTTACGCGATTAATTCTGCTGGTCTTTTTGCGGACGAAGTGTCCAAGGCTTTCAAGGCGGAAGAATTTACGATTAGCGCAAGAAAGGGCGAATATTTTCTTTTGGACAGATTGACCAAAGCCTGCCCTTCAAAAGTGGTTTTTCCCGTTCCAACTGCTGTTTCAAAAGGGATGTTGGTTATCCCGACGGTTGAGGGGACAGCCCTTGTTGGCCCCACCGCGGACGCGGTACTGGATAAAAATGATTTTTCAACTACTGCCAAACATCTTGAACAGATAATAGTTTCAGGAAAAACGATGATACCCTCTTTAAGCCAAAACGACGTTATCACTAATTTTGCGGGGCTTCGCCCGTGTCTTGGAGAGGATTTTTATATTGAAGCTTCTAAAAAAGTTCCCGCTTTTGTGCAGGTAGCGGGAATTCAAAGTCCGGGGCTTACGGCGTCTCCTGCGATTGCCGAGTATGTAAAAAATATTTTAGTCGATATGGATTTACAGCTAACGGAAAAACCGCATTGGGATCCTTATGTTGAAGACCACCCTCGCGCACGGGAACTTGACTTTGAGGAGCTTGACAATTATATCGCCAAAGATTCCGCATGGGGCAGTATTGTCTGCCGTTGTGAAAATGTCAGCGAAGCGGAAATTATTCAGGCTGTAAGATTGGGGCATACGACATTGGACGGGGTAAAATATTTTACTCGCGCTCAGATGGGGCGCTGTCAGGGTGGCTTTTGCAGTTACAAGATAATAAAAATTATTATGAGGGAAGCTAATCTTTCCTGGGAAGAAGTAACGAAACACGGCGGAAAAAGCCGCGTATTGGACGGCGTATTATGAAAGATATCCAATATGACGCGGCGGTAATCGGCGGGGGAGCCGCGGGAATGGCGGCTGCTCTTGAATTGGAAGCTCAAGGTTTTTCCTGCGCGTTAATCGACAGGGAAGATCACCTGGGCGGTATTCTTATGCAGTGCATACATAACGGTTTTGGCTTGCATGAATTTTCGGAAGAATTGACAGGCCCCGAATTTGCGGAGAGGTTTATTGAGCGCGTGATAAAGTCGAAGATAGCGGTTTATCTTAACACGACCGTTACGCGCTTTTCACAGGATAATTCCTCATCGCAAGTTAAGGAGTTATACTGCGTATCTCCGGCGGGAGCGGTAAAAATTAAAACACGTGCCGTATTGCTTGCAATGGGCTGCCGTGAAAGAAACCGGGGTAATGTAAGAATTCCCGGCTCCAGACCGGCGGGGATTTATACGGCTGGTCTCGCGCAGCGCCTTGTAAACATAGAGGGCTACATTCCCGGCAGGGAAGTTGTAATTATAGGTTCGGGCGACATCGGGCTAATCATGGCGCGGCGCATGAGTTGGGTAGGCTGCAAGGTAAAAGCCGTAGTGGAAATAATGCCGTATCCCGCCGGCTTGACGCGTAACATTGTTCAGTGTCTTAACGATTACAACATTCCCCTTTACCTGTCATCGCAGACTACGGGCGTTTTTGGCAATGATCGCGTTGAAGGAATAGAAGTCACCCCGATGAAAAACGGCGTGCTTGCCCCCGATAAAAGTTTTCGCATAGACTGTGATACTGTTTTGCTATCGGTCGGTCTTGTTCCCGAAAACGAATTATCAAGAGCCGCCGGCGTGGAAATAAACGCCGTAACAAACGGCCCGTTAGTAGATTCATCCTTAATGACTAACATAGACGGAGTTTTTGCCAGCGGCAATGTGCTCCATGTCCACGATCTTGTCGATTGGGTCTGCGAAGAAAGCCGCCGCGCGGGACGCTACGCCGCGTCGTGGATGAGGGGAGAGCATCCCGTTTTCCAGATATACACAAAAGCAGGTTCACACGTCCGTTATGTGAACCCGGCGCGGCTTGCCCCCGACAGGGAAAATATTATTTATATGCGCTCCATGATTGTAAAAAATGACGCTGTTCTTGAATTGCGTCTTGGCGATAAAGTGATTAAGAGCAAAAAGGAGCGTCATGTTCAGCCTTCTGAAATGATCAGTTTTAAGTTATGTCCAAAGGATTTTGAAGGGATGGAATTAAATTCAAATTCAGTTTTGGAATTCAGTATTAATTAGAGGTGTTATGCGAAGTTTTACATGTATTGTCTGCCCGATGGGATGTTCTCTGGAAGTTGACGACAGCGGAGGTGAGGATGCTCTTTCCGTAACGGGCAATAAATGCAAACGGGGCGCGGAATACGCGATGGAAGAAATCCGCGCGCCAAAACGCGTAGTAACCGCCACTTGCGCCATCAACGGGCAGGCGCGTGTCTCATCTGTAAGGCGCGTGCCGGTGAAGACCGCTACTCCCTGCCCAAAGGAAAATATCTCTGCCCTTTTACAAGACGTTTACAAAGCTAAAATTACTCTTCCCGTAAAAACGGGCGATATTGTAATCGCGGACTGGAACGGCAGTAAAATAGACATAGTAGCGACAAGGACACTGAGCTAATGTTCTTTAAGAAAGATGAAAAATCGCCTGAAACATTTTGGCGGGAATACGAAGAAAAAACAGGCGAAAAAGTGCTTACGCGCGGCTTAGGGAAGTATATTTGCGGCTGGGATGAATTTGACGAGAAGGGGTGGAGCGGCATTTGGGGGCTTATTATAAATACGTCGGGCGGATTCAGGTTTCATAATTTCCCGCAGAACAGCATTTTTGATTTGCTGACACAATTTGCAGCTAACGCTAAAGACCCGCCCAAAGAGAAATCAATTTTTATTCCGCAGGAAAAAATAATTTCGCAAAAAATCGTTAAAGAGGAAAAATGGTGGAAGCGGCTATTTTCCCGTTCCGCGCCACAGTTGGTTATCAATTACGCTGATGAACCGACGGATGAATCCGCCGGAAAAGATAAAAAACTTATTTTTGAAGCTGAATACGCGAAGGAGAAAGTATCATGACTAAAAATCAAAGAAAAAAATTTTTAATTGACTTGGTTATAAGGTTTACCGTTCTTTTTACCGTAGTAATAATTGTGTTATCTATTGCTGGGTTAATACTAGCCCGTATCAATTCAAAAGAACATAAGATTACAAAACTATTCGCCTATGAAAATCCCGGCTTACCGTACAGTTATCTGCTGGTACTGGCTTGTATTGTTTTTATTATTACTCTGATTTCCTTCCTTGTGGAGTATCTGATAAAGAAAAATAAAAACAGATACGATGAACTGTTTAAGAAGAATGGGATTTATCGCAAGAAGAAGATGACTTAAGCTGGAGCGTGTACCTTGTTCACTTTTCTTTGTTAATTGTTATTTGGCTGCTGCAACATATTCTGTTTTTGGGGAATTGTCTGCGGTATATGATGTCTCTGTTTCCTGAACGAGACATTTTTTATCATATTCTTTCATTCTATCCTCAGAAATAGCGCCTATTTTAAACATTTCAACTGCGTCCTGATGTACTACCTCGTAAATTTCACTTTTATATTTCATATCCATCCGTTTCCTTTAGTTCGGCATCATTAATACCTTCTTTTTTGGCAAACCGCGTAAACCAATTATTTTTGAATAGCCTCACTTATTAATAATAACAGAAAATTTCTTTTAGGGCAAGAAGAAGCGCATACATCAAGTAAATGTGCAGACATTCCCAATTTTTCATTTTTTTTCATATTCTTTATAAATATTTTCAAGAGTTTTATTGATAGTATTAGTAATATCTTTTTTAAATCTTTCAAACAGTTTCCATTCTTCGACAGGCGTTTCATCGTTGCGGAACAACTGATAAACTTCGATATTCAATCCATTGGCTAAACCTGATAAAGTATCCGAGGTAGGAAATTTTATGCCCCTTTCAATCTTGCTTAGAAAAGTAATAGAAATGCCGGCTTTTTCCGCGAGTTCAGCCTGCGAAAGCCGCCGTTGCTTCCGGTAAAACCGCACAACTTTGCCAAGATTATCCCGTAATTCCTTTCCAGTTACCAAAAAATTACCCCTATTTATCTTGCACCATGTATAAACAGTTGACAAAATCCCATAGGTCGATATACTTGACCATAGGGAAATTATTATGATATAATTTAAATTGTCAGTTTTATTGTTATTTTTTTGAAAAATTCAAGGAAAAACTGACAAAAATGAATGGTGTTATTACATCGTAAAGGAGTGAAGTATGAAATCTTTCTGTATTTTTACTATTTTATTTTTAGTGGCGGGTATATGTTCCGTTGCCGCGCAAGACCTAATCGTCTTGAAAGACGGAAACATAATTGAAGCTAAAGTTACGGAAATATCTTCCGCAGAGGTAAGGTACAAGCGTTTTGACCATTTGGATGGTCCGACTATTGTCCTTTCCGCAAATAATGTCCTTTCCATTAGATACGAAAATGGCAAAGTGGAAAAAATTAGCGCCGTTCCCATAGACGGACCAAAAACCGCTCAGGATGTAACCCAAAAAATTACAGCCATAGACCATAATAAATTTATTTTTGGCATTAATGCCAATCCAGGCGGTGCTTTAGGTTATATATTATCTGGCAGTAATGCCGGAGGACCTGGTATTAACATTGAACTTGGAAAAGGTAATTTTAATACTGAAATAAATCTTATGATTCCCATATTTGGGGGTTTTATAGGTTTAGTCACTTTTAATGGATTTTTGCCAAGTAAGATTGGCGGTTTTTATTTGGGTGGAGGAATAGGGCTTGGAGTTAGGTTTTTAAATTTAAATCTTCCTATTGGCTTAAATATTGGCTATAAATTTGTAACTAAATCGGGTTTATACTTTCGTACAGGAGGTTTTTTGGGTTATAACTTTTTTGCTGACTCCCTTTTCTTCAAACCGGATTTGGCAATTGGGTGGACTGTCAAATAACGGTTACGCTTGAATGCTTGGCGATACTTTTTTAACCACGAACCAACACGAACTGTACCTACTATTCTGTAAAAATTAAATATTCACAAAAAGACCTCCTCGCAAAGGCGCAAAGGCGCAAAGTTTTCGTCCGATATTCCATTATTGACTAGATATATTAGTTTAACTACAAATCTTGAAGAAAAAACGACGATCCTACGAACAACAACTTTGCGTCCTTTGCGTCTTTGCGCCTCTGCGTGAGCCTCTTTTCCGAAGTTTCCATAAAAGCTATAATATCCCCATGCAGCCATCACAAACACGCGCCGCAGCCGCCATTGATATTGGCACAACCACAATTCAAGCGCAGTTAGTCGATCTTCAAACAGGACAGACGATTGATACTTTTTCCGCTTTAAATGATCAGCGCGTATTTGGCGCGGATGTAATAAGCAGAATTAGCGCGGCGCAAAACGGCAAGTTAGACGATCTTTTTAACACTATTAATAAGCAAGTTAAAAATATACTAATGTCTTTCGCGCAAAAATTAAATCTTTCCCATGTTGAGAAATGTGCCGTTAGCGGAAATACTACCATGCTTCATATTTTTTGCCGTTCTGATCCGTCCGCGATGGGAGCCGCGCCGTATACTCCGGTGTTTTTAAAGGAGAGGCACTTTAACGGAGAGGAATTTTCGCTTCCTGCGGAAAATATTACCCTGCTTCCGGGGATTTCCGCTTTTGTGGGCGCGGACATTACCGCCGGTTTGGTATTCGTTGACATAATGGGCAAGGGTGAAGACGCTCTTTTTGTTGATCTTGGGACAAATGGAGAAATAGCCGTGTGGAAAAATAGCGAAAAACGTCTTTTCTGCTGTTCGACCGCCGCGGGACCATGTTTTGAAGAAGCGGATTCCTGTATTTCGACAACTACAACGCGCGGTTTTACAGCGTCGGATTTTATTGACGCGGTAGCCGAAATGAGGCGGCAGGGTGTAATTGACGAAACAGGCGCGTTAGCTGAAAATTTTTCACAAACAGGTTTTTCTTTGGCAAGCGGAAATGTTATAACGCAAAAAGACGTGCGCCTATTTCAACTGGCAAAAAGTGCGATTTATTCAGGGATTAAAACAATTTGCAGGGCGGCGGGAGTAGAATTAAAAAATATCGGTACGGCGTATGTCGCAGGAGGATTGGGTTTTTATCTTAATCCGCAAAACGCCGCCGCCGTAGGACTGCTCCCCAAAGAATTTACGGATAACTCTGCGGCGGTTAAAACCGTCATTTGCGGAAACACCAGTCTTCAAGGAACTGTTGAAAGTTTAAAAGATACAAGTTTTCTGCCGCGCTGTTATGCGCTAATCGCCAGTTCTCAAACAATAGATTTGGCTAACGATAAATATTTCGCCGCCGCGTTTGAGCATAATATGCAGTTTTAATCCCTATTAATGACAAACCCCGCCGCAGAGTGCGTACCTGCGGTACGACGGGGTATTTAACTCACTTGCGAATAAAAATTAATAAAACGCCCTGCAAACTTCCGCCGCGCTTGCCGCATCCGGCGTGTACGCGTCCGCGCCTATTTCATCGGCGAAACTCTGCGTAACGGGAGCGCCGCCTACCATCACTTTTACTTTATCCCTGACACCCGCATTTTTCAGCGCGTCAATTACGTCTTTTTGGGCGGTCATCGTCGTTGTAAGAAGCGCTGAAAGGCAGAGAACTTTAGCGTTGCTTTCCTTTACCTTGTCTACCACCAACTGGGTATCGCAGTCAACGCCCAGGTCTTCAACTTCGATTCCCTTGCCTTCGATCATCATCTTAACAAGATTTTTACCAATATCATGCTGGTCGCCCTTGACTGTACAGATAATCGCTTGCCCCACAGGCTGAACTCCGGCTTTTGCGAGAGCCGGCTTTAGGGCTTCCGTAGCTTTATTCATAGCGCGGGCGGCGATTAAAACCTCAGGCACAAAAACCTCGTTCCGTTTGAATTTTCCGCCAATGATATTCATCCCCGCCATCAGCGCGTTTTGAAGAATATCGGCAGGCTGCGCTCCCGCGTCCAAAGCCTTCTGCACGGATGCCGCTATATCCCTCGCTTTCCCTTTCTGTAAAAGTTCCGATATTTCATTAAAAATTTCACTATAATCGCCCGACATATTTCGCTCCTTATTACTTAATTATACTCTTTCTATATAAATAAGTCGAGGCATTTTTCGCCAAGACTTCACACACGCTCAATAAACGCACGGCGTAGCCGTGTGGATCAATAATGCCGCACAGCGTAGCACCAATAAATGCCGCCGTCTGTAATAAAAGCAAGGCGGCCTTTAGGCTGCCGACAGTGCGCAGATCACAAAGGTACAAAGATCACAAAGAGGGGAAAGGGGGTTTTTGTCCGTTATCTTATCGTGAAGCCCACGCTTATCCTTCGGACAGAAACCCTTTATCCTCTTCTTCGTGATCTTCTCTTTCTTTGTGTTCTTTGTGAGAAATCTTCTTACTATCTAGTCTTAATTTAGAATTTTTCATATAATACGGTTAAGAGGAAAATTATGATAATAGCGTTAAAGCCGGGCGTAAGTAAGGAAGACGTTCAAAAGTTAATTGCCGATCTGGAAAAGTTAGGTGTAAAGGTCGATACTTCGCAAGGGGCTTCGCAGGCGGTTCTGGGGCTTGTCGGCGATACTACAGTCGTTAACGATGAGGCGTTAAAGGCCAATCATCTGGTGGAAAAGGTTATCCGCGTACAGGAGCCTTATAAAAGGGCGAATCGCGCGTTTCATCCGCTGGATACTATCCTGGATTTTGAATATAACGGTAAAAAGACTAAAATCGGCGCCGGCAACTTCAGCGTTATCGCGGGACCTTGCTCTGTGGAAAGCAGAGAGCAGTTAATTTCGATTGCAAAGGCGGTTAAAGAATCGGGCGCGGCTTTTTTGCGCGGGGGCGCGTTTAAACCCAGGACAAGCCCGTATAGTTTTCAGGGCATGGGCTGTTTAGGGCTTGATCTTCTGGTGGAGGCAAGAAAAGAAACAGGGCTTCCGATTGTTACCGAATTAATGGAAATAAGCCAGCTTGAGTTGTTTGACGATGTTGACATGATTCAAGTCGGGGCGCGTAACATGCAGAATTTCAATCTGTTAAAAGAACTGGGACGGTGCAGAAAGCCGATTCTGCTTAAACGCGGAATGGCGTCTACGATGACGGAACTGCTAATGGCTGCGGAATACGTCATGGCTGGCGGCAATGACAAGATTGTGTTATGTGAAAGAGGTATTCGCGGGTTTGATAATTTTACGCGTAACATTCTTGATATAGCGATTGTTCCCGCGCTAAAGAAAAAAACTCATCTGCCCGTAATTGTGGATCCAAGCCATGCGACTGGGCTTTCGTGGATGGTTCCCGCAATGTCAAAAGCGGCGATTGCCGCCGGAGCGGACGGCATTATTGTCGAGGTTCACAACGATCCCGAATGCGCCCTATGCGACGGGGAACAATCCCTCACCCCGGCATCGTTTTCGTCTCTCATGGATACCCTTCGCAAATACGCCGCCATCGAAAACAAGGTGATTTAATTGCCGGCAATCAAAGACTGTAACTTTGGCATTGTGGGGCTTGGGCTTATGGGCGGCGCGATTGCCAAAGCCCTGCGCGATAATTGCGGTATAGCGCAGGAAAAACTGTTTGCCTGCAATAGAACAAAAGAAACCTTAGAGACGGCGCGGTTGGCAGGGCTTATTGATCGCGGATATGACGCGCAGCGCGCCGGAGAAATGCTTTCTATTTGCGACGTTGTTTTTATTTGTTTGAATCCTTCCGCTATAATTAGTTTCCTCGATAAGTGGGCAGATAAATTTAAAAGCGGAAGCATTGTTACGGATATTGGAGGAACAAAAAAAAGCATTGCCGCAGCCGCGGAAAAATTTCGGGAGGACGTTGATTTTATTCCCGGTCACCCAATGGCGGGCGCGGAAAAGAGCGGTTTTGCTAATTCACAGCTTTGCGATTTTCACGGAAAAAATTACATACTTACTCCAATTTCGCGTAACAAGAGCGAGAACCTTGATTTTTTAAAAGACATTATTTACCGCATGGGTTTTGCCCGCATCACTCAGGTAACGCCTGAGGAACATGATAAAAAAATCGCTTTTACAAGCCAGCTTTGCCATGTGATTGCCGCTGCCTTGATTGATTGCGAAACAGATACAAAAATTACCCGTTTCGGCGGCGGCAGTTTTGAAGACTTAACCCGCATCGCCATGCTGAACGCTCCCATGTGGACTGAAATTTTTATCGAAAACAACGACGCCCTTTTGGATAGAATAAATCAGTTTGAAAAGAGCCTTGATTTATTAAAGACTCTGATTAAAGACGGTCAGGCGGACGAATTGATGAAAAGACTAACTGTTGTAAAAGAGCGCCGAATAGAGATGGGCAAAAAAGAATAACGATTTAATCTACAAGACCTCACACAAAGAACACAAAGGAAGAGAAGATCACAAAGAAGAGTCAGGGGTTTATGTCCGTTATCTTATCGTAAAGCTCACGCATAGCCCTCGGACAAAAACCACCTCTTCCCTCTTTGTGATCTTTGTATCTTTGTGTCCTTTGTGAGAAAATTTTCGAATTAAATTAAAACAGTGCCACAGAAAAAAATGTTACCGTATTTTGTCCGTTATTATAAGTGATATTTGCCGCCTTACTCAAACTTGTTACGTCAATCCCCGCTGCTTCCACGGAGCCAATCCGTTTTTCTGGAAACAAGCAAGGTGAAGGAAAAGCGCAAGTTTTACACACGGGGCAGTTTCCCGCTCCATAAACGGGAATGTCCAGTATTTTTTTTAATTCTGAGGCAAGCAAAAGATGAAGTTCCCTTCCTTTTTCCATTCCCTCATAATCAAAAGAATCTTCAAGGGCGTGCATTGTTGTAAACACCAAAAGATTTTTATAGGAAAGTATTTTTTTCTTTTGCTCTTCAACGCTCTCGCAGGCGGGCGGGCAAACCCATGATTTATTGTAATTGCCGCATATATTCGTTTTGCAACTGTCAAGCAGGGCGGGGGAAAAGGTTAGCGCTGTTACGGGCAAAATTGCCTTTTCATGTACGGGAACGCCTGTGGTAACTGCGGCGGAAAGAAGCGCGTCAGTTATAAATTTTTCAGTCACGTTTCCGCTCTTAAAAAATTTTCCGCTATTATTTTTCCGTTAGGTGTAAGTATCGACTCGGGGTGAAATTGTACGCCATATACGGGATATTCTTTGTGGTGTACCGCCATTATTTCATCGTCTTGAGTCCATGCCGTAATTTTTAACGAATCCGGCAATGTCGATCTTATTCCGGCAAGCGAATGATAGCGAGCCGCTTGAATAACCTGCGGAAGTCCTTTAAACAAAGCGTCGTTGTTGTCTACAGTAACCTGCGAAGATTTACCGTGCATTAGTTTGCTTGCGTAGGATACCGTGCCGCCGAAAGCCTCAAAAATTGCCTGATGACCGAGGCAGATTCCGAGAATTGGAATTGATGAGTGAAGGCTTTTTATAAGATCGATGCAAATCCCCGCGTCCGACGGTTTTCCCGGACCCGGAGAGATTACAATGTACCGCGGAGCCATCTTCGCTATTTCGTCCACGCTCAGAGCGTCGTTACGCGCAACTTCAATGTCTGGGTTTATCGAACCTAAAAGCTGGTACAGGTTATATGAAAAGCTGTCGTAATTGTCGATTAATAAAATCATTCCAGCTCTCCTATTGATGAAACTTCGGTTGAAATTTTTAGCGCGTTCATAACCGCCGCGGATTTATTCACACATTCCTGATATTCCGATTCAGGATTGCTGTCAGCGACAATTCCGGCTCCGCTTCTAATAAATACTTTGTTGTTTCTTCTATATACGATTCTAATCGCTATACAGGTGTCCATATTGCCGGTGAAATCAAGGTAGCCAATTGCCCCGCCGTAAATGCCGCGCTTGTTTTTTTCCTGCTCGTTTATAATTTGCATCGCGCGAATTTTCGGAGCGCCTGAAAGCGTTCCGGCGGGGAGGACTGAGTTTATCGCGTCCAACCCTGTTTTGCCTTCGCGGATTTGCGAGGATACCGTAGAACCAATGTGCATAACATGGGAAAAGCGCAGAATAGACATGTGCTTTTCTACGACAACCGATCCAAAGTCGCTGATTCTGCCTAAATCGTTTCTGCCCAAGTCTACCAGCATATTGTGTTCCGCTAGTTCTTTTTCGTCGGCAAGAAGTTCTTTTTCAAGAGCGATGTCTTCTTCTTCGTTTGCGCCCCTGCGCCGAGTTCCCGCAAGCGGAAAGGTAAAAAGTTTACCGTTATGCAATTTAACTAGCGTTTCAGGCGACGCGCCCGCGATTTCAAGATTGCTTCCGCTGAAATAAAACATATACGGCGAAGGGTTAATTGTTCGCAGTACCCGGTATGTGTTAAAAATACTGCCCTCAAAATCCGCTTCATACCGATTTGATAGCACAACCTGAAAAATGTCGCCTTCTTTTATATGATCTTTCGCCTTGTTTACCATTTGACAGTATTCATCTTTGGAAAACAACGATTTAAAATCAGACTTTAAACAGGCGGCTGGAGTATTTTCATGATCTCCATTTTTAATTAATTTGTTTATATATTTCAGCGTTGACTTTCCCTTTTCATATTCAATTTGCGGATCATCAGTTTTTATATTCGCGATTAAAATAACTTTTTGTTTATAATGATCAAAACAAATCACCTTGTCAAAGAGCATTAAATCGACATCGTTAAAACGCTCCTCATCGTAAGCGTCAAGCTTCAGCGACGGCTCATAGTATTTCGCGTAATCGTAGGCAAAATAACCGACAAGCCCCCCTGTAAAAGGAGGCAGATAATCAAATTTTACGCTGTTATATTTGCTTAAAATTTCCTGAATATGTTTATTCGGATTGTTTGTCTTAAAAAAATTTGTTTTATCCGTATTAATATTCATTAAACCGTTAAGACAGGTGATCTCCATTATTGGATCAAATCCCAAAAATGTATATCTGCCCCATGTTTTTGTGTCCTCGGCGCTTTCAAGAATAAAGCAGTGGCCGCTTGCCTTTTTTAATTTTTTTAAAATATCAATCGGCGTGAACATATCGGAGTACAATTCCATGCTCATCGGTATTACGCTGTATTGCCCTGTAGCGGCAATTTGTTCAACTTCTTCTAATGACGGCTTAATCATTTTTTATCCTTAAATAATTTTATTTTCCAATACGGCGCGTTTTTTTAACTCTTCCATGAGAGAGCTAAATTGCTCCAAATCAAGGGATTGCGCCCCGTCGCATAACGCTTTCGCGGGGTTGTTATGCGCTTCTATCATAAGCCCGTCCGCTCCTGCCGCTAACGCTGCTTTTGAAAGCGGCGGAACAAGGCTCCTTGCGCCGGCTGCGTGGCTTGGGTCTACAATGACCGGGAGATGAGTCTTTTGCTTGAGAAGAACAACGGCGGAAATATCCAGCGTGTTACGTGTCATTGTCTCAAAAGTGCGAATGCCCCGCTCGCAAAGAATAACCTGACTGTTCCCCGCCGAGACAATGTATTCGGCGCTCATTAAAAGTTCTTCGATTGTGTTGGCGAGCCCCCGTTTAAGAAGAACAGGCTTTTTTGACTTGCCGACTTCTTTTAATAAATCGTAGTTCTGCATATTCCTAGCTCCTATTTGCAGAATGTCAATATCGTCAAATAAATCAATCTGCGTCTGATTCATTATTTCAGAGATAACGGGAAGGCCAGTCTCCTTCTTTGCCATGCGAAGCATATCAAGTCCTTCCGATTGTTTGCCCTGAAACGCGTACGGAGAAGTCCTCGGCTTAAACGCCCCTCCCCTTAAAATTTTCGCCCCGCTTTTTTTTACGCTTCGCGCTATCTCTAAAATTTGATCATTGCTCTCAACAGAACAAGGCCCCGCTATGACGGTAAAAAATCCTTCCCCTATCGAAACGTCGCCAACCTTAATAATCGTGTCATCTTCATGAACCGTTCTATTCACTGCTTTGTATTGCTCTGTGATGCGCCTTCCGTAATCTACAATGTCGTTGGTATTAACTACCTGATCCAAATCTACTTCCGCGGTGTTGCCAATCAGGCAAACTGCGGTATGCTCCGTCCCGACGCTGTAAATGGTGGAAAAACCTTTTTGTTCCCATCCGGAAATAAAAGCGTCAACCTCATCTTTTGGCGCGTTGGGTTTAAGAATAAATACCATAAAGGCTCCTGTTTTCTTCAATTATATTGATTTTTTAGGGTTTCGCAAGCCGTCATTCTAAGTTATAATTACCCTATGGAAAACGAAGAAAAAGGAAAATTGATAGAGAAGTACTCAAAAATAATACTTGATAAGGGAATGATCGAAAACGAGCTTTACGGAAAGTACGAGGTAAAGCGCGGCTTGCGTGATGTCAGCGGAAAGGGCGTGCTTGTCGGTTTGACTGAAATCTCCGAGATAATCGCCTACGTGATTGAAGACGGCGATCTTGTTCCGTGCGAGGGGAAACTTTTTTATCGGGGCATCAACATTGAAAAACTTGTTGACGGTTTTTTAAAAGAAAAGCGGTTTGGTTTTGAAGAGGCGTGTTTTCTCCTGCTGTTTGGCCATTTGCCCAACAAGATTGAGTATGACGACTTTACAAATATAATGGAAGATAACAGCGCCCTGCCGAATAATTTTGTCCGTGATACGATTATGAGCGCTCCAAGCAAGGACATGATGAACTCGCTTTCCAAAAGCGTTCTGACTCTTTACGCCTATGACGATAATCCCGATGATATTTCCGTCCAGAACGTTCTTCGCCAATCAATAAATCTTATCGCCCAATTTCCGCTGCTTGCCGTTTACGGTTATAAGTCCTATCTCCATTTTCACGAAGACAAAAGCCTTGTGATTCATCCGCCGCAACAGGGCGCGTCCATAGCGGAAAATATTCTTCACATGTTGCGCCCGGATTCAAGCTACACTGATCTTGACGCTAAACTTTTAGACCTCGCCCTTGTGCTTCACGCTGAACATGGTGGCGGCAACAATTCGACTTTTACAAATCATGTCGTAACTTCGTCTCATACCGATACATATTCGGCGGTTGTAGCCTCACTTGCGTCGTTGAAAGGCCCCCGGCACGGCGGCGCAAATATCAAAGTTGTGCAGATGTTCCGCGACATGATGGAAAATGTTTCAGACTGGAACGATGACGCCGAGATAACAGCGTATCTTGAAAAACTTCTTGCTAAGGAAGGTTTCGACCGTTCCGGTTTAATTTACGGAATGGGTCACGCGGTTTACTCTCTGTCGGACCCGCGCGCTCTTATCTTCCGTCAATTTGTCGAACAGCTCGCGAAAGAAAAAGACCGTTACGATGAATACAAACTTTATACAAAGGTGGAAATATTAGCGCCGCAAATTATCGGGAGGATTCGCAAAATCTACAAAGGCGTAAGCGCAAATATCGATTTTTATTCCGGCTTTGTTTACAGTATGCTCGATATTCCCGAAGAACTTTTCACGCCGCTATTCGCCGTAGCGCGTATCGCCGGATGGAGCGCCCACAGGCTGGAAGAAATTGTGAATAACGGAAAAATTATCCGCCCAGCGTACAAGTCTGTAACGAAACAGCAGCCGTATATTGTGATGAAAGAGCGTAAGTAGTTACCGTTGCATGTTCTAATTTTCTGCTTCTTCAATTTCGGTAAATCCGCTTATTATGTCGCATATTTCGGATAAAATATCGTATGGTATCTTTTCAATAAAACTGGCATCTCGTACAGTTAAATCAAGGGCTTTTACTTGATCGGTCATAACAACGCCTGTTGTTGCTGTTCTATTGTCCAATTTGATGTGTATTGATATGTTTCTGTCTGTGTTGGTAATAGGGCATACTAACGCAACACCTCTGGCAAAGTTATTAAAACTGGCATTACTTACGACAACGGCAGGGCGGTGTCCTCGCTGTTCATGACCTTTAGTCGGGGTGAAATCCATTTTAATTATATCGCCTTGTTGTGGGTTATAAGCCATTAGAGCAGTTCTCTTCCAACAGGTTCTCCCGTGTCCCATTCTTCGGCTTTGTAATTCCCGCTATAGTTTTTAAGGCGTTCTTTGAGCGTTATGTGTTTACGCATTGCTTTTTGCTGAAACGGCAAACCTTGTTCAATAAGGCATTGCTGAAAAAATATATTAACGGCTGTGTTTATATTCATTCCAAGTCTGTTATACAGTTTTTCAATGTCATGCTTTACATTTTCGTCTACGTTTACTGCCATTTGTACCATAATAACCTCTCATTTAGCCTTGGCGCCAATAAGTTGGCGATAACGGCGATTTCAACCGATCATTAACAAGCTGTGTTAATGATTTTCCCTTTTTTTACTATAAAATAATCAGCTGGTACTTGCAAGTCCCTCTTCCCCTCTCCCTCACACGATGTATGCCCAAAGGATTTATTCAGTACAGGCGGGCAGGCTGCGCACGCTGTAAAAACTTCGTAAGAGTCCGCCTCGCACTGTCGGCCACCTAAAGGCGGCCTTGCTTTTATTGTGGACTGCGGCATTTATTGGTGCTCTCAGCGTGCGGCATTATTGATCAAGAGGGGAACCTTCGACCTACGGTCTCGGTTGAGGTTCTACACGACTACGCCGTGCGTTTATTTGGCTGCACCTCCGAGCCAATACTAACAAGAAATTTATTGGGCATACATCTTATACCGCTAATGGTCATAGTCCCCCTATTCCCTCGCAAATAAAGGCATAACCCTCGTGCGTTTCTCGGTATCAGGCACTTTTTGATGAACAGGAAAGGTTGTAATCTTTCTCAACTATTTCCTGCATATTTCGGACAATTGCGCTTAGGGCGGCAAGACGGGCAAGCATTGATTTTTGCTTTGATGTAGGAAGCAACCTCCCCTCATCTTCAGCTTTGTGGACTTCTTCTACAATTTTGTCAACGTCAATATTATCGTAATCCATTTAATTGTCTCCTTCCAATAAATAAAAATACTTTTTTTGCAATTTATTGGCGTGTATTACCACCAAACGATTGCGGTCTTCTTCTTCGATTGCAATTACTTCAATTGCGTTTCCCAAATGGTCAAAACCAACAAACAGGCGTTTCAAAGGGGGTTCATGTAGCGTTTTGTCGTTTCTGTAATTGTATATACAAAACATGATGCTTTCTTCTGATATTCCATGTTTAAGTGCGCTATCCAAAATGACAATATCCACATTAACCCCTGCCTATATTATACCACTTTTCACGGCTTTTTGAAACCTCCGCCGTGCATTTCTCGCTGTTTGATAATTTTAGTGCATGAAATAGTATCTCCAACCTACTATTTTTAGCAGGTAAAAAAACGCTAAAAACAGGCAAACCTACTAAGTTTTGCAGGTAGCAGACTTATTTTTCAAGCCGTATATTTTTCATAAATGCGTGTTTTGAAACACGTAAATTTATTTCAGGAGGTATACTATGAAAAAGTATACGCTTTTTTTCGTCTGTTGTTTGATTTCGCTCATTGCGACAGCAACCGTTTCCGCACAGGGCTTTACAGGTCCCGGCGTTAATCCACCGCCGCCGCCCCCTTTTGGTTCCGGCACTAACCCACCGCCCCCAGGAGGACCCGGGTCAAACCTACCACCGCCTCCAGTTGAAGGAATTCCAGACAGATATGGATTCACAGGTCCGGCACGGACTGTTACAGTAGAACAGGCAAAAACTTATGCACACAGAACTCCGGTAATTGTAACAGGGACTATCGTTCAGGCTATTGGCGGTGATTTATATTTATTCCGTGATTCATCAGGTGAAATAATCTTGAGAATAGGCCCGCGGGAATGGTACGCTTTAGGTTCAAATATCAGCCCTTCCGAGAAAATTGAAATCAGCGGCGAACTTCACCTAGATCAAAGGGACTGGCAAAGAGCGCCTGAAATTCATGCAAGATATATCAGGAAAATTTAATTTTTCCGTTTTACAGGCGGATAATGCGTCAACAGTGTATTTGTTATTTATCCGCCTGTAAATTGACCCTATTGGTTTTTTAGGGTAGTCTGTTTTAAGAGGTTTATTGATGAGAGGATATACACCTTTAAGCATATTTATTTTATTGCTGTTATTCACAACGGTATTTGTTTACGGGCAGGGATTTACCGGACCGGGTACAAATGGACAGCCTGTTATGGTCAGCCAGCCTATAACAATTAGCGAGGCAAAAAATTACCCCCATGATTCATGGATAGTATTAACCGGAAATATCGTTAGCGTACTGCCTGGCGGCAGACATTTCATGTTTAGAGACTCATCAGGGGAAATTCCCGTTGAGATCGGTCCGAAAGAATGGAGAGGCTTGTCAGCCGCAACATCGGACACTGCGGAAAACCGTGTGGAAATTTGTGGAGAAGTAAAAATAGAGAGAGGGCAAATTTTTATTAAAGTACACGCCATAACTTCGGCAACAAGATCAAATGTCCGACGGTATAATGTTACGATCAATGAAGCGCAAAACTTGCCCCATGATTCATGGGTAGTATTAACCGGAAATATAGTCTACTCGTTACCGCCGCCCCATGATTATACTTTCCGTGACTCTTCGGGTGAAATAACCATTGACATTGGACCGAAAGAGTGGCGTGGTTTATCGGTCGGAGTATCCGACAGAGTTGAGATTTCAGGCGAAGTGAAAAAAGAAAGAGGGCAAGTTTTCATTAAAGTACACGCAATAAGAAAAATTTAATTTTTATAGAACAAAAAGGGGTATACGGATTGCCTAAAAAATTGGACTTTGCCATTACAAAACTTTTTCAAATACGTGACGAACTATCCTTTCGGAATATCAGAAAGGAACTGTTGCCATATCTGCTGATTTTTCCTATTTCTGTTGTTATGGGAAACTTGCGCTATTATGACCATAGTATAGCGTTGGCAGGGTTTCGATCTTCAGAATTAACATTTTTTCTTTTAGGTCTTGGCTGGCTCATCTTAACTTTCACCCCCAAACACCAGATAATGCCGTTTCTGCGTTTTACGGCGGTTGTTTCCGCAATTCTCCTTCCCTTCCTGATTTTCATGCCGGTAGGTTTCGTGTGGTTTACCCTGTATATGGCTTTTAAATTTTTTAATGGATTATGCGCCGCCTGCGCTTTCTTTTTGTTCTGTTTTGTGTTGAACAACATTGAACGTCTGTTCGGCATGGCGATTATTCAATTTTACTACGGCATTTATTATGCGACATGGAGCATATTCCCCGCTTTTCATACGGCTGGTGAAAAATGGGGATTAGTTTCTGTAACGGCAATTTTTCTTGTCATTGTTTTTCTTTGCGGAAAACCGCAGGAAATCAATATTGACAGTGACGGCAAAGGGTCAGGCGTTCCCTTTGTCATCGGTCTTGACGTTGTGTTTTATATGATCGTGTGTATGGTAAATTACATTGAGTGGGGAGAAAACAGCCTGTCCGGTCTTGCGTTTGGGGTGGGAACTTTTATTTCTGTCGGTCTCGTAATTATCGTCCAACTGCTCATTGGGCGTAGCGCACTGTATCTCTGGCTGATGTTTCTGGTTTTTTCCCTGTTGGGATTAGGCGCTCTGTTATACGATACGCACGTAACGCTTATTTCAGGTTCTTTTGCCTACGGCTTGGGAGACGGTCTCGGTTACATTGTTATCTGCTATATGTGCGCCGGAGCAATCAAGCGGAGCAAGTCCCTGCGAATGTTCAGGCTGTACTGCCTTATGTTCTTTGTCGAGTATTTTGTTATTTCAGGTCTCTTTACCCTTTACTTCAATTATTTTGATACGCCCCATAAGTTTCTTGCTTTTGGCGTTGTACTGGTACTGGTCAGCGTCAGCCTTTTGCTCATGCCGTTTATGCAAAAAAGATTGTTTGATGCGGACTGGACAGACGGTCTCTACCTTCGGGATATGGAAGAATATTCCCTGCCATTTGCACAGGCGGAAGCGATTAACGCACAAAACAATCTTGATCTAACGCCCCGTGAAGAAGAAATTTTTACCATGCTGCTTACCGGCAGAGCGCCTAAAGAAATCGCCCATACCCTGAAAATCAGTTACTATACGGTTCTCTTTCATCAAAAAAATCTTTACCGCAAGTTGGGTATTCAGAGCAGGGCTGAACTTTTTGCACGGTACAATACTATCTCAACGGAAAAAACAAAATAGCGTATTTATTTTGACCAACCTACAATCATTTGTAGGTGTAAAACAATCATAAACATGGAAGACGCATTGGTGTCTCCTATGATTTAGCCAAGAGGAATTTTGTTTTTTCCTCTTGACCGCTCCCTCTCCTTAAGCACACATTATTTGTCCGGTCGAAACAACCGGCATATTTTTCGGACCATCCCATTTCCTCGCCTCATAAGTCGTTTTGTTGCATAATACCGAATACATAAGTTCCGCCAATTTGCGGGCTATCGAAACTATGGTCTTCTTTTTACTTACTTCCTGGCATAACGTATAATATTTATAACGCGTAAAAAGAGCCCCGCCTTTTTTTGAGAGCGTCATCGACCATGCCGCTTGCACAAGCAAACCGCGAAGATAACCGTTCCCCCGCTTGGTTATATGCCCGTGCCGTTGGATTGTCCCGGAAAAATCCAGCCTCGGGACAAATCCGATATAATTGCTCACTTGCGCCCCTTTGCTGAACCGGCTGCCGTCTCCGACATGGGCCGTAAACGCGAAAGCCACTACAGGGCCGATGCCGGGTATGCTTTGCAACCGCTTCATGTCCTCATCGTTTTTCGCCTCTTCCTTTATTTTTTCCCTCAATTCCTTTATACGCTGATCATGCAATTCCAGATATTTCAAAAGCCATTCCGCTTCTTCCCTCTCATATCCCGTCAAAACTTGAATCGCCTCCCGCCGCCGTTCCGCCGTCGCAAGATTTTTCTTCACTATAGTGGTATGCCCCTGATGCACGAATATGGCGTGTAACGTGTTGATCAGACCAGTCCGGTTTTTCATTTCCCTTCCATAACTTGACAGTATCTTCCGCCGCTCCATTTCTTTCTCACTGGGCAGCGGCACTATCGGCAGTTTTTCGTCCCGCCTTTCTTCCACAAGATGCGCCAGTTTCATCGCGTCTTCCTTGTCAGTTTTGGTCGGCGCATCCCAGATAAACGGCAGTTTCGCCGAGTTCAACACCCGCACTTCGCTGCCGACCTTTTCCATTATCTCCCGCACCATAATAAACGCGAGATTTCCCGCTTCCAGCGCTATTTTGTCTGTCATCTCCAAAAGCCTGTACAGCGCCTGCCGTCCTTGAAGACTGGTTTTCCCGTGATGGATCGTCATCTTGCTGTTTTTGCCGATGACCGCCATCATGTATTCCCGTTTTCCAAGGTCAATTCCCACAAACCTTCTCTTTTCTTCTTTCATATTTCCTCTCCTTAATATAAAATAAGGATCAGGAGCGATTTTCGGGTGACTGGTAACACCGTACTCCTATTCGTTGTCTGCCGTTCTTCCGCTTTCAGGCGTTTGGACGGCAGCAACACTTTGCTTTACGGCGGCCTGCTGTGATTAATCTGACACTCGAGGATCACGGCTTTTTTCAGCGCGTCCTCACGACACCCTACAACCTGCTGCCGGCTCTCTGATCCCGTCAGATCAGAGTACCAATCTTTCCCAATAATTTATATCATAGCAATCTGTCACCACTTTTTGGTAGTGTCGTTAGGTGACATTTGTACACTAGGGGTGGTGTAGTGGGTAGTGGATAGTGTTTAGAGGAAGCGAAATGCTATCCACTACCCACTATCTACTAATAACCGTAGGTGCAGTGTACTTGCTCTTCTTTGTGATCTTTGTCCCTTAGTGTTCTTCGTGTGAATTTTTTCGTAAGGAGATTTAAATTTGAATGAAACAATCCATCGCTTTCGCCCTATTTTTTATCTTCTCCTAGCTTTCCTCGCCGGTTGCCTACTCACAGGACTTTTCTTCAATAGACAACGATTTACAAACATTTAATAATACATTCCCCCCAAAAATTTTCACACAAAGAACACAAAGGTACAAAGCTCACGAAGTGATAAATTGCTTATTACCGCTAGAAGATGTATGCCGAATAAATCCTTGAGTACAGGCGGGCAGGCTGCGTGCGATGTAAAAACATCTTTCGGGTGTTCCCCGCCGGAGAGACTTTGGAATAAAACAAAGAAAATTCAGAGAAAAAACGTTCGGCGACATACCCTAGATAAAGCTTTCTACCCACCGCTATATAGTCGCCGAAAGGCTCACAGCCAAATAAACGCACGGCGTAGCCGTGTAGATCAATAATGCCGCACGCTGAGAGCACCAAAAAATGCCGCAGTCCCAAATAAAAGCAAGGACACCTTTAGGTGGTCACCAGTGCGAGGCGGGCTCTTACGAAGTTTTTACAGCGTGCGCAGCCTGCCCGCCTGTACTTAATAAATTCTTGGGCATACATCGTGTAGCTGTTCGTGTTGGTTCGTGTGGTTCGTGGTAAATTCTTCTCTCCCAAGTTCGCTCTTTATTAGTGGTAAACATACTGATAAACCACCGCCTTCCTCCCCGAAACCAATATCGGCACGTTGTTCTCCAACTTAAAACAATCTGGTACCACCCGTAAAAAATCATCACTATTCGCGCATAACACAACCGCTCTCCCGCCATCTTTCAGTATTTTACGAAGAACATCAAACATCTCTTTATAAAACGCGATCTTGTTAATTTCCCGGTACTCACCCCACGGAGGGTCTGTAACAATAGCGTCAATGCTTTTTTCGGCGACAAGGGAAGGCAATGAGGAGAAATCACTCTCATAAAAAACAAAGCCCTCCTTTTTGCGCTTGTTAAATTTTGCCTTTGCGTATAAGGCGGCTTCCCTGTTATTATCGCAGGCGATAAATTTGGTTATATGAAAATGTTTTAACGCCGCGTCGGGAATTGAGCCGTAGCCGCAAAAAGGGTCCAGAACGGTATCGCCGCTTGAAAGACGGGCAAGACGGCACAATGACCACGCAAGAGGCGGCGGCAGTTCTCCCTTGTGAAGCGTCTTTTCCCATGAAGAGCGCAGGGTAAGGCGTTTCATAAAGACAGAGAAATTAGTTTGATTTTTTTCGCTTCTGAACAAAAACCAAAATTCAGCGTCAGGCAGGCTTCTGTTCACTCTCAAGCCGGAAAATCGGGAAATATAACTTTCAGCGTCCGCTCTCAGTTCTTCATCAATTGCCGCCGGAACATTTTCGGCGGAGGCGACAATTCTGAAAGTGTGAAATTTTTTGCTGTTGTTACTGACAACTTCGCTTGCGGCATTGTTTTTTATCGCCGACTTTATGTGCTTTTCAAGAGCGGTCTTCGGCTTAACATCGTTATCCGCGTGATCCATTACGCTTATTACGGCAAAGATATTGTTAAAGCAAAAAAAATTAAGATTATCGTAGCCTGTCGCAGTCTCAAATAAAACGGCTCCGTCAAGCAGTTTGTGAATCTTAGCGTCGGAAAGGCGTTCTTTTATTACATCAGCGATTAAATTCTGCAAGCCGGGAATAAATGACGCGTAAAACTCGTTCATTAGCAAATAAAACCATGTTTTGTTAAAATCCGCAATACGCGAAGATGTTCCCTATTCTTTTGTTTTTTAGTGTTTTACGAAATATTGACTGAAAATTAAATGGCTGATATAATTATTACTATTAATTGAGTCTTTTTACCAAGCCAGTTTTTCTTAAAACAACTCAATCACAGGGGGTTTATCTTGAATCAATTATTATCCATTAACACGTTATTTTTTATTGTGCCGGTAGGTTCAATCATTGCCTTGCTTTTTGCCGCTTATCAGGCAAGGAAAGTTTTGAAATTTTCTGAGGGCAACGAGATCATGCGGAAAATTTCAGCCTCGATACGGAAAGGGGCAAACGCCTACCTGAAAAGGCAGTACACGGGGGTTGGGTTGTTTTTTATCGTGATGTTCTTTGTTTTGGGCATCATGGCGTTTACAAAATTTTTAACGCCCTTTGTTCCCTTCGCCTTCATCACCGGCGGCTTCTTTTCCGGCCTTTCCGGTTTTATCGGAATGAAAATAGCGACTTCAGCTAACTCAAGGACGGCGCAGGCCTCGTCTGAAAGCCTGAACAAGGGTCTGCGTGTCGCCTTTTCTTCCGGCACGGTGATGGGTTTTACCGTAGTTGGATTGGGGCTTTTGGATCTGTCGATTTGGTTCTTCTTATTGAAGTATGTGTTTTATACTCCCGATTCGAGCGCGATTGTTGAATTGGTCGCAAGCGGTTTGACAGTTGAAGCCGCGCAGATACAGCGTATTTCTCTGGCGATGCTGACCTTCGGCATGGGCGCTTCAAGCATGGCGCTCTTTGCCCGTGTAGGCGGCGGCATCTTTACAAAGGCCGCCGATGTCGGCGCTGACCTTGTTGGAAAAGTCGAGGCTGGAATCCCCGAAGACGATCCGCGTAACCCGGCTGTTATCGCGGATAATGTTGGTGATAATGTAGGGGACGTTGCGGGCATGGGCGCCGACCTTTATGAATCCTATGTCGGCTCCATTGTCGCTACCATCGCCCTCGCTGTTTCAGCGCACTATGATTTCGGCGGGGCGGTGGTTCCCATGCTTATGGCTACCATTGGAACGATAGCTTCTCTTATCGGAAGTTTCTTTGTCCGCTGCGGCGACAAAGCGTCGCAAAAAACTTTGTTAGGCGCGTTGCGAAAAGGAACATACATCTCCTCAGCGATCATCGCCCTTGCCGCTTTCCCAGTAATCTACTACTGCCTTGATTGCGCCAATAATCCAAGCCGCATCGGCGTTTATTTTGCCGTTTTGTCCGGGCTGATCGCAGGCGTTCTTATCGGATTTGTAACCGAATATTTTACTTCTGATAATTACAGCCCCACAAAGAATCTCGCTGCGGCAAGCCTTACCGGGCCTGCCACAATTATCATCGGCGGAATTTCACTTGGTATGCTTTCTACCCTTATGCCGGTAGTCATTGTCAGTATTTCTGTTATGGTAAGTTTTTATGCGGCTGGCGGCGCGGCCAGTTATTCAGCAGGGCTTTACGGCGTTAGCATATCCGCAGTAGGAATGCTTTCCACTCTTGGCATTACGCTTGCCACAGACGCTTACGGCCCTGTAGCGGATAACGCCGGCGGCATTGCCGAAATGTCCGGCCTGCCCCCCGAAGTAAGGAATCGTACCGACGCTTTGGACTCACTTGGCAATACCACAGCCGCCACCGGCAAAGGCTTTGCAATAGGTTCCGCTGCGCTCACCGCTTTGGCTTTAATCGTCGCTTATATCGACGAGATCAAATTGTACATACCAAAGTACAAACCCGATTTTCAATTGAGGCTTGAGCTTAACAATCCTCCTGTACTGATTGGCCTTTTTATCGGCGTAATGCTTCCCTTCCTTTTTTCATCCATGACTATGAGCGCGGTTGGCAGGGCGGCGCAGAGCATCGTTAGAGAAGTCCGCCGCCAGTTCAAGGAAATCAAGGGGCTTATGGAAGGCACCGCGGAAGCGGATTATAGCACCTGTGTTGACATTTGCACCCGTAACGCGCAAAAAGAAATGGTGCTTCCCGCTTTAGCCGGTATTATTTCACCCATTATTGTCGGACTGATTTTTGGGGTAAACGGCGTAGCAGGCCTGTTGGCGGGCGCGACTGCCTCTGGCTTTGTTCTTGCTATTATGATGGCAACCTCAGGCGGCGCGTGGGATAACGCGAAGAAATACATCGAAGCTGGAAACCACGGCGGCAAAAAGTCTGACCCGCACAAAGCTGCGGTTGTCGGCGACACTGTCGGGGATCCCTTTAAGGATACTTCCGGCCCGTCAATTAACATTTTGATAAAATTGCTTTCAATGGTTTCCATTGTTTTTGCGGCGCTCATTCTGCGGTTTTCTTTGTTTCATTAAGGTTCGGAAGATTTCACACGAAGATCACAAAGGTACAAAGATCACAAAGGGGGATTAGGGGTTATTGTCCGAAGGCTATGCGTGAGCTTCACGATAAGATAACGGACAAAAACCCCTGATTCTTCTTTGTGATCTTCTCTTCCTCCGTGATCTTTGTGTGAGGTCTTCTAGATAAAAGCAGAGGAGTGTTTGAATTTTTGTGAATTTCGCGCGAATAATTCAACCAGCACCGGATCAAATTGGCTTCCGCTTCCTTCGGTGATAATCCGTACCGCTTCTTCATGGGTGAAGGCTTTTTTATAGGGGCGTTCCGAAGTAAGAGCGTCGTAAACGTCTGCAATAGCCATAATACGTCCAAGAAGCGGTATCGCGTTTCCTTGAAGGCCGCGGGGATAACCTGTACCGTCCCATTTTTCATGGTGGCTGGCGGCAAAAATTTTCGCGTATATAAGAAATTCGCTTTCCTTTGCCAGAGTTTCAATTTTTTCAATTACCTGTTCGCCAAAGCTGGAATGTTTTTTCATTTCTTCAAATTCTTTTGTGTCAAGCTTTCCCGGTTTTTTAAGGATATTGTCTTCAATTGATATTTTTCCTACGTCATGCAGTTGGCATGACTGGATCAGCAGGTTCTTATCCCAGCCTTTTGTTTCTTCTTGGTAAATGCCGTTCTTTTCAATTTCTTCCAACAGGATTTTTATTCCGCGTTGGGTTCGCTCTATGTGTCCGCCTGTGATGTCATCTCTGCATTCTACCAATTCAGCCATTGTTTTTAGGAGGGCGTTCTGCAATTCCAAAACATTTAGTGTTTTTTCTTCAACCATTTTTTGCAGATTGTCATTAAAATTTTTAAGTTCAGCGGCTTGTTTTGCCAGCGTTCTGCGCTGCTCTTCCACCAACAGATGTACTTCAATGCGCTTTAGAAGCAAAGACGGTTGAAAGGGCTTTGTAATGTAATCAATAGCGCCCAATGAAAGCCCTTCAAGTTCGTCATCTGATTCGGATTTTCCGGTAAGAAAAATCACCGGAATATCCTTTGTTTCCGGTTTTGATTTTAGGATTTTAATCGCTTCATAACCGTTCATTTCCGGCATATCAATGTCAAGCAGGATCATGGCGGGATTGTTGTTTTCCAAAAGGTTAAACATTTTTTCCGCGGAGGTAACCGTCGCAACCGCGTATTTTTCCGACAGGACATTTCTCCCAATTTTAAGATTTGCCGGGTTGTCATCTACCAGAATAATCAATACTTCATCATTTTCCATGATTTACTCCTTTGTTTTCGCAAGCAGTTCATCAAGCATTTCTCCCGCCTTTCCGTATTCGCCTGTCAGCACTTCATCGGATATTTTTTCCACCGCCGCTTTAGCGCCGGCGTCAAGGGTCTGTTGCTCCAGTTGCTTGAGGATGCGATCAATGCCTTTGGCGTCATGCGATTTTAGCGCGGCTGCAAGTTCTTTAAATAATGGGGAATATGGAGCAGGGAGCGGGGAAGCGTCATGTTCTTCAGTCATACCCAGTTTCAACGCGTCCCGAATATTTTTTACCAGTTCCGCCAACTGTCCGGCAAAAGCGTCCAGATTTTTACTGATAAAGGTTAAGTCTCCGGCTTTACCTGCGGCTTCAAGAGCGGCGGCTTTTTCGGAAACATCATCCGCCCCCAAACTTGCCGAAGCGCTTTTCAAAGCGTGGACCTGTGTAGTAAACGAGAGCAGGGCGTCCGCTTCTGGCGTTTTTTGCAACAGGGGCAGGCGTTTTTCCGCGTCTTTACAGAAGAACGACAATACGCCGCGATAGTTTTCTTCCGTTCCACCCGTCATTTCGATTCCTTTTTCAGTATCAACGCCGGGGATAGCGGGGAGTAGGGAGTGGGGAGTGGGGAATGGGGGGTTAGGGTGTGGAGATTTCGGATCAGAATCCCCACTCCCTGCTTCCCTTTTCTCTTTCGGTATCCATCTGTCAAGCATTTCATCCAGCTTGGATATGTCTATAGGTTTGGCAAGAAAATCATTGAAGCCGTTTTCTATAAACATTTCCCGCATTCCCACAACGGCGTTGGCGGTTAAGGCAACAATAGGTATTTGCGGATAACCGGATTCTTTTTCCCAAGCGCGGATGGCGGCAGTTGCTTCAATGCCGTCCATTTCGGGCATCATGTGATCCATTAGTATTATGTCATAATTGAGCTGCTGTGAAGCCGCGTGTTTCACCAGTTCGATAGCGTGCGAACCGCTGAGGCAGGTGTCTACTATTACCTGATAAGGCGCGAGGAGGCCTTCGGCTACTTTGAGATTGGTAGCGATGTCATCCACAATTAAAACCCGCGAGGTGGGGAATGTGTACCGGATTATTCCAGAAACATCCGTGTACCCCTTGCTGTCAGCCTTGCCGTTGAGAACATTGGCAATTGACAAAGACTGTACCGGCAGAGACATAAAGCGCACATTGGGAATAAAAGACTCAAAGCCCGATTCAACCATCAGGGCAAGGGGAGGTTTTTTTCCTCCGGAAAAAGCCGCGTCGTCTTTTTCCAGCAGAGGCTTTATTTTGTCATATAAGCCGTAGCCCGAGAACACATAGAACCAATCTTCGCTATACAACGCCGCGGCAAAATCATCTTGATTCGTTACCATGGTATAGGGAACATTCATATTATCCAGAGTCCAGCATACCGATTTGGCGTAGACGGCCCGTCCTTCATAGACCAATACCTTTTTCTTTTCCGGCTCTTCCACGGCGGCAAAGGGAGTTTTCGATTCAATACTCTGAGGGATAGTTGCCGTAAAGGTACTGCCCCTGCCGTATTCGCTTTCCACCGTGATGTCTCCGCCCATGATAAGGCAGAGCTTCTTTGTAATCGCAAGGCCGAGGCCTGTCCCCTCTATGCCCCGGTTTCTTTTCGTGTCCACTTGGATAAATTCGCCGAACAGTTTCTCCTTGTCTTCAGGCTTAATTCCCTTTCCGGTATCGGTTACGGCTATTTTAAGCCAGACCTGTTTGCTGTCCTGCTTTTCTATGGCGATGGTTAAACCAATATAGCCCTTTTCCGAATACTTGACCGCGTTTGACAGAAGGTTAAGAGTTATCTGCCGCAGTCTTACTTCGTCACCAATGAGGCAGTTGGGAATATTCCCGTCTATATTGGAAAAGAAGCGTAGCGGTTTTTCTCCAATCCGCATTCGGATAATATTTATTGAATCGTTGATCAAAGACGAGAGCAGATATTTGACTGGGATTATTTCCAGCTTACCCGCTTCAATTTTGGAAAAGTCCAGAATATCGTTGATGATGGAAATAAGATTATTGCCCGCCTGTTTGATGTCCTGCGCGTAACCTCTGGCTTCATAGGACAATTCCCCTCGCAGTAAAAGTTCCGCCATGCCGGTGATGGCGTTCATGGGCGTGCGGATTTCGTGGCTCATGCTGGCAAGGAAACTGCTTTTGGTACGGTTTGCCGTTTCCGCCTCATTCTTAAGTTCTATCAGTCTGCGGTTTTGATGTCTGATTTCATCTACAATATTAAAAACATATTCCCCAGTTTCTTCAACATTGTTCTGGTAAACGACAAGCAGGCGTTCAATGTCTTCTTTTGAAACATTAGATTGCTCGATCATCGCCCCAAGGCTTTTTCTGATAGCCTCGTAGTTCGCGATAGCCGACTCGCCCGACTGCAAATCCGCTGATTCGGCGTCCATGCTCCCTTTAAGGTAGGAAATCGTAATGTTCAGAAGTTCGCTTCGGCTTACAATATCAAAAACCAAAGACTTGAGTTTGCTGTCTGTGTAATGAAAAAGCCGTTTGGCTTTGTAAGGGTCAACCGTTCCTTCTTCCGGCAGAGTCCCAAAAAAAACGGCGGTTAATGTCTGGTTGTGATGGGTAAAGAGTTCTTCTCCGTATGTGTTAAATCCAATCATCGGGCATTGGCTGAAAATATTGTTAAAAGCGTTAAGCTTGTTAAGCTCATTAATTTCCAGATAGCGCAGTACGCAATTAAAAAGGAGGCAGCCCTGTATGCCGGGAAGAAACTGCGCGGCTGCGGCAAGCCCTTTTTTTGTATGCTCGATTATGTCTCCCTGTTTCAGGAGAAATACCTTTGTCCCCGCTTCAATGTAACAATAAAACTGAAGCCCGACGCCATCAATAACGGCGTTAGGGCTGCGTACATAGATACTTTCCCCAAACTTAAGCCCCACAGGGTGTTTGGAAAAAACGCCCGCGTCCAGTTTGTTTATATCATTTATGCCGATTTGTTTCGCGTAAAATTGAGCGGCAGGCTCCCCGTTAATTTCCCACGCGATCCGCTTCATGGTTTCTACCCTTGTAATGGAAAAAGAAGTGTCGGTGGGAATGTAATGCACATAATGGTTAAAAAAGAACGGTATCTTCATTTTAAGGATGAGCGCGGCAAGCCCGTCTCCCGAAAGCCTGTCGCCAACGCCGACTAGCGTTTTGGTAAAAGTCAATTCGTCCGCGGCGGCTCCGCCGACAAATGCCATATTAAAACTTTGTTCCAGTGAAAATTCTTTTATAATTAGTTCCCCCAAACAAAGACCGTCAAAAAAGATCAGTCCAAGGTATTCATCGGGATTGATGTTCTCCCCTTTAATCTGCCGTTTCAAATCGGCGATAGCGTTTTTCGCGGCTAAGGCCGGGTCTGTTTTTACCCCTTCCTGAAAAGACGAATAGACTTGCTCGACTTCATTGGCTGAAAGGGACATTGCCGTAATGCCGTTTTCCACCGCTCCCGCGCTTGACCAGCCGCCGATCATCGAAGTGCCCGCGCACACGGCTTGAGGAAAAGCTTTTGTAAGAACTTTTTGAGGCTCGTACTTTTCAAAATTCGGTGAGAAGAAATAAATAATAGCCTTTGTATCCGGCTGGTATATATCGTTTATAAGTTTTTCAATATCCCAATTAGTTCCTGACGCTGTTTTAATTGCCATAATTTTTGGATTCTCCTATAATTCTTAATAATAACATAATAGCAGAAAAATGCTATTATGCGTCAAAAAAAAAGCGTGGTTATATTCTTCTCTTTCTTGATTTTCACTCTTTTTCATGCTATGTTTACTTCTCGGCTTCCATTGCGCGGATTATGGCGGCGGTTTCGGGCATTGTCGGAGGGTGGTCGCCAGAGGCGGGGACGGTTACTGACGGGTATAATTCCCACGCTTCTCGGATTGGGTAGAGGACGGCTTCTTTTCCGTAGCGCCGCCATTCGCCGGCTCCTATACGCCATGCGCGGGCAAAGCCTTCGTTGGGAACGGTTATTTCAACGGGTAGCCATCGGCGGCGTTTGCCGTCTTTGCCTTCCAGTTCGATTATGTCTTTGCTGTCTTTCTGCCAGTTGTTGTCGCCTACTTCAAATGCCATGTAGAGGTGTCCGGGGACGGTGATAAAAGCGGTTTCTACGTCTAACGCTTCTAGTAATGAGCAGAATAATATTGAAAGATAGGTGCAGTCGCCGCCTCGATAGTATAACGCCTGATAGGGGTAGCTGACGTTATCAAGAGCCGCCTCGTTAGCTGAAAGATTTTTGTATGAGGTGGCGGGTACTACCACGTAACTTATACCGTATATGCGAAGGGCTTCAAATAGGGCGGCGGCGTAGCGGACGTTTTGCGGAGCGTTGCCTGTTTGCCCCTGCCCTTCTATGGCGCTTGCGACATAGCGGGAAAAGATGCGGACGGAGCCGTCTTTCGGGGAGACGAAGGCGGCGGCGCGGCGGTCGTCTTCCCAACTGAAGGCGTTACGGTGAAATATGGGCATTTGTACTGTTGACGTGCTTTCTTTTTTCGCGCCTAAACTTCGGTATTGGATGTTTATTGTTCCTACTGCGTTGGTGTTTTCTGTCAGGTTGATTAATACTTCATTGAATAACGCGGTTACAGGAATTTCTATGGTTTCGCCGCTTGCTATGTGCGGTATGGTTGCGAATGTCCAGGGTTGTCCCATGAAACTGTCCATGAAAAAAGAAAGGCTTACCGCTGTTATGGCGTTGGGTTCTTCGTTGGTGATTTTTATTTTCGCTATGGGGTTGTGTTCGTACCATGCCCATGAAACGGGAAATACGCGGTACTGTTCAGTTTTTTCAATTTTTACTCGCGCCCTGCCGGTCATTATTTCGGAGAGGTTTAGACGTATGCCCAATGTGGCGTTTATCGAGGTAATGGGTGTGGGCGAATCGTATACACGATAATTGTATACGCCTTCTGCAAATACCGACAAATGAGGCAGTATGCGGAATTCCGCGCCTATGTCGAAGGCGGCTGTGGCTTTTGTTCCGCTTGTTTCGTTTCTTGAATATTGGTATACGCCTCCGCTTATTCCGGCGCGGATAGCCCAGCGGTCAAGCGTACCCTTTTGGGTACTAGGTTTCCAACGGATAAACGGTCCGAATTTTCCTTCATAGATTGAAAAGGGGCTGCCGATCTGCGCGGCTAGGCTTGAAAAGCCGCCTCCGGCGCTTAATCCGAAATTAAAGTTTTTGGCAAATTGCAAGAATGACCAATCAAGGGAAATAGATGCGCCCATGCCGGAACTTAAATGTTCCGCGCCGATTGGAGTTTCAAAGGTTGGGGCTAGGGAGAGGGTGAATTCGTTTTCGGCGAAAAGAGAATTAGCAAATAACAGGTAACAAATAACAAAGATTAGGGGGTGGGGAAATGAGCAGTGAGCAGTGAGCAGTGAGCAATGAGCAGTGAGTAATGTAAGAAGAAGATTTCACACGAAGAACACTGCTAAAAACCTGCGGTTTTTAGCTAGGAGTTTTGCCAAAGAGACATATACAGTATTAATTACCTTTTTTTAATCTGATAAGACACAATGCTTTTTTATAATTGTTTGTGTTTGGCAAAACTCCATACTTTTACTCTAAATAAACGATGTTTGAAATCAAACGAACGTTTCTTGAAATCCAACGAACACTCGTTGAAATCCAACGAACACTTCTTGAAACTTAACGAACACTTCTTGAAATCCAATGATCATTCGTTGAAATCCAACGAACACTTCTTGAAATCCAACGAACACTCGTTGAAATCCAACGAACACTCGTTGAAATCCAACGAACACTCGTTGAGTACCCAACGAACGTTCGTTGAAAATCAATGAACACTCGTTGAAAATCAATGAACACTCGTTGAAATTCAATGATCATTCGTTGAAATTTAATCATTTTTGGGGTAAAAACAGTGGGAAAATGTCTTATTTTAAGAATAAAGCCCTAAAATGTGTCAATTTGACACACTTTGGCGGCATGGATGCCGCTGTTATAATGCTGTGGAGTTTTGCAACGCAAAACTCCAAACTAAAAAATTGACATGGATGTCAATTTTTTAGTCAAATTCTCCTTCTTCGGTTTTTTTGAAACTTCCTGTTTCCTTAAATGTTTCGTCTATTATTTCGTGTTTGCCGCCTACCAGTTTGGGTTTGATGTTTTCAGCTTTGATTATTCCCTCTTTTTTTCCTTTCGATATGGCTTTGAAGTCTCGGACTGCTTTTTTCTCGGTTTCTATCGGTTCGCCGTTTGCGTCCGTTCTTCCACTGCGTTTGTAGAATACTCTCAAGTCATTGTAGATTGTTTCCGCTCCGTCTATTCTTCTGCGTGCGGCTTCTTGAACTGCTTTGTAGAATTCGCCTGCGTCCGTGAATGTGATGTCGGCGGCTTCGACTACCATGTTCCTGATGAATTCGCGTAACTGGCTGCAAGCGTCAAATATCGTGCGGAGTGTTACAAAGTATTCAAAGCTTTCTTGAAATTGACCGATTGACAGATAACGTGGCAGGAACTCTTGATTTTCGGAGGCAAATAAAAACGCCCTTTCAATGAAGCCTTGTCTTTTTATGCCTACGCCGTTGAGCCTCGCTCTATCAAGCGGTCGCAAGTTGGCGGCGGCTTCTTTCAGTATTTCCTTTACCAGTCCGAATGAGTCCAATATTTGAATGATTTCTTCTTCCGTGAGCAATGGATTGTTCGGCTGTGTTTTCGTGTTGATTGATTTCGATTTAACCGCCGGTAATTGCGTTAGGGCTTTGATTGCTTTTAATGCGGAAGTGGCGTCTGCATTTTTCGCTCTTTTGGCGGAAGTCTCGGGCGAAGCCCGGCTTCCGCCACGTTTTGTGGTAGTGGTAGATTTCTTTGCTTTTGCAGTGGGTTTCTTTGTTGCTGTTTTTTTACTAGCCGCTTTAGCGGCAGGTTTCTTGGTACTCATGGTTAATACTCCTTCTAATTTATTTTCACTTTCTATGAAAGTGTTTTTATACGCTATATCTAGTGTCGCCAATTTCTTGACGACACTATGAAATATTGGTGTCAGACACCCGTGCGCCTACTATCCAGTGATAGTCAGCCGCCCATTGGTTGCCGCATCAGATACTACAACATCATAGCCGCACACCACCATTGAAAATCCGATTACCGCCATAAGAGCCATAATTCCTAGTTTGACCTTATTCAGCATAAACGTATCCTCCAAAATAATATTATATTATTCATTTAATTTTTTCAATCTTCCCTTTGCGTCCTTTGCGTGATGAATTGTGAATAAGTTGTGCCGCAGGCACCGGTGTTTCTACTGTTTTATTAACCTACCCCACATAGAGCGGTGGTCGGCTGTATTACGCCACTACCAAAAAGTGGTGACAGTTACAAGTTGCGTTTACTTAGGAGACACCAGTTTTGTTACCTAATATTCATACATATACATATAATATTTATTATAAAATGGAACTTTTGGAACAACGACCCATGTGTTGTCACCATAGGCAAAGGCGCCGATATCGGTGTCGAATATGACATCTACCGCAGTCCATGTCGTGCCGTCTGTCGATGTCGCCATTTTGCCGTTACCGCCCGCTGCGATAAACTTACCGTTGCCATAGGCGATTTCAGAGATACTGGCTTTATATGTATTACCATTATATGTGTAATCCCAGATACCGCTGTCCGCTACCGCCGTCCATGTCGTGCCGTCTGTCGATGTCGCCATTTTGCCGTTACCGCCCGCTGCGATAAACTTACCGCCGCCATAGGCGAGGGCAATGATTGAATCGAATATGCTACTTACGTCTACCGCAGTCCATGTCGTGCCGTCTGTCGATGTCGCCATTTTGCTGTTATGGATTGCTTGTACATAACAGCCTGCGACCCACTTTCCGTTGCCATAGGCGATTTCAGAGATACTGGCTTTATTTGTATTACCATTATATGTGTAATCCCAGATACCGCTGTCCGCTACCGCCGTCCATGTAGTGCCGTCTGTCGATGTCGCCATTTTGCCGTTACCGCCCGCTGCGATAAACTTACCGTCACCATAAGCGATTGCGTAGATGCCGCCGTCGAATATGTTACTTATGCGTACCAGCTTCATTGTAGTGTAGTCATCCTCCCAAGTCTCTAAAATACTAAAAGAACTATCCAAAGGATTATTACCAGCACGATGATGAACCCCTGCGACCCACTTTCCGTTGCCATAGGCGATTACTGAGACAGAATCATAACTACCTGGGGAATTACTAAAATGGTACTCCATTTCTGGCTTCCAATAAATTAAAGGAGAATTTCTTTGTGGTACACCTTCCACTACTCCATTCCCGGTCCCAATGAACCACTTGCCGTTGCCATAGGCTAAACAACTAATAGATCTAATTTTTATAAAATTAACTAAAAAACTTACTCGTTTTTCTTTTGCCCAAAAAGGTACGATAAAAGGTGCGCTGGTCTTGCTCTTTTCAGTATCATCATAAAAGGTTAAAGTGTAGCTTCCAGATTGCTCTATTTTTAAACGACTAATAGGAAAATTATTAGGATCACTCTCTTTACTCTCTCTTTTGATCTCTTTAGTGCCTATTCTCCAAAGGTAACTTCTGATGTTTATGCCTTCTTTTTGATTTGAAGGAACAAAATAACCTTCTAGCCAATCATATACATCATTATAACCAATTATGACTTCTCCAGGCAGTTCATCGTCTCTTTTGTCATCATCGCAAGAAGCCATTGCAAATCCAATTATCGTTAAAAGAACGATAATCCCGACTATCCACAGGATAGTTTTCTTTTTAAGTTCTGTTGTTTTCATAATGTACTCCTTCTTCGTTTGATTTGTATTAAAAAAGCCGTTCCTAACAGTGGACGGCGTTTTTCCGAGGATATTGAGAAATGTAACCACGCTGTGTTTATTTCGTTGAAATTGCGATGTTTCTTTGTTTTTAAGCTGGTTTTTAACGGGGGGGGCAGACTGTGTCAAAACTCTCATAATAATCATAGGGTTAATAATAAAAGTTTTAATAAAAATAGTCAATCTGAAAAAAACAGTATATAATAAACGAAACGACCATGAGGGGGAATGGACATGGAATTCATACAGGGCGAAGACAGGGGGCAGGCGATACTGTTTCCGGACAGCATAGACGATTACGTTGGAGAAAACAGCGCGGTGCGGGTAATAGACGCTTTTATAAACAGCCTTGACCTGTCCGAGCTGGAATTTAAAAGGCATGAGCCTGCGGAGACCGGGCGGCCGGCGTATGACCCCAAAGCCCTTCTGAAACTTTACGTGTACGGATACATGATGGGTGTTATCAAGTTTTGACACAGTCTGGGGGGGTACTATTGCTTTAATCCCGAAGCGATTTTGAATTTGGGTAGTAATCATCGGTTTTAAGTTGTTTGTGTAGTTGACACGATTATTTAAAAGATGTGTATAATTGCCTGTTGCCTGTTGCCTGTTGCCTGTTGCCTGTTGCCTGTTGCCTGTTGCCTGTTGCCTGTTGCCTGTTGCCTGTTGCCTGTTGCCTGTTGCCTGGATCAGTGCTTAAAATTGCCGAAGGCAATTTTAAGCTTGGAGTTTTGGCTGTTTGTATGTTCTTATTAGCCATGCGATTATTTTATAGAAATCTTTTAAGGTGTGCAAGGGGAAATTGGGGGGAATTATGCCCTTTAGCGTTCTAAGATGTATGCCCAATAAATCCTTGAGTACAGGCGGGCAGGCTGCGTGCGATGTAAAAACATCTTTCGGGCGTTCCCCGCCGGAGAGACTTTGGAATAAAACAAAGAAAATTCAGAGAATAAGAGTTCGGCGACAAACCCACGATAAAGCTTTCTACCCACGCTGTTTAGTCGCCGAAAGGCTCACAGCCAAATAAACGCACGGCGTAGCCGTGTGGATCAATAATGCCGCACGCTGAGAGCACCAATAAATGCCGCAGTCCCCAATAAAAGCAAGGACACCTTTAGGTGGCCGCCAGTGCGAGGCGGACTCTTACGAAGTTTTTACAGCGTGCGCAGCCTGCCCGCCTGTACTGAATAAATCCTTTGGGCATACATCTGTGTTGGGAGTTGGGGGAGATGAAGGCGGCAAGGGCGGCGGGGTCGTTTTCGGTTACGGAGTTGCGGTTGCGTGTTGCAAGTATTACCGAGCGCACGGCTGTTCGTTCTTTTCCTAAAAAACGGTAGCGGATTACTACTTCGCCTAGTATGCGCCCTTTGTCGGTAAAGCGTAATATCTCCGATGAGAAGTCAGCCAGTAAGGGGAGTTCCTTGCTGCGTCCTCTCGCTATAAAGGAAAGCGTTCCGCATGGGTATTCCGAAGACGTGTAGGGGGCGGCGCGGAAACTTACACGCACATCACGGATTTCGGCGTTTTCGTTGTTGCGGATAATAAGAGTGCCTATGGCGTTTTTCTGATATATCTGCATGAACGCGGGGTATACTTCTCCGTCTTGGTCAAATGTTATTCCTACGGTTTCGCGGTTTGTTTCTTTGCCTGTTTGAAATGTTATCTGCGCGGTTAATCCGGCATAAAGACCGGAACTGAAGATATTACCTTCTTTATCGAACTGCCGCCAACCTGCGTTTGCCGCCAATGTGAAGCCGGGGGTAAAACGGAAGCCTATTTCGCCGCCGCCTCGCCAGTATAAACTTGAATTGTCTGCGTTTCCGTCAATGCTAGGAATGTAGATGCCGAGAGAACCGTCGGCGCGGATAAAGAGGCGGGACAGGTGGAAATAGTATAAGCCTATGCCGCCGCCCAATGTATAGATGCTGACATTCTTTTCGGTTTCGCCTTGTATGCTGTTCATTAACAATCCGCCTTCGACACCTAATGTGTAGCCTATGCCGAGAGGATTTGGTAATACGCTTGATAGGTCAACTTCAAAGCCGAGGTCGCCGCCGCCGCCTATGCCGTACATGGCGTTGCCTTCGGCGGTCTGCACTTCCGAGGGAAGGTAGACGAAACCGCGGGGGCGGATATTGAAATCTAGCGCAAAGAGTAAAGAGGAGGGAGCAAAGAGCAGAGAGCAGAGAAAAATTAGCAATGAGGAATGAGCAGTGATTTTTGTTTGAGGGCTTGGCGTGGGGGGGCTTGCTTTGGTTAGTTACTTTGCTTATCGGTTGTTGATTTTTGATTGTTTTCATGCTATATTCTCCTTATGGAGCTGAAAATTGTTTTTGTACCTTCTGCGTTCAAACATAAAGTAAAAAAAGAAGACATTTTTCGGGCTTTTGAAACTTTTATTTATGAAGACCCGATTGATGATATTGGTTATAAATATCTTCTGCTTGGCTTTAACAGACATGGCAATTTGATTGAAGTAATGTATAATAAGATTAGCGTGGATACTATTAAAGTTTTTCACGCTATGCCTTGCCGTAAGGCTTTTCGAGAGATGATAGAATAGGAGAGATATATGGATAACTATACCGACATGACCGATGAAGAGTATGACGCTTTGGATGAGCTTTTGACAAAAACTACGCCTAAAATCAGAAAGGGCGAAGGTGGTTTTTTTACAGAACACCGCGCACGGATGCTGTTGCTTGATGAGACAACTATCCGTATTCTTGACGCACGGGCTAAATCTCTTCACCAGACCCCTACGGAATTTGTAACTCAACTTATTCGCAAGGATATGGCTACAGCGGTATAAACTGTTTTTTCTCGTTTCTAATTTCTCATTTTTTATCGGTTGTTGATTTTTGATTGTTTTCATGCTATGTTTTCCTTATTAGGAGATGTTTTTATGACTATTACACAGACTGTTGAGATACCGGAAAATAGGCGGGTGCATTTGGATTTTGATGTTCCGCGAGAAATACCGACAGGGAAGGCGCAGGTCGAGTTCAAAGTTATTCCTTTTGTCAAGAAAGAGGAAAAACCTGCAATATTACAAACAGATACGAAAACACCGCATACGGACACGCTTCTAAGCCTCCTTTCAAATATTGGTGAAGTAAACATCGATGAGATACGTGATGAAAGACTGGCGAGACACCTAAAATGAAAGTTCTCATTGATACCAATGTCGTTCTGGATGTAGTTCTTAAAAATGCTTTGTTTGAGGACAGTTCCAGAGCGATCCTTGATAAAGCTGAGCAATTGAAATTTACAGGATACATTTCCGCTTCGGCTGTAACCGATATTTTTTATCTTTCCCAAAAAAAACTTGGAAAGAAGATTGCGAAAGAAGTTATAAAAGAGTTGTTGCATATTTTTTACCCTGCTACGGTAACTGACGGCAATATTTATGAGGCTCTTGATTTGGATTGGAGCGACTTTGAAGATTCCGTACAATATGTTGTGGGGATAAGTTTTTCCGCTGATTACATTGTTACGCGCAATGCTAAAGATTACGCTTCTAGTTCCATTCCCGCTGTAACGCCTGAACAGTTTATTGAGATTATTAACGATATTTAAGAATAATTGATTATTTCCCATCACTGTCCCCCCACATTCAGCAACACGGGACAGCCCTGCGACACGGGGGCAAAGTTCCAGTAGGTTGATGTAAAGCCCATGCCGGGACCGGGGCTTGGGTTCGTTGTCCAGAATGATGAGCCGGATAATTGCGCGTTGGTTGCGTTTGCGCCGTCCGCGCTTGCGGCTGTTGGCGAACCACTTACGATAGTCAGTGGCAACGAATATGTGTAATAGCTTGCGTCCGTGCCGGTATAAATATTTGCGTTGGCATAGTTGTCAGCCGGGGCGATTCCCGCGCTATCACCGTAAACCCTGCCGATGTTTCGGGCGTTTCCGCCCTGCGCGGTAATGCTTACCATGCCGCCTGACCTGTTACGTCCGATGTGGGCTGTATTGTTAAGTACGCCTGACACCTTGTACCCCACTACGCCGCCTGCCCATGCGCCCGCGCCGTTTGAAGCATTTTTTGTCGTAACACTGCCGCCCGCGAAACTGCGAGAAATTTTGCCGCAGTTGGGGTCATTTGGGTCTGACGACGCGGGAACGAAAATCTGCACATAGCCTACAAGCCCGCCCGCGTAGACCCCTGCGGAGTCGGCGTTGGGATTATCAGCCGTAACGTTTCCCAGGGCGTAGCAGTCGGTAATGGATGCCCTCTGAGCCTGATTGTTCCCTGAAGTTTCGTTCCTGCCCATTAAACCCACAAGACCTCCGGCGGCAACCGGGGTGGTTCCGCCGGAACCTTTACTTGCCTTCACATTGCCTGTCGCGTAACATTCGTTGATTTTTGCATGGACACCATGTCCAATCAGTCCTCCTACGCTAAAATCAAAGTCCGCAGTCGATCCGCTGTGCACAGCGGTAACATCGCCGGTAGCGTAACACTGCGTCAAAGAAACTGTGCCTGCGTTCGATATGGAGGTTGTTAATCCGACAAAGCCGCCTATCCTGACACCTTTGTTGAGGCCAGTAGTAGTGGAGCCGCTAAAAGTGTTGACAGAACCTGTGGCAAAACATTTTTCAAGTCTTACACTTGTATTCATTTTTCCGCAGAAGCCGCCCGCGAATAACGCGGCATCGGCAGTGTTTTCGGCAGGGACACTGATATTGCTGGAACTGGAACAGTTTCCTATCGTACCAGCATCTATATTGCCGACAAAACCTCCGGTTATTATATCGTTACTGGCGGTTCCAGTAACACAAGTTTTTACAATTAGAGCGCTGGATTGGCAATTTTCGTAATTAACAATAGAACTCCCTCCTATAAACCCACCCGTCGAGATTGAGATGGCAGTACCTGTTTTTATAGATACAGTTCCGTATAGATAACGAGAATTACTGACAGAAATGTTATCCGCAGAACCAATCACACCACCTATATAAACAGGATTTATTTGTGTTGCTTGGACGACAATATCGCCGCTTGCTTCACAGCTGCTTGCTTCACAGTTTCCCGTGGCTCCACTGTTACTGTACATTCCTATAAGACCGCCGATATAGGTAAAGCCGGAGGAGATAAAGCAATTGAATGTATTAGGTATATCTATTTTCCCGATAAATTTACAGTTGGTAAGGTTTGTGTTGTAAATACTGCCGCCTATGCCGCCGCAATAGTTACTTCCTGATGCGCTATTGGTCTTGTTCATTTTCACCGTACCTGCCGAGACAATGTCGGTAAGTCTAACGCGGTAAGTTCCATTACTTTGACCAAAACCAACCACGCCGCCTACATAAAGGGAATAACCGACTGTGGCGTTAAGGCTGACATTTAACTCCATGCGGCAGTTTTGAATATTCGTCGTGCAGTTGGTTCCGCCAATGTAACCGGCTATGCCGCCCAGTCTGGTTTCAGCAGCGGCAGTAACGGTAAGCGTGCTTACTGCGTCCGCTCCCCGCGCAATGCAGTTGATAATAGCTGTGTTTCCTGTCGCCTGCCCCGCAATGCCGCCTATGCTGGTGGTTGATGCTGCACCGGTAATTGCCGGAGGATTATTGTAAATAACAGTCAGGTCGCGGATAACGGCGTTATTCGCTATACCGAACAGCCCCCTGTCAGCGGCGGTTCCGCCAATGCCGGATATTGTTACGGTATGACCGTTACCGTAGAATTTTCCGGTAAAAGTTCCCGGCGGCGTCCATGTTCCCAAATCAACATTTTGCGTAAGGACATAGGTTCTACCGTCAGCGGCTAATGTCGTGCTGAAATTTGCGCTCGTCAGTTCAACCGCCTGATTGCTGTTGTTTACGGTCATGCCTTTGCTTGTTGTTGTCGGGTCAGGTATGTTCCATATCTTGAACGTTACCGTGGTTGCTCTGCCGTAGGAATAAACAGCCGTTAGGGTTATGGTGTAGCCTGTTACATTACTTACCGCCTGTCCCGACCTAACGCCGGAATCGTTGATGGCGGGAACAGAGCTTATGGTATAATTATTTGTCGCGCTGTTTTGTTTGACCACGCCGTCTACCGCTATTTCAACGCTCTGTATGTTTGCGGGGTTTGTCCATGAGACATAGACAGTGTTTCTATTAGCAGTTGTCGCATTAGTTCCGTCCCGATATTCCGCGCTCCATGAACTTACCGCCGTAACGGTTGACGTGTTATAAGTAAGGCTCCCCAAAGAACCTGACCAGCCGCTTTCATTTCCAAGGCTGTCTTTGTACTGTACCTGTATGTTTCGGACGTTTGTTGAAGTGGGATTTGACATAGACGTTAAGCTCTGCGTTCTTGTAGTTGAATCAAGGGCGTACCAACTTGAAGGAGCGAGGACTTGGGAAGTACCTTCAACAATGCGGAAACGCCACTGGAGAGTAGACTGTTCTTCCATTGTCCAGGGTTTGTCCATGCTTGCCGCCATTTGCCGTATTCCGAAATTTCCGTTGTCTGCAACTCCTGAAAAATCCCCGGTTATGCTGAGGGTGTTGTTTGTGGAATTGTAATTGTACACGTTATTTGATATGGAAGCCTGACCGCTCAACGTAATGTTTGCGTTGCCGCTAGGCGGTTGGTTGTCATATACTACTGCCACAAAGCGACCTTCCGCCGAAGCGTTCTGCCAGATGTCAGGGGTTACGGGATCGCTTCCCGTCCGATACGGTATAACCGCAAGACGGATTATCCCAGGGTTTGTCGGATCAACTGTCCAAACATATTCCGCTTTGTAAAAAACAGTCTCGTTGGAATGGAGCGAGCGGTAGATAGCGCCCGCGCTGCCGGCTGTGTTTTCCATCGTGGTAAGAGGGAGCGTTGCTTCTCGTATCAGGCTGTCGTTTTCGCCACCCGCAAGGTTCGCATGGTCTATCTCCGCTATTTTAAGCGCGTCGGGCAACGGGTTCATTTCGGCAGGGATACTTGGGGACACGCTGAAGTACAACGTAACTTTATACTGCCCATCGGTTTTCCGTATTCTGCTGTCCCGCTCCCTCGGTCCTCCACGGTAGAAAAACTTTTCCGCGCTCGGCGCGTCAAGCGGGTTATGAATAGCCCATACGTCTATCGCGTTGTAAACTTTTTTTACCGTCAGGGTGTTGGTGCTGTATGAAAAACTTACCGGAGAAATCATACCATTTTTGTTATGCGCTAAAACTTGCGTCCCAACGGTTACGGTAATGAGATGGTCTCCCGGAGGAAAATTTGCCGAGTCCGGCGCGATGGTGATACAGCGTATTGACGTGTCGTAAAACGGCGCAAGAAAACACCCTATCAAATTGCCGTTTTCGTTTTCCGGCGTTAGTGGGTCGTCATAGAGTTCCCCTGTCGCTGTATTCTGTCCCATTATCTGTATATAGCCATCTCCAAAGGGAACTGTGCTGTCGTTTGAGTAGTCAAGGTCTGTGTTAAACCATATTTTGATCTGTTGTCCACGGCTGTAGGGTACGCCCGTAGGGGTAAGGGGCGGGTTGCTCATGGTAACTTTCGGACGCTCGTTGCACCAAGGGACGAGGACGACTTCATCTGCGTTGTTCACCGTTATCTTTGCCTTGCCGTTGGTTCCTAGCGTTACCGCCGCAATGGAATCTGATAACTGTTGGGCGCTGTTACCCGCTATCGCTTTGTTGTATTCACTCTCGCTGTACGCCCGCCATCCTTCAAATGCCCATATTGCTGACGGCACGAACTCCACATCGAAAGGAAAGGTTTGCCGTATTCCGCTTAATTGCCCTGCGGGCGGCGTCGCTGTTCCCCATCCTTCCGGCACGGCTATCCGCGCATTGGCGTTTCCGCTGTCCCATCCGATAGGCGCGATGACGATGGTGTCCGTGGCGGACATTCCTTCGGGCAGTTCATTTATTGTTATGCTCATCTCCAAGCCGGACACATTCAAAGGCGACCAGTCCAAGCCGCTTCCCTCTACGGTAATTTCACCGTCCTCTAGTTTCCATGTCGAGAACGCCGTATTGTTAACGCTCGCTTGCCATCCCCTAAACGGATACGCGGCGGACGGCTGAAAACTTACGGTAAAAGGAAACCCCTGCTTTATTCCGCTCAGTACTGCGGGAAAGATGCTCCCCAAATTGCCGGAAGTAGGCGCTATTGAAAGTTCCCCCGCGTCCGCTCCCCACGGGCCGATGATTAGCCGTTTCCCCTCTGGCGGCATATAGTATACAAATATCGTTACTTCAGTCCCATCGGAGTTTAACGATTCAAACCTGATCTGTTCTGCACCAAAAGGATTGTCCTTGTCATCGTTTCGCCATGACGCTTTTAACCCTTCGCCGTCAACCCACGCCCTCCAACCCCTGAAAGGGTACTGCGGCAATGGTTGAAAACTCAGTTTGAATGAATAGCCTTTTTTAACTATCTTGTCTTGAATTCCCATGGGGCTTGCCGTCCCCATGTTTCCCGCTTCTATCTGCAATGGCACCCAGGGCGCGGCGGCATAATCTACTTCATCGCTGATTTGTTGAAAAACGTCAACTTTTGGGCCTGTGAAGAGGTCGCAATTAACAATGAGCAATGAGCAATGAGCAGTGAGTAATGCGAGAAGCAGTGAGAAGTGAGACAATGAGCAATGTCGTTGTCCGTGGGCTTTGCGTGAATGTATCACGCTTTGATTGGTTTTATAGTTCATTATTCCATTATTAGAGGTTTTTTTGAGGGGAACAATAAGTTTATGGTATCATCAAGGTATCATTATGGTATCACTTTTGAGCAGGTGGTGATACCATCTTTATTCGCTCTTTACGCGCTACTTGAGCGAAGCTCGGCGCGCTAACGGTTGAAATGGCGGTAACTGTCAATTTTATGTATTAAAGCCTATTGTTCTGGTTTTTGGCGGTTTTTCAATAAGGTTGTTTAGGGCGATGATGATTTGTTCTATTGCCTTGTCATGTTTTGAAAGTTTATAGTCTGTATTTTCAATATATACCATGAGCAGTTTACGCAGTTCGGCGATTTGTTCATTTGTGTCGGTGTCGTTTTTGGTAAGCACATAATGGCGTAATTTCACGAATGCCCGCATAATGTTGATGTTTACCTCAATTGCGCGTTCAGAATTTATCACACTTGACAACATTGAAACGCCTTGTTCAGTAAAAGCGTAAGGTTTGTATTTTCTGGCGTCTTTATTAAAGGTCACAAATTGTGACCTTTGATTTTTCCATTCTTCATCGGTTAATTGGAACATAAAATCGGATGGAAAACGCTTAATATTGCGTTTTACAGACTGATTCATTACTTTTAATTCAACTCCATATAATTCAGCAAGATCACTGTCGAGCATGACTTTTTGTCCGCGAATTTCATAAATCAGATTTTGTATTTGCGTCAATTTTTCTGCCATGTAATTATTTTATCAGAATGAAGTAAAAAAAGCAAGAATAAGCGGTGATACCTAGCTTGCCAGCAAAATGGTTAGCAGTTCGCGCTTGTTTTCTTTTTCGGCTATGTTGAGTTTGCGGTATATTCCCGACAGGCAGGTTTTTACGCGGCTTTCGGAAAGGTTGACTTCATCGGCTATTTCCTTGTTTATCATTCCCCGCGCTGCAAGCATGGCGACTATGAGTTCTTTTTCGGTCAGGAGCGATGCCGCAGGTAACGCGCCGCCGGAAAGATTTAAGAAATTCGTTACGCGCATACGGAATTCGTCAATGTCGTAGGGTTTGGTGATATAATCGTTTCCTCCGGCTTTTAATCCCGCCAGTACATCGGTGCGTTTCGCTTTTGCCGTCAGAAAAAGTACGGGCGCGTCGCTTACTTCGCGCAGTTCTTCAAGAAAATCAAGCCCGCTTCCGTCGGGGAGCATTATGTCAAGTACCGCTACGTCGGGGACGGCGATTTTTATGCGTTCCCGCGCCTGTTCTATGGTTTGCGCCGTGAGTACCACAAGCCCGTCTTTTTCCAACATTCTGCGGTTTATGTCCAGTATTTTCTCGTTGTCTTCAAGAAGTAAAACGATTCCTTTTTCTTCCATAATTAATGCCCCCTGTCAATTCCGTGCAGGTTGACGGTAACGGTTGTGCCTTGTCCCTGTCCGCTTTGTATGCCGATGTTGCCGCCGTGCTTTTGGGCTATTTCACGGCAGATTGAAAGCCCTATGCCGCTTCCGCCGTGTCTGCCTGTGCCGCGCTCAAAAATATGCGGCAGTGTGTCCGCTTCTATGCCGCAACCGTCATCTTTTATCGTTATTGTTACGTCAAGACCGTTTGCCTTTACCGTTAGGTGAATGTTTTGGCACTGTGAATGGATTATCGCGTTCTGTAATATGTTCCATAATAATTGCGTCAACAAGCCTGAGTCCGCGAGTATGCGGGGAATGTTTTGCCCGATTGCCACGGTTAACGCGCGTCTGTTCCGTTTGGCGACTGGTTCAAAAAGCCGCGCGATTTGCGCGGATAATTCGCCTATGTCTACGGGCGCGATTTTTTGTTCGTCTGCGGGCGTTTCGGTTTCGTGTCCTTCGGATAGCAATATTTTAAGCGTGCCGTCCGCCATTTCCGCAAGGCGTTTCGCTTCGCTCGATATTGTGGCAAGGTCGGCGAGGGTTTGTTCGTTTGCCCCGTTCTCCCTGATTTCCTCAACGGCGAATTGCGCGTATGCCGACATGACGGTAAGCGGGGTTCGCATTTCGTGGCTCATGTTGGCAAATAATTCCCTTTTTGCGCGGTTAAGTTCGTCCAGTTGTTTTCTCTGGATTTCAATTTTTCGGTCTTTGTTTTTTCTTGTCAATTCAATTACTATCATCTGCGATGAAACGATAAAATAGCCTAAAATTACCCGTAATGCAAAATCAGAATGATAGTCAAATCTTGAAAGACCGGGTATAAACAACTGCAATGATATTATTACTCCGACTATCACGGTTATTATTATGCCGCGTAACATTCCCAATAGTAATATCGAGGCAAGCGGGATTGAAAAGACGTACATAAAGTTTGCGCCGTGGGTTTTCCCGTCCCAGATGTGCATTATGACGAACAGGCTGAGGGCTATTATATAGATGAGCGATAAAAGGCTTATCCGTATTTTTGTCCGCGCAAGTAAAGTGATTACAAATGAAACGAATATGAAATAGTAACAAATCAGGCGGCTGAGAAATGCCCATTGCCAACCAATAGCCGCTGTTAACGCTCCAATGCCGATTATCCCGCCTATGAGCATATAATTTAAAAGTCCATATTGGATTACGTTATCAGATATGCCGAATTCGCTTTGGTCTTTATACCTTCCCGAAGTGAACAAATTGATGAAAAAACGCCGCAGGGGTTTGGTGTTTGGCATGAGGGAAGTATAGCGTTTCAAAAGAAAAAAGAAAAGAGAAGAAAGAAAAAAAGGGGAATGAGAACAAAACATTTTAAAAATTAAAATTATCCGCGTCCCGCAATTCACGGTGGGCGTGAAAAGTCGGTATTTGCGATAAATCCTCTGCGTCTTCATAACCTCGAGGATCGATTATTACCAGCGCGACCGCGAAAGCGCTTTCTTTATAATATACGGACAGTCCTTTCGCGTTAGAAACTTTTTTGGCTGTTGATTTTGAATATTCATATTTGCGGATCATATCGCCAAAATAACCGTTATTTGAAATTAATCCCCAGGGTGTGTCAACGCCCGACAATACGACAGGCAGTTTAGTTGACCACGCTATTTTTTCCATATTCATTCTGTATTGAAGGTATAAGTACAGTTGCTGTTTTTCCGAATAGTGGCTTAATACGGAAGCCAACGGGTTAAAAGCGAAAGCCTGCCAGAAATTTTTCGCTTGAACCAAAGGCGATCCAAAACCGCCGCTTGATAAATAAAGTATTGACATTCCGATAATCTGTTTTTCGGTAACATCCAAAAGCCGCTGAACAAAAAATCCAGGTTTTAATATTTGCTGGGGCTGTCCTGAAAGACAAATCCCGCCCATGTCTCCGTAATAAGAATCGATAAATGTCTTGGAGGTATATATTTCCATATCATGAAAATATTTCTCGTCTTTTTGTTCCATTTTTTCTAAAATGTCCTGCCACTTGGCGCGCTCCGCTTGCATGGAAGCGTAACCTGTCATTTTTTTTGCCGCCGCGTCCAGAGCGTCAAGGCTTATCTGTTTCTTTTTCGTGATAAGATAGGGGCTAAGTATCTCTTGCAAAACAGTATCGTCTTCCAACAGGCTGATAATTTTTTTGTCTTCGTTTAAACTAAAAAATAAAGTGTCCAAAAGATTCAATAAATATATAAATTGCTGATACGACAAAACATCGACGCTGATGTCGTCCTGCAAATAACTTAACCGTGAAGTGATGCTGTCCAATTCTTTGTATCTCTGTAACAATAACCCTGTCGCAAGACTTGAAAATTCATCGTCTGACTTGCCCGCCGTTCCCGCGAGAACAAGGGCGAGAATAAATTTCTGTTCTTCATTCAACATGTCAAACTCTTCCATAATAGCCGTTAAATTTTGTTTTTTCTCCTGAAGAGCGGCAATTGCCTTGTCTTGTTTCGCGATATCCTTTTTTATTTTCTTTATAAATTCTTCTTCGTTTGTTTCTTTAAGTTTTTCTTCCGAAGAAACTTTATCATTAAAGATTTTTTCCAAAGGCTCATTTAATTCAATAGACCATTTATTTATATATGTTAATACATTACCGGCGCTAAACGGTTCAGTGTTGGAAAGGGAGCCCCAAACTTTTTCTACCGGAACAAGATTTATCTGCTTTCTTGCAATTTCATCCTGATCAGAAGAACTTAGTATTATTTGTTTTACCGGCATAATAAAATTAGTTTTTACATTAATTTTTATTTGTGAATGTACATCGCCGTATTTAGTAAATAATTCGATAAAACTGGATGATTTCCCCGGTATGCTATACCCTGTCCCTATTCCTCTGATAACAGAACGCAATAAAAGGCCATGAATATTTAACAAATCCAACTGCTGAACATAATCGCTTTTCCATTGGCGGTCAAGCCCCGCAAGAAGCTGTTGTTGATAACCTGTAATTAATTCCGAAGTGTCAGGATGTTCCTGAACATACGCGTTTAGCAACTGTTTATATGAAACTTTGTCTTTTGCGGTAAAATAATGTTCCAGCCCCAAATCACGCATGAGGTTTTCAAACGCGAAATTTTCACGCACTTGTTCTTCGTCGCGGAATATAACGTCTATTCGCGGATATTCAAGATCACAGCCGTGGTTTCTTTCAATATATTCAAGATAGGCCTGCATATCTTTTTTGGGTTTGTCTAAAAGTTTTTTTGTATGCCATTTGTAAATATGCATTCCGCCGTGATCATTTATTACGCGAACCAGCCGGGAAATAATATCCGCTATTCCTGGGTCCTTGTACCGTTTTAAAAGGCCGGCATAATGAGCGCATAAATACACGCCGGTTGGTTTTTCAAGCAGAGATTTTACAATATCTAAATAAGCTTTAATCTCCACAGTAAAGTCCAGGCTATGAAAACCCCTCTGTCTTCTTATTTGCAGGGCATTTTCAATATCGTAGTCATACAGATTCATTGACTGGATATTTTTCAATTTGGCGATGCCGTTGGGGAAAGCCGAATTAAATGCCCGTTCAATCGCGGGCAGTTGTTCAATAATCGCGATTAATTGAACTAAATCAATTTTTCCCGACATATAATAAATAAAGTGGAGCGCGTTATTTCTCATAAAATAAAGGCACAATGGGTCTTGAAGCGTGATTCTCTGCCACGCGCCGATATAATTGTCAAGCATCGCGCTGTCGAGCAGTTGCGTTAGCTGAAACCGCGCAAGCGGCCTTCCAATGTATCTGACCAATACCACATCCCTTGCAAGGCGCGTTTTTCCCGATCCTAAATGCTCCTTATTAAAAGGAGGGCGGTCTTTTATCGTGTTAATTAAATCCGCGATTATTTGTAAAGCTTCCAAATGATTTTCATTCCACTTTCTCCAGTTATAGTCCTGATACATTCTTGGCAGGATGACATATTCGATAAACGCCCGCGGGGAAATTCCGTTTTGGGCGACTTTTATTAAGAGAGTTATAAAAGGTGATAAGACCTGCGCGTCTCCTTGATATTTGAATAAGACTTCTTCCAGCGCTCCCAATCCTTTTTCTTTATCCAGCGGATTAAGCCAATATTTGTTGCCTTTTTCCAGCCATACTATTAGTAAATTAATTAGTCCTATAGGGTTACGGCGTTTAAGATCGATGTTGACGGCGGCAAGAAACGGCCTGACAGCCGATTTACTTGATTTTGAATTTTCTATTTTTGAGCGAAATGCCTTTGATTTTAGATTGCCGAGCAATTCTTCGTTTGAAAAAGAGGCATCCGCAGTTTCGTCAGACTGCCCGTCATAGGCAATTTCCAATTCCGCGTAATCGTTATGGCTGTCCGGAACATTTGCAGGCGGCATATTAATTCTCTTTTTTTCTTCCTTTAATTACATGAAAAATATTTATCCCAATGCCATAAGCGTTGATTATCGCAACAGGCCAACTTTTGATAAATAATCCGTAAACCATAAAGCAAGCCGATCCTACAAGATTAAGAATACGAAAATAAAAATTATTGCTAATAGTTATTGATATCGCGATTAAAATTGACGCCAAGTAACCAACCCATTCAACCATAATGTCTCCTTTAGTATAAATACCGTTAATACTGTTCCCAAAACGCGACATCGCGGGGAAGAACAGTAGACCAGTAGGGGTTTAAATTGTGATCCGCGTTTTTATACACTTCGTAACGCAAAAGTATTTTCCCAATCCCCGCTTTCTCTCGGCGCAGATTTTCCTCCGTTATCGCCTGCGATAAAGCGTCACTCCACGATTTTGGAACGCCTCTGTCTTTATCTCCCTGCTCAAGCAGTATGGGAGTGTTTGGCGCGATTCTATCAAGATAGGTGAAATACGAAAAATCTTTCGCGGGGTATTCCCTTTTAAAACTTTCCGCCAATTCAGGATTTCTCGCGTAATGAGCCGCGCTGTCGGGATAACCCAGGCTGACGGGCGCCCAAAGTACCGTTGTAACAGGTTTTTGTATAATCGTTAAAAAGTGGAGCGCTACTTGCCCCCCGTTGCTGTGGCTCCACATTACAATTTTTTTAAAATTAGCTGGAAGAGTAATCCTGTCCGCTTGGGGAACAGAGGAATTAAAAATGAATAAATTATTTACAGGGCGTGAATTATCGCCCGTTGACGTTTTATTTCCGGCTGATTCAAGGCTTTTATATAACTCTACCGCGTTTATCGTACAATAAAATTGATGAAGAGACTCGGGTGCCGGAGTTTGTGAAGAAGAGCCGTAACCGAAAAAATCAGGCGCGATAACGGCCCAGCCCCTTTGCAGATAACTTTTTGCCGGATGCTCCGTGCCTTTTCCCGTGTAATAGTTTCCCGGATATTGATGGCCGCGAAGCATAATCACTATCCCTTTGATATTCTCCTGTTTTATGTTTGGAATGCTCAACCTCGCGCTTACCGTCAAATTCATAGAAGCATAAGTTACGTTATACGCGTATTGAAGCGCGTCACTAAACTTAAGTTTTTGTATTGTAATAGGGCTTGTTTTATACGGATATGATTGAAGGCTTTTCAAGGAAAAATCCGTAATTTTGTTCTGAGCGCCGGCATTCGAGGCAAGTATTAAATAAAATACGAATATTATTTTTTTCATTTAACCTTTTAGTATTATAACTTTTATTATTTCAATAATCAAGGCAAATAAATATTAAAAAGATTTTAATGTTATGCCCAAAGAACGCGCTATTTCCTTTATAAGGGAACAATTAATAACTTCAGTTTTTAGATGTTCCCTTAAATATCTTACAAAATTTTTTGTAGGGATTTTTCAACTCTTTTAATCTCTTTTTTATCTCTACGGTAATATCCGCGTCTTCTTCTTCAATGGCCTTGAGTATATGATTCCTTGAATCGCGGTTTGCCGTTTTAATTATTTTAACGATACTTTCAATCCCTCCGGCCGCGAAATAATTTTCGCTGGACAGGGAGAAAAGTTTCTTCTCCAGAATTCTCCCAATTTCACGCGTTACTTCGGGGTTGACGGTATCCATTGTAGCGATACGCAGAGACACTTCGCCCTGTATCACGTAAGGAAGATTTTGCAAAACAACCGAAGCCTTGTCAGGTTCCATATATGCCAGAACAAGGGCGATAACCTGCGTATGTTCCTGTTGGAGAAAACACGAAAAATATTCAAGGTCTACTCGCTTGACAAAATCAAAAGGTTTAAAATTAGTCCTCTCGTCTTTATTTGGAATATATCCGCTTTTTCCTTCCGATGGTTTTTCCGTATCAGATAACGTTTTAAGCAGATCATTCTTGAGCGTTTTAAGATAACGGACGATAAATAATACCGTTACAAGCCAAACAAGAATGAATGATATTCCAATAACAATATAGATCATTTTGATTCCTTGACTGCCGGCTTCGATGTCTTTGGAGTATTAGATTCGCTTTTTCCTAAGGCATTCGAGGTATCGCTGATATCAATAATCCTTACCCCGAAATTCTCGTCAATAATGACAATTTCCCCTGTTGCGATGAGGACTCCGTTTGCTTTTACGTCTACCGGTTCACCGGCAAGTTTATCAAGCTCAAGAATTGTCCCCTTATTCATAGAGAAGACTTCCTTTACTGTTTTTACTGTGGTTCCCAGTTCCACGGAAATCTTCATCGTCGCGTTTGACAAAGCGTCCGTTATAAGCGAATTAACTTTATCCATTTCCATATTATTTCCCTCCATTCCAAATGGGTTTTCAACATAATCGACAATCGTAATTCTTTTAGAGAACCGCTTGCGATCCGGTAATATTTGACATTGCCATACGCGCCTGTCCCCGCATTTCAGATAACAATATCCCGGGGCAAGCTGGTGAAGCGGCATGATCAGCGTTTTAACGGTCCATTTCCAAATTTCTTTGATAGGATAATCACGGCATAATATTTCCGCGGTCAGGCGGACGGGAACGTCTTCCCTGTTGTTTAAATTAAAATTTGTTAACGGGTTTAACGGCATATTATTCTGATTAATTCTATGCCAAATTGATAATTTCTCAATAATCGGTTCGATTGTAATATTGGGTATGCATATATTGATAACGCCAGTTACATTGCCTATTTTGGCTTCCATTGTTACTAAAACAATCATTTCCGCCGGTTGAACGATCTGGGCGAACTGGGGATTGGTATTGATCTGCCCCAGCCTGGGACGGAAATCTATTACCTGATTCCACGCTTCACTCATGTTGCCTAACATTCGCACGAGAACGCCTTCCATTATGTAAGTTTCAATATCGGTTAGTTCGTGTTGGGTTTTTGTATTCCCAAATCCGCCGCAAATCTTGTCAATAATTGAGAATGATATAACAGGATCAATTTCTATAAGCGCGTGCCCCTTGATAGGATCGGCAGGAGAATCTTCGTCTTTTAAAATCGGTTGAGATTCCATATTTATAGTCGCCAGAGTAGTAGGACACGGAACGCTGCGGATAAATTCTTCATAGGTAAGTTGATCTACCGACGTGACGCGAATATTAACCACGCTCCGTAATTGGGCGGAAAGACTGTTAGTCGCCAAACGGGCAAAGGTTTCGTGTATGATCGAAATCGCCCTTATCTGTTCCTTGGAAAATTTATCGGGGCGTTTAAAATTATATATTTTTATTTTCCTGCTGTCCGCAGTCGGTCTAAGGTCCTCCGGCTTGGTATCGACGGCGTTTATCGCGGCGAAAAGCTGGTTAACCTCATCCTGGGAAAGTACTATTGCCATTTTGCCCCTTTTATATTTAATTATAGTACGTTTATTTTATTACTTCAATAATATTTTTATAAAATGAATATTTTATGGGGATAATTCTGATTTATAATTGAATTAGACATGGAAAATTATGCCATTTATTATCAATTTTTACATTTTCTTTAACTATTCAAACGAATAGCCATAATAAAAAAATGTGAAAATTCTTTAAAATTTTTTGATTTTCGGTCAAGCGCCACGCATCTGCACGCCATATATAGTATCTAAAATTTTTCTTATGAAAAATTTTAGCCGGCGGTAGACTGCTGCCGGATCTTACAGAGGAGGATGTATATGAACAACCTCAATTCTATCTTAATCGAAGGCAATCTGGTGAGAGACCCTCTGCTTCGATCCACACCCAAAGGGACGCAAGTTTGCACGATGAGTCTTGCGTCAAATCGTTATTACAAGCAGGATTCAGGTTTCGAGAAGGAAGTTTCTTTCTTCGACGTTGAAACCTGGGCCAAGCTTGCGGAGGCTTGCTACTCAAAAGGCAAAAAAGGACGTGGAGTGCGCGTTGTAGGCCGTCTGAAACAAAACCGCTGGAGCGACCCCGAAGGCAAATCGCACTCAAAAATCACCATCGTTGCGGAACATGTGGAGTTTCGTCCCGAATTCAAAAAGGAAGCTACCCCCACGCCAAACGTTTCCTATGACGATGAGTATGACGGTGAAGAAAGCGGCGAACCTGTTTTAGCGGCGGCAGGAAGAGAGCTTGAAACTGTTGCATTCTAATCGTTAAAAACATCCTTCGTATAAAACGCTTGGATGGGGCAGGGGGATGTCTTTACTGGCCGAACCCTGCCTTTTTATTTGTGGTTATATTCTTACTTCTTGGACATCTCCAATGCGCCCTGTTCCGCTCTTGATAAATTAATAATTTTAGTTATATTATTATAGAAAGACGGCAACAACATAATTTCTTCGAGGGGGCGATATGTTACATAAAAATATTATTAAAACCGTTACGCTGCTTGGGGCGTTGGTTTTTATTCTCATAACAAGTTGCGCGACTTCAATTCAATTGGCCGTGCAAAAGCCGCCAAACTTGAATACTGCCGGCATCAGGCGCTTGGCTATTATGCCATTTGAAGCCAATTCAGGCGCTTATAGGGAGATGGCCCAATATGCTACTACAGTAGCGACAAACAGAATACAAGAGCTAAATTATTTTACTTTGATTAACCCTTCGGATATTGAACGTTTAAAAAGAAATAATCAAAATGTCGAGAGTTATATAGACGCTCAATTTGCCGGGCAGATAACTCGGATTAATATATCAAATGAAGCCCAAACCAGCTCGTATAAAAACAAAGACGGCGACATTATATATTATACCGATTATATAACTAATGTTGAAATTGAGTTTAATTATTATTTAGTGCTGGCTAGGGACAGCAGAATTATCGGGCCGATTTACAAGAAAAGAAGCAGAAGCGAAACAAGCAGAGAAAGGTATCCCCTTTCAACTGCTATTCTTAGGTCAATTATTGACGAGCAGTTAAGGTATCTTGCCCGTGATATTGCACCATATTATGTGCATGAAACCAGGACTTTTGTGACGGAAAAATCAAAAGATAAAGTTTTAATAGCGGAAATGAAAAATGCCCTTTCGCTGGTAAAATCGGGAAATTACAGGTCCGCCCTTGACGCTTATCTTGGGATTTATGAACAGTATAAAAACATCGCCGCGGCGGAGAATGTGTCTATTCTTTACGAATCGTTAGGTGAAGTACAAACCGCCGCGGATTTTATGCGGCAGGTTTACAGTGAGACGGGAAGCCCAGAAGCGGTGAATGTGCTTGCGCGGCTGAATAGAATTTTACGGGATCAGGCGACTATTGCCAGCGACTACGGCGACACGCGGGATCAAACAAAAAAAATTGCCGATTTCGCGAGCGGCGAAATACAAAAAGTTCTTCCCAAAAACGCGAGAGTATGGATTTATAACGACTCAACTAAAGACGCCCTGGCGGTCGCGATTGCTGACAATATAATTTCCGACTTTATCAGCAGAAAAATTAGCGTTGTTGACCGGCAAAACGCCAAATTAATCGAAGCTGAACAAAAATTCAACATATCCGGCTATGTAAGCGACAATGATTTTCTTAGCATTGGCAATGCCGTAGGCGCTAACACAATTGTAGTTATAGGCATAAACGGAACCGGCTCAATGCGCCGTCTCCAAGTGCGCGTATTGGACATTGAAAAAAGCGTTACAATTATGCAAAGTGACACAACCGAAAAATGGAAGATCTAAGATTTTACGAAAGAATTTCTCACAAAGATCACGAAGGAACAAAGATCACAAAGGAGGATCTGGGGTCTCTGTCCGAAGGCTATGCGTGAGCTTTACGATAAGATAACGGACAAAAACCCCCTCTTCCCTCTTCTTTGTGTTCTTCTCTTTCTTTGTGCTCTTTGTGTGAGATCTTTCGAATAAATTTAAGGTTTACTAACAAAAAAGCCGTCTTTCCAGTTAAAGCGGCTGGAATTTGGCAGGGGGGCGTTTTCATTTACTGAGCGGATCAAATCACGGTAGTTTGATTTTTTTAATGCATGGCCTGATAAATCAATTATAAAACGCCCAAAACCGGCTTCTTTTAAAAACGGAATTTTATCAATAATAGAGAAATATTTTTTTGGGTAAACGCGCGAGCCTTCGGGGCTTGTTTCAAGTAAAAACTCTTCATCCATGTTATCTGCAAATAAATCAAAATCAAGGACAGGGCTTAGGTTTGCTTTTATATTGAATAACGGCGGCCACGCAAAAACCGTAATAAAGAATTTTGAATGTAACGCGCCGCGGCTTTGCCGTTTTTTGCCCTCTTTTTTCCCACCGTTACGGCTTTCTATGCCCAATGCCCGCTCCAAATTTTGTCTGTTATTTTCCAATGGCGAAACAAAACCGTCCGCGCCAAGGGAAGAAACAAATGAAAGCGCCCATGAATTAAACATATAAAGCCACGGACCGGCTATTAATTTAATATTTTCGTAATCCCTGAAAAGAGAAAAATGCCCCGGATTATTCAATACATACTGATAATAACCTTTTTCCGTTAGCAGATTGATTTCTTCAGCCATTTTTTCATTTTCATAACTCGCGATTTCCTGAGGAAACCACGGATCAAGCGTTAAAATAATTTCAGCAGGTTTGAATGGCAGGGGCGGCTTATTGTCATCTAACAAATAATTCGCGTTTTTTGCTGACAGGGTAAGCATCACTCTCTGCGGACGTGAAGACTGCACAACGTAAAAATCTTCGGGGCGGGAAACTGCGATATACAGTCCTTCAGGAAAAGTTTCGGCGTTTTTTGAATGTTTGTCGCGATTTTTCAGTTGGCGTACCTGTATTTGCGGGAATGGCGCTTTTTCCCTGCCCGGCCCCTTTCCGCCGGATACTTTAGTAATTATTGGCGCATAACGCTTTGCCATCTCTTTTATTTGTATCAGGTAGACATGGTCGCCAATATCTCCCTCAGGCGCGGAAATCCAGTAACCGGAATGTCCGCCGTCTTCCTGCGCGAATGTCAATTTATGAGAAACCCTGCCAGAGTCATCGCTGTGATGTATCCGCACCGAATCCCGCACGGAAACGGCAATCCCTCTCGGCGGGCAGACAAGGGCGCGTCTTTCGTCGCCCGTACCCTTTACTTTTAAAATTGTACCAAGACTGATGCCCGTGCCGCCGTCCTGCGCTGGGTTCAGCCAGTCAATGCCATTGTCATTTTCTGAAGTGCTGTTATTCGTTATTTCACCGTCTTTCGTGAGATTCAGCCAGTTAATGCCTTTGGTTTCTGTATTTTCTGAAGCGCCGTTATTCGCTATTTTACCGTCTTGCGCGGCGGTTTTTGCTCGTCCTTCAAAAAAATACCGTGTCTTTGGCCGCGCAAAATCGTTACGCAAAATTTCCTGTCCGCGCTCAATGCTTCGCTGAATAGCGTCTTCTGTGCCATAGGCGCTAACGTCATTAACACTAGCGTCATTAATAACAGCGCTATTAGCAATAGTGCCATGAGCGCAAGCATCCTGGATGCAAGCATCCAAGACAAGCCGGTAAGCAGAAACAACCGTTCCCACATAGGACGCGCTCTTCATTCGCCCTTCAATCTTCAGGGCGCTGACTCCGGCGGCGGCTAACAGCGGAACGCTCTCCAAAAGCTGCAAATCGTTGGGGCTGAAATAGTAGCCGTTTTCGCCTCCGCTTTCCGCGCCCGCTCTATGGTACAATCTGCGGCACGCCTGTGTACACATCCCCCTGTTAGCCGATTTCCCTCCCAAAAAACTGGAAAAAAGGCAAAGCCCAGAAACGCTGATACACAATGCTCCGTGGACAAAAACTTCAAGTTCAAGGTTAGTTTCGCTTTTAACGCTTTTTATCTCTTCAAGTGAGAGTTCCCTCGCCAAAACCACGCGCGAAACGCCATGCCGCGAAAGGGCGTTTGCCCCTCTTGCCGACGCGATATTCATCTGTGTGGAAGCGTGGAGCCGCAGAGAAGGAAACTCCGCTCTTGCCATTGCCACAACGCCGAAATCCTGAACAATAAGCGCGTCCGGCCCCTGATTGGCAAGATATTTTAAAAACTGGTACATTCTGTCCGCTTCGCGCTGTTCAAAAACAGTGTTTACCGTAACATAGACTTTTTTCCCCATCTTATGCAGGGAACGCAGGGCGGTTTCAAATTGCGCGTAGGTAAAATTGGCGCTTCTTAGACGGGCGTTAAAATCCTTCAAACCGAGGTAAACGGCGTCTGCGCCTTCGCCGATTGCCGCGTCAAGCGCCTCAGGCGATCCTGCTGGAGCGAGTAATTCCATGGCTTATTCTATCGAATTTTCTAAAAAAAATGTATAAACTATGTTGACAGTTTTATAGGAACGTATTATTATTGTATATATACAATTTTGCATATATACAATATTGTATATTTTAATTGAATATAGAAAGAGGAGTAAAAAATGAAAAAAATAACAATTAAAGCGGGACCTCCTGTAGAAGGCTCTGATTTTTATGGGAGAGAAAAGGAATTAAAGTACGCTTGGGAATACCACATTTCAAAAGGCGTATCGCTGTTATTATCTGCTCCTCGCAGGGTTGGAAAAACATCATTTTCAAAAAAAATGCTCAAATACGCGGAAAAGAACGGGTGGAAAACCTTGTATCTTGATTTAGAAGGAATAATTACGGAAAATGAATTTGTCAGACTTTTCAAAGAAGAACTAAGATCAGAAACATGGTGGAATAAAGCAGGTAATGCTATTCTTAAAATATTTGAAAGTATAGAAGAATTAAAAATTGCAGGAAGTGAAATTTCATTTAATATCAAAGTTTGGCGCAGTGATACATACGGAAAAATAAAGCAATTAATTGAAAGTACGGAGAAAGTATTAATCGTTATAGACGAATTAACTATTTACCTAAACCATCTGCTAACACAGGAGGATGGCAGAGAAAAAGTTGAATTTTTTTTAGAATGGCTGCGAAGTTTTCGACAAACAACAAAAATTAGTTGGATTTTTTGCAGTTCAGTCGGTATTGAAAATTTTGCTTCAATGCACCAGTTAAGTAAGCATTTGAATGATTTGCATCTTTATCCTATCGGAGCATTTTCGGATGATGAGGCAAAGATTTTTATTTCACGTTTAAATGTTGATAAAAATGTGCAATTTTCAAAAGATCACATACAATATATTCTTGATAAGTTGGTATGGTATTTACCGTTTTTTATTCAAATATTAGTGGAAAAGATTAATTCTTTTGTTTGTGTTGACGGCAAACAACTTTCAAATAACACCATAGACGAAGCTTACAATCGTTTGATAACAGAAAACCATTTTAATACTTGGGATGAACGTTTAAAAGAATACTTTGAATTTGAAGAAAATGCCAGGAAAATTTTAAAATTGTGCGCATTCCCAAATGGCAGAAGCAGAGATGATTTATTACTTAATCTTACCGCTAATAAAGACGAAAAAGAAAATATGGAAGATATGCTGTCCAAATTACTTGAAATGCTTAAAAATGACGGCTATCTTACAGAGCATAATTGCAAATATATTTTCCGTTCTCCGTTATTAAGGGATTTTTGGTATGCCAGATTTATTAAATAAAACTATAAATTTAAGTCAAACAGGATTGTTATACAACCCTCAATTACAAAATGCTGATACCGTTGAAAAATTATTTGTGGAACGGCAAAAACAATTTGAATTTTTGTTGAATAAAATAAATAAAGAAAAAGAAAAAAGCATACCGCAGCATTACCTTATAATAGGACAGCGAGGGATGGGAAAAACTATGCTGCTCAAAAAAATGGAAGTAGAATTGCATAAAGAGCAATATCGACAGCGATTTATTCCTTTACTTTACCGTGAAGAACAATACAATGTAAAAGATCTGGCTGAATTTTGGCTCAATACTTTAGACGCTTTGGCAGATAGTTTACAATCAGAAAAATATCCGGCTCAGATGGTGGCGGATATCGATAAAACTATAATGGAACTGTCAAGAAAACCGCCTAAAATAATTTCAGAAGAAGCATATAAATACTTAATGAAAATTTGTTACGATTTACACCGCAGGCCTGTGTTATTGATAGACAATATAGGATTGATATTAAACAGATTAGATAATAACAATAAAAACAATCCCGAACAATGGGCTTTGCGTAAACTGTTAAGCGCAAACGGAGCGCCTATTGTCGTAAGCGGGGACGTTACCCTTACTGATAATGTCAATATATATGGTATGCCTTTTTTCGATTTTTTCCAAATTCAACAACTTTATAAATTAGATTATGAGGAATTTACAAAGTTAATAATTAATCTTGCAACTGTTACAAACAGTGATAAAAAGATTATTGATTCTATTCAGAAAAACAGTTCTCGCCAAAAATCTTTGCTTAAATTAACAGGCGGCAGTCCGCGTTTAGCGGTAATGTTGTTTGAACAAATTGCCAAAGGTTTTTCCAGTAATATAAACGACGATTTGGAAATATTAGCCGATGCAATTACACCTTTGTATAAAGCGCGGTTTGAAGAATTACCGGCGCAGCAGCAAATTATATTAGATGCGATTGCGTTGAATTGGGATGCAATTTCACTCAATAAACTTTCAATAGCGACACGAATGAAAAATAACCAACTTTCGCCGCAGCTTAAGCGCCTTATTGATGACGGATGGATAGAAACCACTCCTGCTTATAAAGCCAAAGGAAACGCTTATTTTATCAGCGAACGCTTTTTTAATATTTACTACTTAATAAGAAACAGTTCGCGAAGGCATAAAGATAGAATATACTGCTTGTCAAAATTTTTGGAGTGTTTTTACGGAACAGAAGATTTGAAAAAAAAATCTGATGATTTATTAAAACAAGATATTTATTCTTCTGAACAGGAAGGAATATACTTATTAGAATTAAATAAATATGAAGATGCTTTAGTTTGTTTTGACAAAGCAATTGAAATAGATCCAAAATACTCCTTACATAAAACGCTATTTGAATTACATAAAAAGAACAACGGTTTAGCCAGGGAATATTTACTACAGGCATTTGAAATTCTAGAGCAAGAAAATAAAATATCGTCTATTGCAGGAATGTATTGGTGGATAAGATTTGGAGGCGTTGTAAATAAATTAGGTTGCGGTTCATGGTTAATCTCTATTTTAGAAGAAAAAGGCTACAATATTGTTTTATCGCCTTACTATACCGCTATACAAGCATTAGAAATAGAACAACAAGACGGTATAAAAGACGCTGAAACCTACCTTAACAATCGGGCGGTAGAAATAAACAGTCCGGCAAAAGAAATTGTTGAAAAGATGAAAAAATATATGTTGTGATAATCTATAGCATAGCTTTTAAACAACAATACCCTCTTCTTCCCTTTGTACTCTTTGAGATCTTTGTGAGTAATCTTCAAATTGTACATTATTAATATTCCGTCTCTTAAAATACTACAAAACATTGACAATACATTTTTCAAAAAATTGACAAATTTTTCTCACTCTACTTGACTAAATTCTTCATTTTTTATATCCTATCTGAACCGCATATAATGCGCAGGTTGTCTCTTCATGACTTTTGTTTGGGGGCGACTGTTGCCCTTATAGCTCAGTTGGCAGAGCACATCCATGGTAAGGATGAGGTCATCAGTTCGATTCTGATTGAGGGCTGGTGTCAAAAAAAATTGGAAAACGGGGTTTTCCCAAAATATAGAGAGGTTTTATTATGGCGAGCAAAAAGACAGCGGTGGAATTGATAGCCCTTCAGTGCAGTGAATGTAAAAGGCGCAATTATACAACCAGCAAAAACAGGCGTAATATTCAGGAGAAACTGGAATTCAAGAAATACTGTCCTCACGACCGTAAACATACGCTTCACAAGGAGACAAAGATTAAATAAATAGGCGTATAGCTCAGTTGGTAGAGCGGCGGTCTCCAAAACCGCAGGTCGTGGGTTCGAAGCCTACTGCGCCTGGAACAATGTATCTGCCATTGAAACGGCAGATACATTGACGATAAGCGACATTAAAACGTCGCTTATCGCAGCGGTTTACGGTCAGCCTTTGCCGCCTGGCGGCGCGGCTGCCCTACATCTGACCACTTATAAGTGGTCAGACGTCGTAAACCGCCATAAGTATAAATTGATAGGATAAGGAGAATTTGTGAAAAAGATAGTTCAGTTTTTTAAAGAGTCCTATGCGGAACTTAAAAAGGTTGTTTGGCCGGGCAGGGACGATGTAATCAGCTCGGTAAAAGTTGTCGTTATTTCTACAGTTATCATTGCCGCTATTTTAGGGCTGATTGACATGTTGTTGCTCTTGGGCATTAGAACGTTATTCTAGGAAAAGTAAGGTAAATAATGGCTACGGGTTGGTATGTCCTGCATACGTATTCAGGATATGAGAACAAAATAGAAAAAACCATCCGCATGATGACAGATAACGGGGAGTTGGACAAGAACGTCGTCCGTGACGTGAAAGTCCCGTCTGAGGAAGTTGTCGAAGTTAAGGACGGCAAGAAACGCACCCAGACAAGAAAATTCCTTCCCGGATATATTCTTGTGGAAATGGATTTGCCCGACGCGGATATGGGATGGAAAGCTCCATGCACAAAGATTAAAAAAATTCAGGGCGTTACGGGATTTGTAGGCACCCCTTCGGATCGCAAGCCCCAGCCTTTAACAGGCGATGAGGCGCGGGCTATTTTGCAAAAATCGGGTGAAATTAAAGGAGAAAGAACAGTTCGCGCGAGGCAGACTTTTACCGCCGGAGAGCAGGTTAAAATTATTGACGGGCCGTTTGAGTCATTTGTCGGCACAATCGAGGAAGTTAATCAGGAAAAGAATAAATTAAAAGTGATGGTTGGCATATTTGGCAGAAATGCGCCTGTGGAAGTCGATCTTTTACAGGTAGAAAAAGTTTAAAAGTGGAAGCCTGACCACCTGACCACTTAAATCGGTTAAAACCATAATTTAATATGGTAACATCCCGATTTAAGTGGTCAGGTGGTCAGGCGTTAATCCGGTTTGCCGCCGGATACACCACGAAGGAGTAAAAATGGCAAAGAAAAAAATTACGGCTTATGTTAAGCTGCAATGCCCGGCGGGAAAGGCTACGCCCGCGCCGCCCGTAGGACCCGCGTTGGGACCGCACGGGGTCAGCGCCCCGCAGTTTGTCCAGCAGTTTAACGACAAAACAAAGGGTATGGAACCGGGACTCATTATCCCCGTTATCATCACGGTTTATGCGGATAAATCATTTACTTTTATCCTCAAAACTCCGCCCGCTTCGGTCTTGATTAAAAAAGCAATCGGGCTTGATAAGGGATCAAAAGAATCCCACAAGGTTAAGGTCGGCAAAATCTCCAGAAAGCAGCTTGAAGAAATTGGCAAGACAAAGATGGCTGACTTGTCGGCTAACGATCTTGACGCGGCGGTAAAGATCATCGCTGGGACGGCGCGGTCTATGGGTGTTGAGGTGGAAAAATGAAGCACGGAAAAAAATACAAAGAAAGCGCCAAAAAATATAACCCGGCAAACACTTACGAGCTTACTGAAGCGTTAACCCTTGTTAAATCAATGGCTTATGCGAAGTTTGACGAAACTGTGGATCTGTCCGTAAAACTCAACCTTAAAAAGAGCCAAACCGTGCGTGATACGGTGGTTCTTCCGCACCAGTTTAGGGGCGAGAAAAAAGTGCTTGTTTTCTGCAAGCCCGAAAAAGAAAAAGAAGCCCAGGAAGCGGGCGCGACATTTGTCGGCGCAGATGATTTAATCGAAAAGGTAAAGGGCGGATGGACTGATTTTGACGTAGCCGTCGCTACCCCCGATATGATGAAAGATGTCGGCAAGCTCGGTATGGTTTTAGGGCGCAAGGGTCTTATGCCAAACCCAAAAACGGGGACTGTAACCTTTGACCTTAAAGGCACGTTAGCTGAACTTAGAAAAGGCCGCGTGGAATTCAGGGCTGACAAGACTGGCGTTCTTCATCTTGCCGTCGGCAAAATTTCAATGGAACCGTCGCAAGTCGCAGAAAATATTACGACTGTAATGACTGAAGTTAAACGCAAACGCCCCATTGACGTGAAGGGCGAGTTTATTCAATCGGTTTCGGTTGCGTCTACTATGGGGCCCGGCGTGTGGGTCGCCATGAAGGATCAGGAATAGGAGGATAAAATGGCAATAATCGCAAAGAAAATACAGGAAAGCAAGACTAAGGCTATTGGCGAGCTTAAAGAATCCTTGAGCGTCGCTAAAGATTTTATCTTTACCGAGTACCGAGGTCTTACGGTGGAGCAAATCACCAATTTAAGGAAACAACTTCGCGCGAAGGACGTTAAATATAAAGTTATTAAAAACAACTTTGCCCAGATCGCGTTTAAACAGTTGTCGGATCAGGACGTGTCTAAATACCTTGTTGGCCCTACGGCAGTCGCAATTACTCCCAAGGATTCCAACGAAGTAGCCAAGATACTTTTTGACTTTTTAAAAGAAGTTCCCGCCTTGCGCGTAAAAGGCGCGTTGATAAGCAATACCGTATACGACACTGCCCAAACAGAGGCTTTCTCAAAATTGCCCGGCAGGTTGGAACTTATTTCTATGCTTATGTCGGTAATGAACGGCCCCGCGCGCAGCCTTGCCGCCGCGCTCAACGACGTGCCGTCAAGATTGGTGCGTACAGTTAAGGCTGTGGCTGATCAGAAGGCAGGCGCATAAGCGCAAAGTAGTATTCAACCGTCAGGCTTCGGTGAACTTTTTAGTTCTAGCTGCCGTTCCTGTCGGTTTAGATAAATGCCTGCAAGACCGTAGGTTGGGCGGGCAAGCGCTTCGTATGAAGCGTATAACACACATTTAGGAGAAGATAATATGGCAGCCACAAAAGAAGAAATTTTAGAAGCGATTGCGTCCATGACGGTTCTGGAGGTTTCAGAACTGGTAAAAATGATGGAAGAGAAGTTCGGCGTTTCCGCCGCCGCCCCTGTTGCGGTAGCGATCGCCGGAGCCGGCGGTGGAGCGGCGGCTCCCGCGGCGGAAGAGAAAACAGAGTTTAATGTTATTCTCAAAGCATTTGACGATGCCAAGAAAATTGCCGTTATTAAAGAAGTCCGCGCAGTTACCGGTCTTGGCCTTAAAGAGGCAAAAGATCTGGTTGAAGGTGCGCCAAAACCTCTTAAAGAGGGCGTTTCTAAGGAAGAAGCGGCCAAAATCAAGGATGTCGTCACCGCTGCAGGCGGTACTGTTGAGATTCAGTAAGCGTTTTGTTTTCTCATTAAGTTTATTCCACATTGGCGTACTAAGGGAAATTCCTTTGTACGCCTGTGGTTTATTTATTGTATAAATAGCTAAAAATAGTGTATAGTTAAACAGGAAGGGGAAAAAATGGTCAAGGTAAAGCAAGCGGAGAAGCGTCAGTACATTGGGCAAGATATTCAGGATGTGATGGATCTGCCTGATCTTATCGATATTCAAATCCATTCTTACGAACGTTTTTTACAAAGAGAAAAAATCAATAAAAAAGAGAAACCTGCGTCGCAGGGGCTTCAGGAAGTGTTTGAAGCCACCTTCCCCATAATTAGCCCAAACGAGGATATGAAGCTTGAATTTGAACACTACACCTTTGATGAGGACAATATCAAAGTAACCGAATTTGAATGTAAGCAGAAAGGCCTTAATTACGCTGTTCCGCTTAAAGCGCGGATAAATCTTGTTTTCCAGCAGACCGGCGAAATCCGGCAAAAAGATATTTATATGGGCGACATTCCCCTTATGACTGAAAGAGGAACGTTTATCATTAACGGGGCGGAGAGGGTAGTGGTTTCCCAGATACACCGCTCGCCCGGCGTTATTTTTTGTTATGAAAAGGGAGTTTTCTCGTCGCGTATTATTCCCTATCGCGGCAGTTGGATTGAGTTTGAAATCGATCAGAAGCGTGAGCTGATTTACGCTAAGATTGACAGAAAAAAAAGAATCCTTGGAACTATTTTCCTTCGCACTCTTGGTTTTTCATCCAGAGAGGAAATAATCGAAGCTTTTTATGTTACCGAAATTTTAAAAATTAAAGATGACCGTGAAACGAAGGAAAAAATTTCCGGCATGGTTCTTGCCAAGCCCGTTATGGTTAAGGCTGAAAACGGCGCTAAGGGCGAAGAAAGGACGCTCTACAGGGCGGGAGAAAAACTACATCCGCATAATGTTGATGAACTTATTAAAAACGGCGTTAAATCAATTTGTTATATTAATTTTAAAGCCGAGGGTTCCCTCAATTCTACAATGCTGCTTAATTGTTTTGAACGCGAGGATATTAAATTTGTAAAAGAGGCCGGAAGCGAACCTACAAAAGAAGAAGCGTTAATGGCCGTATATTCGGTGTTAATGCCCGGCGAATCCATTACGGTTGATCAGGCGGAAAAAGATTTAATCGGGATGTTCTTCTCCGACCGCCGTTATGATCTTGGCAAAGTTGGCCGTTATAAACTGAATAAAAAGTTTGGGCTTGATCTTCCAGCGAATAAATTTACCCTCTCTAACGACGATATTATAGCCACAATGAAACATCTGATTAAGGTGTATGTCGGCGATGAAAATATTGACGATATCGATCATCTTGGAAACAGGCGCATACGTTCTGTCGGCGAATTAATGGCGAATCAAATGAAGACCGCGTTTAGCCGCATGGAGCGGATTGCAAAGGAACGGATGAGTTTAAAAGAGACCGATACGATTAAACCGCAGGAATTAATTTCCATAAAACCGATTGTTGCGTCGATCAAGGAATTTTTCGGATCGAGCCAGTTGTCTCAGTTTATGGACCAGGTAAACCCGCTTGCAGAACTCACGCATAAGAGGCGGCTTAACGCCCTCGGCCCCGGAGGCCTTTCACGCGACCGCGCAGGTTTTGAAGTGCGTGAAATTCATTACACTCACTACGGCAGAATGTGCCCGATTGAAACTCCTGAAGGGCCGAATATCGGCCTTATTGTCTCTCTCGCAAATTATACCCGCGTTAATGAATACGGATTTTTGGAAACCCCTTACCGTAAGGTGAACAAAGGCATCGCTACAAAAGATATTGAGTATCTCTCGGCAATGGACGAGGATAAATATTACATCGCCCAGGCTTCGGCAAAGGTAAATGACAACGGCTCTTTCGCCGACGATCAAATTTCCTGCAGAAGACAGGGCGATTACATTACCCGCGCTCCAGAGGATATTCAATACATGGACGTTTCTCCCAAACAGATAATTTCCGTATCCGCTTCGCTCATTCCCTTCCTTGAACACGATGACGCGAACCGCGCGTTAATGGGCTCTAACATGCAGCGTCAGGCGGTGCCGCTTGTTTTTCCGGAAGCTCCGCGGGTAGGAACGGGAATGGAAGGGAAGTGCGCTTATGATTCGGGCGTTCTTGTAAAAGCCCGCAGAGGAGGCACTGTTCTTCGCGTAACGTCACAGGAAGTAATTGTAAAGCCTGACAGGGCGGGTACTGTAAAACCCGCGGCGCAGGTTTCGTTAGACGAAAACGGCAACGATGTTTATCAGTTAATTAAATTCCAGAGAACCAATCAGGATACGTGCTACAACCAGCGCCCTATTGTAAAATTGGGCGATAAAATCGTCAGCGGACAGGTAATAGCGGACGGGCCGGCTACCCATAACGGAGAGCTTGCCCTGGGAAGAAATATTCTTGTAGGTTTTATGCCATGGAACGGCTATAACTATGAAGACTCGATCCTTATCTCGCAGCGCGTGGTAAAGGACGATATGTTCACTTCCATTCATATAAAAGAATTTATTACAGAAATAAGGGAAACAAAACTTGGTCCTGAAAAAATCACTCGCGACATTCCCAATACTTCAGAAAAAAGCCTTGACAATTTGGACACGGAAGGAATTATTCGCGTTGGCGCCAAGGTGCGCTCGGGCGATATATTGGTAGGCAAAGTTACGCCAAAGAGCGAGACTGATACTACTCCTGAATTTAAACTGCTCAATTCAATCTTCGGCGAAAAGGCGAAAGAAGTGCGCGATACTTCGCTTAAAGTTCCGCACGGCATAGACGGAACCGTTATCGACATTCAGCGGCTTAAGAGAACTGATCATGACTCTTTAAGCCCAGGCGTTGATGAAGTGGTAAAAGTGTTAATCGCAACAAAGCGCAAACTGCGCGAAGGCGACAAGATGGCAGGCCGCCACGGCAACAAGGGCGTTGTCGCCCGTATTCTTCCTGAGGAAGATATGCCGTTTATGGAAGACGGAACTCCTTTGGATATTTGCCTGACGCCGCTTGGCGTTCCCTCGCGTATGAATATCGGACAGCTTTTAGAGACGGAACTTGGCTGGGCGGGTTCTACTTTGGACGAATGGTATTCAACGCCTGTTTTCCAGTCGCCGTCTACGGAACAAATTGAGGTAAAACTTAAAGAAGCGGGGCTGCCTATAACCAGTAAGGCAGTCTTAAAAGACGGAAGAACAGGCGAAGAATTTATTAATCCGATTTTCTGCGGAATAATCTACTTCCTTAAATTGCACCACCTTGTCGATGACAAGATGCATGCGCGTTCCACAGGCCCGTACTCGCTTGTTACGCAACAGCCGTTGGGTGGAAAAGCGCAGTTTGGCGGCCAGCGGTTAGGTGAAATGGAAGTATGGGCGCTTGAAGCTTACGGGGCGGCAAATACTTTACAGGAACTTTTAACGATTAAATCGGACGATATGACTGGGCGTTCAAAGATTTACGAAGCTATTGTAAAAGGAGAGCCTTCGACAACGGCGGGCATTCCTGAATCATTTAACGTGCTTGTTCAGGAATTGCGCGGTCTTGCGTTGGATCTGTCAATCTTTGACGTAAAAGGAAAACAAATACCGCTCACCGAAAAAGATGAGGAATTGATAACTAAGTCGGGAAGTAATTTCTAAAAGAGGGGAGTAAAATGCGTGATATTCAGGATTTTGATTCGATAAAGATACGGCTGGCCTCGCCGGAAATGATCCGGTCGTGGTCCTATGGCGAAGTAAAAAAACCCGAGACGATTAACTATCGTACGTTGCGACCGGAGAAGGAAGGCCTTTTCTGCGAGCGTATCTTTGGAACCACCAAAGAATGGGAATGTTACTGCGGAAAATTTAAATCGATCCGTTACAAGGGCGTTATCTGCGACCGTTGCGGCGTTGAAGTTACGCACTTTAAAGTCCGCCGCGAAAGAATGGGTCATATTGAATTGGCCGCTCCTGTGTCGCACATCTGGTACTACCGTTCAGTCCCCAGCAGAATGGGTCTTCTTTTGGATCTTCCCACAAGCCAATTAAGGTCCGTTCTTTACTACGAAAAATACATTGTGATTGATTCAGGCGACACCAATTTAAAGAAGGGCCAGCTTCTCTCCGAAGAAGAGTACTACGAAGCGCAAGAACGCTACGGCGGCGGTTTCACCGCGGGAATGGGAGCCGAAGCTATCAGTATTCTTTTGGAAAACTTGAACCTTGATCAAATGGCCGCCGAACTTAGGGCAAAAATGATCGAAAAGGGGGCAAAGAGCGACAAGCGTCTTTTAAAACGCATCGAAATCGTAGAAAATTTCCGCAACTCAAACAACAAGCCGCAGTGGATGATTCTCACCGTGATACCCGTAATCCCCCCCGAATTGCGCCCCATGGTGCAGCTTGACGGCGGGCGCTTTGCGACAAGCGACTTAAACGATTTGTACCGCAGGGTGATAAACCGCAACAACCGTTTAAAAAGACTGCAAGGCCTTAACGCGCCCGACATCATTATCCGCAACGAAAAGCGGATGTTACAAGAAGCGGTGGACGCGTTATTTGACAATTCAAAGAAAAAGAAAGTTGTTAAAGGCTCTTCTAACCGTCCTCTTAAATCAATCAGCGATATGCTCAAAGGAAAGCAAGGGCGCTTCCGCCAGAACTTGCTTGGAAAGCGCGTTGACTATTCGGGGCGTTCTGTAATTACAGTCGGTCCTGATCTTAAAATGTGGCAGTGCGGCATTCCCACAAAAATGGCGCTGGAACTCTTTAAGCCCTTTATAATGAAAAAACTTGTCGATAAGGACGTTGTCTTTAATATTAAAAAAGCAAAAATGCTTGTCGAACAAGAAACGGCTGAAGTCTTCGCTATTTTAGACGAAGTTGTAAAAGAACACCCGGTGCTTCTTAACCGCGCCCCGACTCTGCACAGGCTTGGCATTCAAGCGTTTGAACCGGTGCTGGTGGAAGGCAAATCGATCAAACTTCATCCGTTGGTTTGCCACGCTTTTAACGCAGACTTTGACGGCGACCAGATGGCGGTCCATGTTCCGCTGACGCAGGCGGCGCAGATGGAATGTTGGACATTGATGCTTTCGGCGCGTAACCTGTTGAACCCCGCTAACGGAAAGACAATTGTATTCCCGTCTCAGGATATGGTTTTGGGCATTAACTTCCTTACAAGGATTAAGACCGACGCCAAACGTTCCGGTTCTGAAAAACCTGAAACAAAAAACAGGGTTCCCTATTATTCGTCTCCCGAAGAAGTCCTTATGGCGGTGGAAAGAAAAGCGCTGGACAGGGAAGCGGCAATCCGCGTAAAGCCGCCAAAACTGCCTATTTGGGACAAGGCGGGTAATTTGACAAATCCTGCCGCCGACGGTACGATAATTACTTCCGCGGGAAGGCTTATTTTTAACGAAGAGTTGCCTGAAGATCTTCCGTTTATTAACTATGAGCTTAAAGACAAAGAATTACGCACCCTTGTTGAATATGTGTTCAAAGAAAAAGGCTCATGGACTACCGTTCAAATGCTGGACGCGATTAAATCAACGGGCTACCGTTACGCGACAGTATTCGGCGCGACCATCGGCGTTGACGACATTGTTGTCCCCAAAGAAAAAGCCGAAATGATTGACAAGGCGAATAAAGAAGTCGAGTCAATTCAGAAAATGCATCGGCAGGGGCATATTACCCCTGAAGAGCGCTACAATCAGGTTATTCAGGTTTGGACAAAGGCAAATGAAGACCTTACAAATATTACGATGAAAACCCTTGAATCGGACAGAGACGGCTTTAACTCAATCTACATGATGGCGAACTCGGGCGCTCGCGGAAGCCGTAACCAGATACGCCAGCTTGCAGGTATGCGCGGTCTTATGACGAAGCCGTCGGGCGACATTATCGAGCTTCCTATCCGTTCAAACTTTAAAGAAGGACTTTCGGTCATTGAGTTCTTTATTTCAACTAACGGCGCGCGCAAAGGTCTTGCCGATACCGCCCTTAAAACAGCGGAAGCCGGTTATCTTACGCGCCGTCTTGTAGACATAGCTCAAGACATGGTTGTAAATGAAGACGACTGCGGAACAATTAACGGCACTACATATTCGGCTATCAAACAGGGCGAAGAAATTATCGAGCCGTTAAAAGATCGTATTGTAGGACGTTTTACTCTTGAGCGAGTTAAGCACCCAATTACAGGCGAGCTTATTGTCGATGTAAACGAAGAAATTACTGAAGATATAGCGGCGGCAATTGATTCCGCAGGCGTTGAGTCTGTGCGGATAAGAACGGTTCTTACCTGCGAGGCGAAATATGGCGTTTGTAGAAAATGTTACGGACGCAACCTTGCGACAAACCGAGCGGTGGATATTGGTGAAGCTGTCGGAACAATTGCGGCTCAGTCTATTGGTCAACCTGGTACTCAGCTTACAATGCGTACATTCCATATTGGCGGCGTCGCTACAAAGGTCAGCGAAGAAAGCCGTATCACTTTGAAGTATCCCGTGTTTATAAAAGACGTTGTCGGAACGCACATACAGCTTGATAACGGACATTTTCTTTTTACAAGAAGAGGTCACGCTATTGTAAACAAAGTTATGAGAGAGTATAAACTTGATCATGGCGATAAACTGGTTGCGGTTGACGGAAAGAGAGTCAACAGGGGCGATGTAATTATTATACACGGCGGAGAGGATATTATTTCTCCCGAAATCGCTTACGCCAAAGTTTTAAAAACCAATGACGGAGAGATGTTGTGCCTGATTGGCCAGGATCAAAAAATTGAAATAAGAAACGGCTCCGATTTTGAAGCGCAAAAAGGCAAGGTTGTGGAAGCCGATAAAACCATCGCCACATTCGACCCGTTCTCCGACCCGATTATCGCCGAGGCGAGCGGAATTGTTAAATACGAGGATATTATTCTTGGCTCGACGCTTAAAGAAGAAATTGACGAGGACACTGGCAATACAGAAAAGCGCATAACGGAATTCCAACATGAAAGCAAACAGCCCCGTATCTTTATTGTCGATGACAATGATCATCAGGTTGCGTCATACTTCCTGCCTTCAGGCGCTTACATTCAGGTTGATGAAGGGGAGAGGATTAAAGCGGGACGCACAATAGCAAAAACATTAAAAGAATCGGCAAAAGCTATGGACATTACATCCGGTCTTCCCCGTGTCAATGATCTTTTTGAAGCCCGTAAATCAAAAAGCCCGGCGGTACTCGCGCAGGTTTCAGGGACTGTGTATTTTAAAGACCCTGTGAAAGGCAAGCGAAAAATTTCTATTGTCGATAATTTTGGCAGGGAATTTACGCACCTGATACCGATGAATAAAAGGCTTTTAGTGCGCGATGGCGATACTGTGGAAGCGGGAGAACTGCTCTGTCAGGGCGCTATAAATCCGCATGACGTTCTGTATATCCTCGGCGAAGGAAAATTACAACGTTATCTGATGGATGAAATTCAAAACGTTTACCGTCTGCAGGGCGTATCGATTAATGACAAACATATCGGCGTAATTATCAGGCAGATGATGCGTAAAGTGGAAATTAGATTTGTAGGCGATACAAAATTTATCTACGGTTCTTCTGTGGACAAGTACCGTTTCCACGAAGAAAACGCCCGCGTAATGGCGGAAGGCGGACAGCCTGCAATCGCCCAGCCTATGTTCCAGGGAATAACAAAAGCGTCGCTTAACATTGATTCTTTCCTTTCCGCCGCCAGTTTCCAGGAAACAACCAGAGTGCTTACAAACGCCGCTATCGCAGGTTCAACGGATAATCTTCGCGGTCTAAAGGAAAATATCATCATAGGCCATCCAATTCCAGCCGGAACAGGAATGAAACGTTACCACAATGTTAAGCTCTTCGATGAAGAAAGTCAGGACCTGGATGAATACATGCAGGAAATTCTTGACAGACGCAAACAGGAAGCTGAAGCAATTTCAGGTAACGAAAACACCCAGGAAGAATACAACACTGTTGAAGATTCCGAGGATTAGCGTTGCGGTACCGTATTGATAAAAAAACGGGAAATAAATTATCGGTTCTAAGTTTTGGATGTATGCGTTTTCCAAATAAAATTGGAATTACGGATGTTCTAAAGACGGAAAAACTTATAATGTACGCCATAGAAAAAGGCGTAAATTATTTTGATACGGCATGGGTATATCCTGGCAGTGAAGAGGCATTAGGTTCTGTTTTAAGTAGAAATAACGCGCGTAACAAAGTTTATATCACGACAAAACTTCCGCTAGTAATGCTTAAACCTTCCCGCGATAACAAAATTGATTTTGACAAATATTTAAATCAATCGCTTGAAAGGCTTAAAACAGATTATATTGATTATTACCTGATGCACATGGTTACCGATACTGAACAGTGGAAAAAACTGAAAAGTGCCGGAATTGAAAGTTGGCTGGCGCGGAAAAAAAATGAAGGGCTGATAAAGCACATAGGCTTTTCATTTCATGGACAGGTGAGCGAGTTCTTAAAAATTCTCGGTAATTATGATTGGGAATTGGCATTGATTCAGTACAATTACTTTGACGAAAATTTTCAGGCGGGTGTTACGGGGCTTCGCGCCGCCGCTGTAAAAATGCCCGTTGTGATTATGGAACCGCTTCTTGGCGGAAAACTTGCCGCGGGACTGCCAAAAGAAGCGGTTAAATTATTTAAAAACGCGGATTCGGATTTATCTCCAGCAGGTTGGGCGCTTAACTGGCTTTGGAATCAGAGTGAAGTAACCACAATCCTTTCCGGCATGAATAACATGGATCAACTGAAAGAAAATATCGCCCTAGCGGAGAAATCGTCCGCTGGAATGTTAGACGACGCTAAATTAGCCGTTTACAAGTCGGCTCTTGAAATTATTAAACGCTCCTGTAAAGTGCGATGTACGGGATGTAATTACTGTATGCCATGCCCTGTTGGGGTAAATATTCCCGGTTCTTTTTCAGCGTACAATGCGGTATATTCCATGGGCTATGTAGAAGGAATAAAACAATATGTTACAAGTACCGGATTAACTCAGGAAAAAAGCGGCAGTCCCAGCCTGTGCGTAAAATGCGGCAAATGCGAAACTCACTGCCCGCAAAGTATTCCGATTATGAAGGAACTTGTTACCGTAAAAAAGAAAATGGAACCGCCGATTATAAAATTTATCGGTTTTTGCGCTAGAGCGTTTTTGGGTAAAAAACGCGGAAAATGATTAAATATAATGATAAATCATGAAATTATTTTTATTTTGGGTAAAAATCGCAATTAAAAGAATATTAAGCCTCTTTATTGATTCTCCTGTAACAATTATTTGGGTAATGATAATTATTGCTTCTTTTACATACGCGTTTGCAACAAGGCATATTGTAATAACGCGAGATATTCTAATAATAACAGTACTATTTCTTGTTATTATTTCGTTAGTTAAATCGCTAAAAGAATATAATATGATGCCGTTCTTGATACAATATTCAAAAAGTAAGATTCATAATAAAAATATTTATTTCATGTTCTTTATAAAACAAACTTTTTTAAATAATATATTGCTTATCTTTTTTAATATTATCGCGCTAAAATTTATAAACAATAAAAAATATATAACTATAATGCTAACGGCGACCGTAATATTTTTAACGCTGTCTTTTTTATTAATGTTCTTAAAAAATAACTTTAGAATAAAGAAAACAAATTACAAAGAGATAAAAAGGATAAAAATTAACCCGTTAATAAAAAGCGCATTATATGATTATTTGTCATCTGACTTTGTTATATCATCGTTATTTTGCATAATAATATTTATAGCATTTATTATTAATATAGCTAAAGATATAAATAATATTTATGAATTAAAAAATACTTCCGCTATTTTTATTATGATAACAATTATTTTTTCCGTTGGATTTTCGGGTATTATAGGTTCAATACCAAATATTAACTGGAAGTTTCAGGCTATTATTTCTCCAAATAACGTTAAATATCATTTAAAAAGGACATTTCTTATTCTTGCCGTATTTTTTGGCTGGTTAATATTACTTTTTGTGATCTTTGGCAGTTATATTAATATAACGCTTACAATAAAGTATTTGTATTGTATTTTTATGGTATTATTTACAACAGTTAATATCTCTTTTTCAATTGCCAATGTTATAATAAAAATATTTATTATTACAATTAATACTTTATTAACTGTTTGGATTAGTACATTGTCAATTGGTTTCTTGCCAATTTTATTAATTCCGGTAATAATTACGTTTATAAAGGCAAAGAATGAATATAGGGAGTGGTCTTTATTATGATTATATGCGAAAACCTTTCTAAAATATTCAATTCAAATTCGGGCATTAAAAATGTTAATCTTCAATTTTCGTCTGGAATTATCTATGGTATTATAGGTTACAATGGCGCCGGAAAAACAACATTACTTAACTGTATCGAAGGCCTATATATTCCGACATCGGGGTTTGTCTCCCACGATAATGTTAAAACAACAAATGATAAAGATTTTTTACCTTATCGCAGAAAAATTGCTTTTTTGCCAAACGATGATTATCTATATCCATATTTAACATGTATAGAAAATATTGAATTAGCGACAATCTTAAGAACAGGAAAAAATAAGTTATTGAATGAAACAGAAGAATTAATACGCTATTTTGAAATAAATAAATATATTCATAAAAAGTTTAAGGAATGTTCTACAGGAATGAAAAAGAAGGTACAGTTAGTAATCAGCCTGATTGGAGAAATTGACACCATTATTTGGGATGAGCCGAATGACGGTCTTGACATAGTTTCAAATATGAAAATAAAGAATCTTCTTAAACATTATAAAAGCAATAATGTTACGATACTATTTTCCAGCCATGTCCTTGAGTTTTTAAATAATTTCGCAGATCATTGCATTTTATTAAATGAAGGTAATATTATCGAAAATAAATCCGTACATGATATTGGTTCATTGGAAACATTGTTTCTTAATAATTTGCCGGAAGATACTTTATCTATAAATTTATAGTACATAGTTTTGCCTTGTCTATGAAACAAAATCTTTAGGCATACGTCTTGTTATAACTTGATAATAAAGCGGCAAATAGTATAATCATTCTCTTTGCTTTACGCTACTCATGTAATTTCTCGCTAATTTCCACACTTCTTTTCTCTTTGTGTCCTTCTCTTCCTTTGTGCTCTTTGTGTGAAATTTCTTCAAAATATTTTCATTTTCGGTCAAGCAAAATGGCAAGTCCGCGCCATATATAGGTGGAGGTTTTTATGAAACATTTATTTGTTTTTTTACTGATTATTGTTATCTGCAGCTGCGCGGCGTTCAATGTAAAGCGCGGCTCGGACCAAGGAGATGGAGAAATCCTTGAAGGAGTAGGGCAGGGGTTTCGAGGGCCTATATCAGTGCAAGTGCGCCTGAACGATGGCAGTATTACGGAGATTGAAATTGTCGATTCTGCGGAAGATCGCTTTGTAGGAGGGGCCGCTATGGAAGAATTGCTCGATCTTGTGATAATGTACAATTCCACGGATATTGACGCAGTTTCAGGCGCGACAGAGACAAGCGAGGGCTTTTTAGAGGCGGTGAGAAATGCTATACTTAAACAATGATTTTTACAAAAGATTCACGATGTTTGAATCTTCGATATGTTAATTTTCTTTTTAAACAGCTATTTTTGGCGGTTTGCTTACTATTACTTTCTCTTTTTTCCTGTGAAACTAAAAAGTCCAGAGTAACTGATGAATCTGTTCAAAATAATATAGAGTTAGAAGCTCAGGAAGATGAGACAGTTATTGAAGATAAAAATAAAAGTGAAAATGATCCTATTACGCGCGATCTTTTAAAAATCATGAATGGAGACCCTTACCTTTGGATTCTTGTTGATAAGAAAAACCCGATTGGCGACTATGAGCCAACTGATCTTGTCGTTTTAAAAAGCGCTAATTACGATAATACTGCCGGTATTCAACTTAGGGAAATCGCCGCCGCTTCGCTGGAAGAAATGGCTGTCGCCGCGCGGAAGGACGGAGTAAAGCTGGTTGTCAGCTCGGCTTACCGCTCTCGTTCATATCAGGCTAACCTTTACGACCGTTATGTAAAAACGATGGGTCAGGAAGCGACGGACAGAGTATCCGCCCGTCCCGGTTACAGCCAACACCAGTTGGGGCTTATCGTCGATTTTTATCCCGTTGACAACGTTTTTGCCAAATCAGCCGAAGGCGTCTGGGTTAAGGCAAACGCTTCCAAATACGGCTGGTCCCTCTCATATCCCGACGGTTTGGAAAGCTTGACAGGTTATAGCTGGGAAAGCTGGCATTACCGTTATGTAGGCAAGGAACTTGCGGAATTTATCGATAAATATTTTGACGGCATACAACAAAACGCGCTTGTGTATATTCACGAATGGGAGCAAAAAAGGGCTTTTTAATTACAGTAAAAAATGTTATACTAAAAAAATGAATAACTGTTTATTTTGTAAAATAATCGCGGGAGAAATCCCAAGCAAGAAACTTTACGAAGACGATGAAATGCTCGCCTTTTACGACATAAACCCTATGGCTCCCGTGCATTTTCTGGTTATCCCTAAAAAACACATTGAAAACTTGTTCGTTATGGACGAGGCTGACGCAGCCCTTGTAGGCCGCTTGTTTCTAAAAGCGAGGGAACTTGCCAAGGAGCAGGGATGTGAAGAAAAGGGAGGGCGTTTTGTCATTAACGCGAAAACGGACGGAGGGCAAACGGTTGATCATCTGCACATTCATTTTCTTGGAGGCCGCGCGCTTGGCTGGCCTCCCGGCTGAAGGACGGGGATAAAATGGCTGTTGAAAAACATATCAACTTTTTTGAACTTCAGAAAGCATGTGAAAAACCGGGATGCCCCCTGTGTACGCTAGTGAAGGAACGCGCGTTCAAATACATAGACAACACGTTATTTGAGCATGTCGCCGACCGCGGTTTTCGCGCCCTATTCCGCTCCGCGGGAGGTTTTTGTTCTTTTCATTCAAGGGGGCTTGTGTCTTTCCGCGACGGTCTTGCGGTCGCAATATTAAGCCGTGACATTCTTGAAGACCGCATTGTTTCCTTTGAAAAGAAACTCCCGTGGCGCCCCAAAGGACGCTGCCCCGTCTGTATTGAAAGAGAAAAGATCGAAAAGGAGTATCTTGATTTTTTATGTGAATCAGGCGGCAATTCTAGCGAAGAGCAGGAATTGCGAACATTTTTTACTTCTTCTGACGGTTTGTGCGCTCCCCATTACGCAGGGCTTTTATTTGCGCCAAAGGGTCTAAAAAGAACAGTCCCCGCGTGGATTAAAAATTTTCAGGAGCATAAATTTAAAGAACTTAAAAAAAGACTGGACGTGTTTATCGAACTTTCCGCCTACGGCAGACAGAAAGAATTTGCCGCGCTTAGCGAAAAAGATCAGGTTGTGTGGAAAGAAGCCGCGGCTTATTTGTCGGAGAATATTGAATAGGAAAATTATCTGCCCATTTTCTCAATAACAGGAACTAACGCCTTAAAGCGGATAACCTTGCCTCCTCCGTTCGCTCTGTGACGGTATCTTTCTCCATCGTCGGCAAAGTTAAAATCTTCTCCTATGAACGGGGCAAAACGTTTTTGCGTCCAATGAAGCGAAGGGTCTTTTAATGAAGCGGACGGGTTGGAGGGATCAAAGTAAATAAATGATTCGTGAACTCCGCGTTCTTCGGGCAGAGAAAAATTATTGCAGTGCAGATAACGTATCACGCCTTTTTTAAAATCAATTGACTGTATAATCGCGGAGTGTACCACTTCGCCGTCAACGTCGCGGAAAAGCATAACGTCGGCGGGGCGGAGGTTGCGTATTTCATCTGGCACCTGGATTATTTGGGAGTTTTTAGAACTGAAAAATGAAGTGCCGATAAATTGAGAATAATTCGCGCGGCCGGATACGCCAAGGGCTGAACTTAACGCCCTGCCTAAGTCAACTCCGCCCTTTCGCGCCGTGTAAGAAAGAACATGCCACACAAAACCGGAACAGTCCATTCCAACAAGGCCGATGCAGTAAATATAATTGTATACGTCGCTTTCCCTGGCTCCCCGTCCTGAAGTCAGCACGTAGGGGCGGTGAGGAAGGCCGGAAAATAAATCAGTTTTTAATCTCGCGATAATAAAAAGATCAGATGACATGCTCCATGTTCTTTCTACTAAATCAAAAATAATTACTTTTTCATGTCCGGAAGAAAGGGCTTTTATATATTCCGCAAATTCTTCTGAGTCCAATATGTCTTCGATAATAGGCCATAAAGTTTCCGGTTTTCCCTTGCCGTCTTCAATAAAATTTATGGGAGTTTTCAGTAAAATATCGCGTTCAGTGTTCATCGCGAAAGGAATGCGGATATTCATCACCCTGCCGTCGATGATCTTTGTCCTTATACACTGCCTGTACGCTTCTTCAATGATCATTTCTACGCCGTTGCCCCAAAGACGGGCCGGATCTGAAAAAGAGGCAAGCTGATTGGTTTGCGCCGACATGAATCCTGAGTTAAAGATAAAGAGTATTATTAACGCTGACCTGGCGTAAAAACAACCGGACATATTACTTCCTGTTATTAATTTTATATTAATTTTACGGAATTTTCAATAAGCGCAATTTACACAGGCATGACCCGTGTCCTATGCTTGACAGATTTGTTTGCAAAGTGCAAAATAAAATAATAAATTGTCTGTTGTTGTAAAGAGGTGCTATATGAAAATTTTTATAAAGAACAAATTGTTTTTTATCCTGACGGCGATAATAACGCTTTTAACTGTAACCTGTGTTGATACCACGCCTGATAACGGTATTGATAGCGTATCAGTATATTTTGGTGATACGCTTAATATTTCAGGCGAACAGGTGTGGGTACCCAATTATAATACGGGAAAAATAAGCCAGATGTATTTAAAATTTGAGGACAATCGCGATGTTGATGTTATTGTTATGAAATACGCTGATTCTCCTCAAAACTATGCCTTTCAAAAAGTAGGTTCGGGTAAAGTTGAAGAAGGGAAGTTAAGTTTCAGCGTTAATAAATTAGACGAAAGTTATTTGCTTAATAGCGATGATTTGCTTATGCATTATTTTAATGAATGGTCCGGTGACGGTAATATAACGGTTAATCTGTCAAATGTTAAAGGTAATTTAATTACGCTTGTCACTAAATACGATGATGATACTTCAATGCCAAGTGAAGGTATAATTAATGAAGGATTCTACGGTACGCTAGCGTCGCTTACCGGAGAGTATGTTTATTACATTTATGTAAACGTTGATTGTACAATTTCCGCGGGAAAGAAGGAAAATACGGAGTTAAAGTATACATTCAATAAATTTAATCTGTCGTTAAAAGCCGGATGGAATACGATTTGTAAAAGTGAAACCTACACGACTACCGGGGACTCGTCTTACTCAATAACGGTTGATAATCCCGAAATCAGATGGTTAATGCAGGATATAAAATATTAAAGCCGGCGACAGTACTTTTATTTTCTGTTAGCTAAATACTGTTCAAATCTGCGCTGAATATCCGTCCTTTGTTTGTAAACATTTTCCCAGATTACGGGAATGCTGTTAGCGCGGATTTCACTGACAGGTTTTGAGTCGTAGGGAATCCTGTCAAAATTCACCCTTACGGAATGCATCCAGCCTGATACAATGGCGTTTTGCCCGTCGGCGCTTAAAAACCAGTTGGCAATTTCTTCCGCCGCCTTTGTATTTTTATTGGCACTCCATTTGTTATTGATGAGCATAATCGGAGACGGAATAACAATGGCGCCGTCTGTGGGGTATATTACTTCCAATTTTGATTTATTTTTTTCGCGTATATTTAAAATTGATTCTTCAAGGATCATCGCGATTTTGCACTCGCCCGCTTCCAGTTTTCTTATAGTTTCATCAGAACCATAGTCAATAGCCACTCTTTGTTTTCCAAGAGCTTCAAAATACTCATAACCGTACTTGTCTTTTAACGCCGTTGCCGCCGCCATAGTGGTACCGGAGACAAGGGGGTTTCGCATGGAAATAGCTCCGGCTACTTTTGAGTCAAAAGCAAAAGAGCGGAAAGAATCGGGAAGGTTATTTTTTAAATATTTATCAGGATTATACGCCAGCACCATGTTACTGATACGCACCGGATACCAGTAACCGTCCTTGTCATAATCAAACGCCAGATTGGAAGCCTCTTTGGAAATAAAAGGATGAAGTATTCCCGCGTCTTTTAATTCAAGCGAATACGCGGGATCCGCTGTCATTATTATATCGCAACCCAATCTGCCGCCTGAGCGTTCTTTAGAGATTTTATTTTCCAGAGTGCCGGTTCCGCCATAAACAAATTCTACGTTTAGTTTTGGGAATTTCTTTTTTAATTCCGTTTTCACGGAATCAATAACGTCTTGATACATAGAAGTATAAATTACTATTTTATTTTTTGAGCCGGAATCTGTACCGCCCGAGGCAAAAACAAACGGAATTGCCGCGGTTACTATTAATAAACAAATAAACTTTTTCATGCGTTTCTCCTGATTTTATTCCTCTGTTGTGACAATTTCAAAAAGTATCATTTCAACGCGGCGGTTAAGCGCCGTGTATGCCGTATTATTCCCAAAAAGAACCTTTTCGCCGCCATAACCGCTGCAAGATACGCGATCTTTTAAATCGGGATTATCACTGGGATTAGTGTAATTTATAGGGTTCTCCCCGTTTATTCCGTTATATTCAGCCATGAGTACCCGCCTTACGTCATTTGCCCTGTCATTGCTTAATTGTGATAATTCGACAGTTTCTCCTTCCGTAAATAGAGTAGGATTAGCATGGCCGTGAAGCATAATAAGATAACTTGGATGATCTTCCAGTTGTTGCGCCATTTCTTTAATGGTTGACGAATTAAAGGCTTTTTCCTGATCAGTAAGATTGGTGTTGGCATTCGGACCGTGAGGACCGTTCACTACTGACGAATCGCCCGCAAATATAACATATTCAATACCGATAATTCTTATGCTTTGAAGAATCATATGCGACGGCTGTTGGCTTACAATGTATTGAATTTGCTCATCAGTAAGATACTCCATTATATCTTTTGGTGGAATTTCTTTTATTATTTCTTTGATCACGTCTTCAGGAATCAAATCTTTTATTTCTTTTATTATTTCTTCAACATCATTTTTATTCGCCGGGTCTTTAAGCCATTGGATTATTGAGTCTTTATCAGGCGGCGTTTGTATATATTCTGTAACATTCTGATAAACTGTCTTTATAACCTCGACCTCTTGATAAATTATTTCAGGGGGAACCGGTACATCAACATATTCAGTAAATGCGTCTGGATAAAGTTCTTTGATTTTTTTTACTATTTCTTTAACATCATCTTCATTTGCAGGGTTTGAAAGCCATTCTATTATTGAGTCTTTATCCGGCGGTGTTTGTATATATTGTATTACATCTTGATAAACTGTTTTTACAACTTCTACCGTTTCATAAATTTTTTCCGGAGGAAGTTGTTCATAGATCACTTCTGGAGGAAGTTTCTCATAAACAATTTGATAGACAGGTTTATCAACGTAGACTGTTTCATAGACAGTCTCCGGCGGAAGCTGTTCAAAAACAGTTTGATAGACAATCTTTTCTTGAACTATTGTATCGTAGGTTACCTGAGGTATATATTTATATAATGGAATATAATCAGGTTCTTCTTTCCACCATGTTTCAATAATCTGATTTTGGCAGGCTGTAAAGTAAATAGAAACAAAAGCAATTAAACTAAAAATCAATATTACCGTTTTATTTTTCATCGTATACCTTCCTTCTTACTTTTGGTCAAGGTCAACTTGGATAACTATTAACTCAACGCGGCGGTTTCTGTTCCTGTCATTCCATGTGCTTGTAGCGTTTCTTGTGCCGCCATAAGCGATGATAACCATTTGATCGTCGCTTACGCCTCTTTGCCTAAGCTGTTGCGCTACCGTATTTGACCGCAGGGCGCTAAGGGCCATTAAGTCTTCCGCTTCGCTGTGATTAATCGTGTAGGGATTGGCATGTCCTTCAAGCCTTACGCGGTAATCGGGATTCTCTTTTAATTCCTTCGCAATTTCATTGATTATTAGCTCATTAAGCTCTTGTGCATCGTGATCAATTCCTACGTTATAACTTCCGATGTCCGGTCCGAATATTATGAATTCAATAGAAGTAATTTTTATTATTTTAATAATATCGTTTGGCTGCATTGTTTTTACGACTTCTACTTTTTCTACCTCTTTTTGATATTTACCTTTTTCCGGCAGTGGGAATTTATACCCGGCTATAATGGAAGCCCCATAAAGATGAGGATACCCGCCCCTGCCCATAGCCTCAATATGCCATCTTTCAGTCAGCGGTACTGTAACCCCTATCCCTCCGTCAGCAAGCAATGATCCCCGCGTTCTTGTTACATCTTTAAAAACCTCGCTGTCCCATCCCCTGTACGCCGAAATCAAACCTAATCCCAACTGGGCAAAAACATCCACTTTTTTATTTTCATTTTTGCCAAGCCGCAGGAAGTTCCAACGCATGTAAACCTGTCCTTCAAATGTAAGAATATTGCTTTTATCTTTTCCTTCTTCGGCGCTGTAATTAATGCCGACTCTAGCGCCAACCATTAACGGCGGCGAAAGCCAGAGTTTTGGATCAATAACTAATTGAAAAGAGTATCCGTCTACAAGGATACCGCTCATCCCAAGTCCCGCGTCTAACGCCCAAAAATCCCCTGCGGGAAATTCCGTTTGAGCGTATAGCCTGTTTAATGATATTAAGAAAATCACTTGAAGCAAAAAAATTTTAATAACTTTTATTGTATTTTCTTTTGGCAGTCTCATTCCTCTCCTCTTATGTATTATTATAACATAAAAACAAAATTCGTCAAATATACTTTTGCAATTAGTAATATTCTTACTAACTAGCGATTGAGGTTTGTTATTTTATTCATAAAAATCAAGTGAAGACAATACGCCTTCACTTGTAATTTGAGATTATTTTTTTTGATTAGATACTACCGCTTTAGTACGGAAACAACCCTTTCCAAAACCTTTTTTCTGTCCAAAGGCTTTACGATGTAGCTCTTTGCTCCCATTAAAAGGCACTTTTTTACTACATCTTCTTTACCCAACGCGCTTACCATCATTACATTGGCATTCTTGTCAAATTCGAGAATTTTTTCCAATGCGGAAACGCCATCCATAACCGGCATGGTAATATCCATGGTAACCAAATCAATGTTTGGATGTAAAGCTTTATATTTTTCTACACCTTGCGCTCCGTCGGCGGCTGTGTCCGCTACATCAAAACCTTCTGATGTGAAAATCTGACCTAACTGTTTTGCAATAAACATTGAGTCGTCAACAACCAGTACGCGGTAAGGCACACCTTCCGGCTTTATTCCTTCAGCGGTTTTCTCATTGATATTAGGCATATCAGTCTTTGCTATCATCCTGTACGCTCCTCTTGTTTAAAATAATATGATATATTTTAAAAATAGTCAAGCATTGAAAGCATTAATTATTCATCTTTAGTGAAAAACTTTCAATAAAGCTAGTTTAACAATAAATTTGGAGAATGTCAATGAGCGTGCCTTTTTATCTTGCGCCCATGGCTGAAATAAGCCATAGGGCATTTAGGGAGCTTATCGAGGATTTTGGGGGCTGTGACGCCTATTTTTCCGAAATGATAAGCGCCGGCGCCCTTTTTTCAGGCGGTCCCTATGAAAAATGGTACATAGATGCCGCTCCAAAGCCCGAAAAGGTAGTTTTTCAAGTCGTCGGCTCGGATATTGGGCAAATTTCCAACGCCGTAACCCTTCTGGACAGGCTAGAATGCGCCGGAATCGACATAAATATGGGTTGTAGCGCCCCTTTGATACGAAAAACAGGCGCTGGAGCCGCATGGATGGCCTCGATAGACCGCTCAGGAGAGTTAATTTCCCATATTAGGCCGCTTATTAAGCGCCGACTAAGCGTAAAATTACGCGTAGGTTACAAAGATGATTTTGATTATTTGGTACGTTTCTGCCGCCGTCTTGAGGCTGAAGGGGTAGAACTTATTACCTTGCACCCCCGGTTAGTAAAGGAAAAATTCAAACGCCTTGCCCGCTGGGAGTATGTAGGGCGGCTAAAGCAGGAATTGAAAATCCCGGTAGCCGGAAACGGGGATATATCCTCCCCCGAGGAGATTGTCCGCCGGGCGACAGACGGCTCATGCGACGCGGTTATGATTGGGCGGGCGGCGGCGCGTCATCCGTGGATTTTTGCTAAGGCGCGAAAGCTTGAAGGCGCGAATTATGTCCCCAAGGGAACTCTGTCCCAGAATGTGACTTCTGTCTCCGGAGAAGCTTTGCCCCCAAATTTGAGTTCTGTCCCTGGGGATGCTATGCCCATAGGTTTGAGCTCTGTCCCGAATATCGAAGAAATAGGGCTTCGTTTTTTAGAACTCTTATCCCAATACCAACCGCACGATTTTCATTTTTCCAGAGCCATGCGCTTTTTCGGTTTTTTCTGCGACAACCTAAAATGGGGTAATTATTTGAAAACGCAATTAAACAGGGAAAAAACTCTGTCCGGCATTGAGATGGTTTGGAAAGGGTATTTTAAAATGAATGAGGAATAATTTAATGAATCAACTCTTTCTGCTTGCGACGTTCCCTGTCTCCTTTAGCGACATAAATCGGCTTCATTGTCCGAGGATCAAGTCCTGTATGGTACATCACGGTAGACATGGTTCCCGGAGTGGGATAAAAGTCCTGAGTTTGTTCGGGGGCGAAGCGAGTTTTTTTTAAGTACTGGGAAAGTTCTTCCGCTTCTTTCATGCCCGCGCCGGGGTGGGATGTTATAAAATAAGGCAGCAGGTACTGTTTCAGACCGAGCCGCTTGTTTATGGCAGTAAAATCTTTTCTGAAATCTTCATAACTTGAGTGGGGGCATTTGCCCATCGCTTCCAGCACATTCGCGCAGATATGTTCCGGCGCGACTTTTAACTGGCCGCTGACATGGAATTGGCACAAGGTTTCTAAAAACTCTTTTCCGTGTTTTTTATCATGCTGAATAAAATCGAAGCGCAGGCCGGAGCGGATAAAAACTTTTTTAATGCCGGGGATTTCGCGCAAAGTTTTTAATGTTTTTAAATATTGATTGTGATCCGCTTTTAATTTGGAGCAGGGTTGCGGATACAGACATTCCCTGTTTACGCAAAAATCGCCGCGCTCTTGCTTTTCGCAAACTGGTCTGAAAAAATTGGCGGTAGGGCCGCCCACATCGTGGATGTATCCTTTAAAGTCGGAATGCGCGGCAAGAGTGTGCGCTTCACGGAGAAGGCTTTCCTTGCTGCGGCCTACGACGGAGCGCCCCTGGTGACTGGTAATCGCGCAAAAAGAACAGCCGCCAAAACAGCCGCGGCTTGAAACCAGCGAAAAGGAAACTTCTTTTAACGCGTCAATGCCGCCTTGCGCGTCATACATTGGGTGGGCTTTGCGCGTAAAGGGAAGCTCGTATAAATTATCCAGTTCTTTGGTTGAAAGGGGCAAAGCGGGGGGATTTTGAATAACCCAGCGATTACCGTCGTTTTCTTCCGCCAGAGGCTTTGCGGTTAAAGGATCGGCGTTTTGTTTCTGTATCATAAAATGCTCGGCATAGGCGCGTAACGAAGTCTCGTCTTTTTCTTTTACCGCTTCATACTTGGGCAGAAAACATACATCTTTCCATTTATCGATAGCGGCTCTTCCATGAACACGGACGCAAGTTCCCCTCTCATCACTTATACTGCCGATTGCTTCACCTTTCGCTAACCGGCGCGCTATTCCTAGCAGCGGCTTTTCTCCCATTCCAAAGACAAGAATATCCGCTTTTGAATCAAGTAGAATCGACCGGCGCACTGTGTCAGACCAGTAATCATAATGGGCAAATCGGCGGAGGCTTGCCTCAATTCCCCCGATAATTACCGGCGCATCCTTATACGCGCGCCTGATCCCCTCGACATAAACCAACGTGGCGCGGTCGGGGCGCAGGCCGTTTTTTCCTGTCGGCGAATACGCGTCATCGGAGCGTTTACGCTTTGCGGCGGTGTAATGAGCAACCATGGAGTCCATGTTGCCCGCGCCGACTAAAAAAGCCAGACGCGGCCTTCCCAATACGGTATACGATGAGGGATTTTTCCAGTCAGGTTGAGGAATTATTCCGGCGCGAAAACCCGCCGCTTCCAACACGCGGCACAAAAGCGCCGCCGCGAAAGAAGGGTGGTCAACATAGGCGTCGCCTGAAACAAAGATGAAGTCACACTCTTTCCAGCCGCGCTCATCCATGTCGCGGCGGCAAACTGGCAACAAGCAGCCGGGCAGTTTACTGCCTTGCAACGAGTTGCTTTGCGGCGAACTGACTTGAAAGGAATCGTCCGGTTTAGATACCGACGACGGCTTTGACTTGGGGTATTTCCTTTTTGAGGTAATTTTCGATTCCCATTTTAAGGGTCATCTGAGACATCGGGCAGTGACCGCAGGCCCCGGTAAGTTTAACCGAGACTATTCCTTCATTGTCTACAGAGACAAACTCAACGTCTCCGCCGTCAGCCTGTAAAGGTGGCCGTACCTTTTCTAACGCGGCTCTTACTTGTTCTTCCATATATACTCACTCCTTTGTAGGTTACGCTACAGTTCAAATCACTCCCACTGCCAAAGTGGAGTTTTACGAAGTAAAACTCCTAAGCTAAAAAATCTGCAAGATTTTTTAGCAACGGAGAGAGAGGGATTTGAACCCTCGGTACCCTTCCGGGTACATACGACTTCCAATCGTACACCTTCGGCCGCTCGGTCATCTCTCCTTAACATCTGCTGGAAAAAGTAGGGTTCATTGTTCGAATCCCTCCAATCTCCTAAGCTCAAAAATCCGTAGGATTTTTGAGCAACGGAGAGAGAGGGATTCGAACCCTCGGTGTCCTTGCGGACACAACGGTTTTCGAGACCGCCCGATTCAACCGCTCTCGCATCTCTCCGGTTGGGAACTATTTGCCATAACGGCGATGTTCCCTGTAGAACTTATTTACTGTAACTAGGGAATAAGCTTGTGTCAAGGGGAGGGCGTTTTATGAAAATCTGTTTAGTTTGCTATATCCGCCTTTGTAATACTCAGTTTCCCGTCAGCCTTGCGGGTGGCGATTTTTCTGAAATAATCCGCATATTGTCTGTCCATTACGGCTATGTGCGTTAAAACCCAATCTTTAAGAAAATAGGCGAATTTCTCAAGAACCAATCGCTTTCCTGATTCAAAGTCTTTTACGCTCTTTACAACCGTCAGCGTAAATTCATCGTGAACCTTTTTATGTGCCGCATAGCCGGGGAATTTGGTTCCTATCATTAATTTTTCTTCCGCTTTAAAATGTTCTTTTATATACTGAACCGCCTGTTGAATAACTAACGCGAAATAAGCCCGTTCCGAATCTTCGTTTCCGCTGGCATGATTAAATAAATCGTTTACAAAATCTATAAGCCCCTTGTGTTGGTCGTCAATTAATTTTACTCCCATTGAATATGTGTTAGACCATGCAACATGATTTTTGGACTGCGGGAGTGCAGCCGCTGATTTAGCTTCCATTTTATGCCTCCTAATAATGTCATATACAGATCAATTTATTATAATGTGTTTGCTAATTTTTCATTATATATCTATATCATTAATAAATAAAGAAAAAGTTTATTAAAAGGCATGGTATCTTTTTTTGGAAAAAGTTTTATTATTATGATATTGATTGTTTCGTATACTGGATTTAAACAATATTTTCTATGCGCCTTTCTACCTTACCACTACAATCGCGGATGCCGACGCGGTTACTCCTGATTTTGGCAGTATTATTCGCTTTCCATTTAGCCAATATATGGCGTCCTGTTCCGTACCATTATAATTCCATCCGGTAATATAAATGTTTGATCCTAAAACAGCGATTGAAGTCGTCCCCGCGAATTTATCGGGACTTGATAATATTTTTTGTTTCCCGTTTTGCCAATATACGGCGTTCCATTTTCCCAATTCTCCATCCGATCCTGTAATGTATATCTTTGAGCCTGAAGTAAAAATTGAAACTGTCTCCGCGATTTCACCGGATTTTGACAGCACTATTCGTTCTTCGTTTAGCCAGCAAATGGCGTCGCTCGCGTCCCATCCCGCAACGCGCACATTGTTACCCGAAACAGAAATTGAATATGCCATTGCTTCTTCACTTGCTTTTTGCAATACTTTCTTTTCTCCGTTTAGCCAATATACGGCATCGTCTCCGTCATAACCCGCGATATAAGCGTTAGAGCCGGAAACAGAAATTGAATATGCCGCCGATTGACCTGATTTTTGCAATGCCGTTTGCTCTCCATTTAACCAATAAACCGCGTATCGTTGCGATTCATTAAAATTCCACCCGGCAATGTACACATTAGACCCTGAAACCGCAATTGAAGCCGCCCTTGATTTATCCTGACTTAATAGCGTTTTTCTATCTCCGTTTAGCCAATATACGGCTTCATCTCCGTCATAACCCGCGATATACACATCAGAGCCTGAAACCGCCACAGAAGTCGCCATTGCTTTTTCACCCAATTTTGGCAATACTGAAAGTTCTCCGTTCAGCCAATACACGGCATTGTCATCATTAAAACCAACGATGTAAATATTAGGCTCTTTTTGCTTACAGGAGAAAAACGCAAACGATGCTAATAAAGACAGAATAATTATTTTTTTCATAGTTAATGTTTATGATGACATAATTTGCGATTTTATTCAATTACCTAAAAAAACAAATGCTCAATTAAAATCTTTATCCCTAATAACACAAGAATAGCGCCGCCGATAAATTCCGCTTTTGATTTATATTTTGCCCCGAAAATATTTCCTATTTTTACGCCCGCAATTGATATAAAAAAAGTTATCGAGCCTATTATTATTGCCGCTATAAAAATATTTATTTTAAAGAAAGCGAATGTTACTCCTACTGCCAACGCGTCAATGCTTGTGGCTATTGCCAAAACCAGCATTTTTATAAATTGAAAAGAATCTTTATTCGCTTCTTCTTCTTCTTTTGACAGGCTCTCCCTTATCATGTTTCCGCCGATAATGCCTAGCAAAATAAAAGCAACCCAATGTTCAAACTTTTGTATTTTTTCCGCGAAATAAGTTCCGGCAAAATATCCTATTATTGGCATAAGCGCCTGAAAAAAACCGAAAAAGACGCCGGGCGTAATTATTTCCCTCGCCCTTGGTTTTTCTACGGATAAACCCAATGTGATTGATACCGCAAACGCGTCCATTGACAGTCCCACGGCGATTAAAATAATTTCAAATAAGCTCATAATCTTTCCTTCTATAATTAAACCATAAAAGCGGGAAATTTACTCATTATTTCGCGTTTTCCCCAGTTTAGCCGCTTTTAAAAAAATATCTTTTAAATATTCCCCTTCACTTTCCATAGCTCCGGCGCGTGAAATTATGTCGCGCAAAAAACGGGTCTGCTCCTCGCGGTTTGGATGCCTGTAAAAACCAAGACTTGCGAGAGTATCAGTAATTTTTTCAACAAGGGCGCAGACTTCGCTCTGGTTCATAGCTGTCCACTCTCCCTTGACTTGAAGCTGCGGCTTAAGAGCCAGAAAAAATTCATAGGCGTAAATCTGCACCGCGTGGGACAAATTGAGCGAAGGCTGTATGTCAGAGACAGGTATATGAGAGGCAATATTGCAAAGTTCCAACTCTGACTCTTCAAGACCTGTACGCTCGTTGCCAAAAACGACAGCCGCTGGACCGGGGCGCTCCGCAAGCCAGGCGGCAAGAGCGTGAGGTGTCATGGAGGCGTTTTTTCGATGTTGCCCGCGTCTTCGGGTGGTTCCTATCACTATCGAACAGTCTTTAATCGCGTCATTTAAGTTATTAAAAATTTTAGCTTTTTCCAAAATGTCTTTGGCGTGAACCGCCCTTACACGGATTTTTTCCATATACTGCGGCTGAGCCGCCTCTGTGTCCGTGTTATCAATGACAAGCCTTAATTCCGTAAGATCCATATTTTTCATCGCTCTGCAGACCGCTCCTATATTACCCGCGTCTGACGCTCTGCAAAGAATTATTTTTATGTCCTGCAAAAACATTCGTTATTATATCATATTTTTTTAAGCCGACCGATAACCGTAAACTATTTTACTTTTCCCGCCGCTTCGTTTATATATTCCATTGTTAAAACAGGCTTAAGAGCCAATCCTTCTTTTGCCAATATTTCTGTCGCGTCGGGATTTCTTTGAATAACGCATAAGACATTTTCAACGATGCCGCCCCTGTCTCTTAATTCCTGAACGCTTTTTATTATCTGCCCGCCAGTTGTTACCACGTCTTCTATTACGCAGATTTTTTTGCCGGAAATTTCGCCGCCTTCCGCTATTTTACAAGTTCCGTATTCTTTCGCTTTTTTACGCACAAACGCGCAAACCATGCCTGTCTCAATTGAAAGCGCGGTAACCAAAGGAATCCCGCCCATTTCCAGCCCGGCGAGCAATTCCGTATCTTTAGGAATGAGCATTTTCATTTCTTTAATTATTGCCATTAATAATTGAGGGTCAGATTCAAACAAATACTTGTCAAAATATTCATTTGATCTTTGCCCCGAGCGTAACAAAAAATCGCCTGTCAAGTGCGCTTTTTTATAAATTTCAACAGCCAATTCATCTTTATTCATTTTGAGGCTGACACGATTTGAACGTGCGACCATCAGATCCGCAATCTGATACTCTATCCAGCTGAGCTACAGCCTCTAATTGACAATGGGGTCGAAGTGCCCAATTCAGTAATTCGGAGCAGGGGGGATTCGGGGTTCCAGTCGCTGACATCCTGTCAGCTCCTTCCACCCCCGCCTACGCGTTGCCCGGCGCATCAATGCGCCGGAATTTTTCAAGCAAGGCTTACGCCTTGGATTTATTACAGCAACGCTTCGGTTCGAATCCCCCAATAGTTCTGTAATAAATAATTAATCCTTAATAAGGATTTTATTCGGTATTTTTAATACCGTCCGGAGCAGGGGGGATTCGAACCCCCGGTACCCTTTCGGGGCACAACTCCTTAGCAGGGAGCCCGATTCGGCCACTCTCGCACCGCTCCAAAGAGTACAGCTTTTTATAGCTGTTAATTTTTTAAATAACCCGACGCTCTTCCGTAATGGAAATTTATGCCGTTTCCAAAGCAGGGGGGATTCGAATCCCCAACTTTGAGCTTGAAGAAAAATAAAAAAAACGCGCAAGCGTTTTTTTTATCCGGAGCAGGGGGGATTCGAACCCCCGGTACCTTGCGGCACAACGGTTTTCAAGACCGCCTCCTTCAACCACTCGGACACCGCTCCAAAGATGTCTGGCTTAATTAAACACAAAATTAGGGCGTTTGTCCAGTATTGGAATAATAGCAGAATTTAGGGGGTGGGTCAAGGTTAGTATACTCACTATTTTTTGTCAAATCCCTATAAAATACCTATAAATTAAAGCGCATCTCGAAGGAGTCGCTAAGCGTCTCCAAGAGCGATATTAGTATCACATCTCCAGTCGTTTTATTATATTTGGTTTTTAACCAGCCTGTCTTCTTTTAAGCAGTGGTTGGTATCATTACTTTTTCTCGTACCATGTCGCCTACTACTTGTGAGGGGGTTTTATGCTCGCGCTCGGATATTGTCAGTATATAATTGGCGCTTACATCATCAAGAAGGCGAAGCAAGTCCCGACGGCGGGTCAAAGGTCCATCGCCTTCCATTAATTCTGGCGGATTTTCCGTCCACATTTTTTGGAGCGCCCATGCTTCTTCATCAGTCGGTTTTCTTGTCATGTTTTCTCTCTTCATTAACAAATGAAAAAAACAAATAAAAACTGTAATTTTCCCTTTGGCAAAACTCCTAAACATTCTGGCAACGCCGGATTGCCCTGTACTCAAGAATTTTATTAGACATACATCTTCTAGCTGTAATAAAAAAAGTGGTATCATAGTTGCGTGCATATTTTCGACCGCATAAGTGTTTCTAATCTACTCTCAAGAGAAGAAATATCAGCTTTTACACCATCTTGGAACTCTTTTATAGCCTCTGGCGGAAAAGGAACAACAGAAAACAGTTCTGGAGTGTCAAATTCAAGAGCAATAGCGATACGTTCCAGCATATCGGATGAGGGAAACTTGGTTTTTCGCTCAATCTGGGAAATATAATGAGTAGAAGTTTCCACTCTTTCGGCTAAAGTAGCCTGAGAAATCCCCAAAAATTCCCTTCTTTTTTTAATATTGTTCGACAATAAAGACCTAATATCTGTCATGCATAATGTAACTTTAACTTATATAGAAGCATTGACAAGGCTCTATTAGCTCCATTACTATACAAATATCGAACTATTGGTACTATCTATGGCTAAAATAACCAAAAAAAGCGGGATATTGAACAATAGGCAAATTTTGTCGCGCGGACATTAAACGCGAAAGGAGTTTTCTATGAAAAAAGCATTAAAACTGTTTGTAGCTATACGAAGCATAGCAATTATCGCACTCGTGGCGGTAATCGGGTTTGGGATTATTGGGTGCGATAACGGCGGTGGTGACGATAAAGGCGGCAGTGACAACAACACAAGCAATACAAACCCAGATGTAGGTACTGGAAATCAAACAAGTAGAAAGTATCGAGTGGAAGTGTATAATATCAACTCTGCAACGTATACTTACCTTTCAAATAATTACAGCGGTAAATCTTATCAGGATGTCGCAAGAGCCAGTGTAATTTCCAGAGGTCATACCGCAGCTAATACCTATACTAATCAGAGCTTCTCAGACGTAATTTCAAAATTTACTAATGTGGCTGATAGCATAGGATTGGATAGTACTAATAAAACAAAGGGTAATAATGCCTTGATTGAAGCATTACAAACTAATAATCGAAATGGTTATTTTATATGGTTTGGTACTTCGTTAGGAGAACGGTTCTTTTACGTAAATCGGACAGGAACTGGCCCAAATTATTATACCGTGGAAGTGTATAATATCAACTCTGCAACGTATACTTACCTTTCAAATAATTACAGCGGTAAATCTTATCAGGATGTCGCAAGAGCCAGTGTAATTTCCAGAGGTCATACCGCAGCTAATACCTATACTAATCAGAGCTTCCCAGACGTAATTTCAAAATTTACTAATGTGGCTGATAGCATAGGATTGGATAGTACTAATAAAACAAAGGGTAATGATGCCTTGATTGAAGCATTACAAACTAATAATCGAAATGGTTATTTTTTATGGTTTAGTACTTCGTCAGGAGAACGGTTCTTTTACGTAACGCAAGAGTAACAGGCAACCGCGCGAGAGTCAAGCCCCTTGCCTCCCAGCCTTGTGCGACGTGACCAAGAGGAGTTACAAGAATAATATAACTTGCGCGTATTTCAATTTGCCGGGGCTGTTTCCGTTAAATAGCCGGAAAAAAGCCAGCCTTCAGTTCCATCAACGGTTTTAACCTTGAACCACGGCGCGGTTATACCGTCTATTGTTTCTGTTTTACCGACTTCGAGCAATTCAACTCTGTTGCCTTGAGAAACACCCGCGATTCTATTGTCTTTGCTTGTGTCCGGTTCGCTTCTTAAGCGCAAATTTGTTGTCGCGTAATAAATTCCGCTTGTTTGCGGATAATATAATTCATCATTTGAACTCGCCCTGGAAGAAGGACTTAAACGAATTTTTGTTTTATCGGTTTTAAGAAGTTTGCCATCCCAATCATAAACGTCAACCCCGACAGGAACTATATTTATAGAAGAGTAATCTTGTCCTATCCAATAACGCAATTCATATATACCGCCGGTATAAAGAAAAAAACCCACAAACCGGCATCCATTTACCGCTCCATTTGCTTCAATCTGTTTTTTATCACCATCAGCATTTACATAAGTTCCAGCAAACTGCGCTTGAAACGGTGCTTCAGTCGGCATTTCATACGGTGTTTCAGGTGTTTCAAACGGAGCTGTCGTACCGCTTGTTTCCCGATAATATAATTTAGACGGTAACTCAGAAGCGCTAGGAGAACCTTCAAACTCAATAAAATCAGGACTGATTAAACGCTCTTTTGTCTTATCTGTTTTAACAAGTTTACCGTCTGCGAAAATATCTACTCCTACAGGCCATAGAACAAAATCAGAACCTCTTGCCTCCCCGCCTGGAAAGTTACCCCAATAATACGCTTTATTCCAATTCGCAACATTCGTATATGTGGCAGCAGTAGCCTCAAACTTTTTACCATCTTTACGTGTGAGGATACTTCCATTTGCGTCAAGCTTGATTCTATCACCACTTTCGCTCACATAAGTTCCGGCAACAACGGAAAAATCTCCTTTTAAAAGCCCGGAGTACTTGGCAGAATCGAAGGCTTGATCGTCTGCCGCCGAACCTGCCGTGCCGCCTGTTGCCGCCGATTTGCTTTTGTTACAAGCGGAAAATAATAAGACTGCTCCCAACGCCAGCGCAATCCCGACAATTACAGTTGCCATTTTTTTCTTAAACATGCATTACTCCTTTTTTCGTGAATGGGCAGTGAATAGAAACTTCCCATTGTTTTTTTTCGTTTTACTTTTTTATTCCCTATAATATACATCTTCATTCTTATTAGGGGAATAACTGTAACCGCGCATACGAACTTTTGTTGTATCTGATTGAATATCCGGGATGGCAATTCCAACGGGATATAGCTCCATATTCGCGCCATCCTGACCTGAGGCGCTAATCCAGGAATAAGAACCATTGGTTTCAAGCTTGATATTATAGACTTTTTCCCCACCCCATCCTCCAACTGCGCCATCTTTTCCAAGCGGAAAAGTGAGGCCAGTACTGTTTTTCCAAGTTCCGACAAAATCAGAAAAATCGCCTTTTAAGATTTTTGAATAATCGTATGATACAGGGGCTGTTTCCGTTAAATAGCCGGAAAAGAGCCAGCCTACAGTTCCGTCTGCGGTTTTAACCTTGAACCACGGCGCGGTTATACCGTCTATTGTTTCTGTTTTACCGGTTTCGAGCAATTCAACTTTGCTGCCTTGAGGAACACCCGCGATTCTATTGTCTTTGCTTGTATCCGGCTCGCTTCTTAAGCGCAAGTTTGATGTCGCGTAATAAATTCCGCCTTGTTTTGCAGTTTGCGCGGAGGATCCATCCTCCAACCAGTTTAGTCCGTCGGTTGAAAACAGATCAAGTACGCGGTTGCCGTAGGTATCGCCATACGCAGAGGCAATGAATCTGCCCCCGCTAAAGGCGAGAGGTGATTCTGATTGTTTAAAGATGGGAAAGGACTGTTTCTTCGTTGTCCAGTTTACTCCGTCTGCTGAAACTGCGGAAACCGCAATAACGTCCTCATTATAGTTGTTTCCGATTATAACGATTATGCCGTTGCCGAATTTTATGTCGAGGATATTGGTTTTGTCTAACATTGGGTTTTTAACTTCCTTCCAGGTTACGCCGTCTGTTGAAACCATCAGCAGACCCGTGTATTCATCGACCCCGTTAGGCCCGCCTTCATTAATAATGTTTGCGCTCAGTACAAATACGCCGTTGCCAAAGATCAGCCCGGAGGGTTTGGCTCCATCAGGCCAGGGATAGTTGGCCTTTTTCCATTTTATGCCGTCTTCGGAATACGCCATCATGAAGTTCCTGCCCCAGCCGCCATAGGCTTCCTCAGTTTCCTGCGAGCCATAGGCGGCAAACTTGCCGTTTCCGTAGACGATACGCTTGATAGTGTACTTATTGCCCCATTCATACAATGTCGGGAACGGGGTGTCTGCGGCTGTCCATGTTTTGCCGTCACCGGAATAGGCTATCGTGTGCATTCGATCTTCTCCCGATGTAACGCCTGTGGTGACAAACTTTCCATTTCCTTCGATGATGTTGTCAATGTCGATACTATCCCAGCCTCCCGGATGAGCATCCGCAAGTCCGGTAATGGTCAAACCGCCATCCTCCGCCTTTTTTGCGTCCGCTTTTTTGTTACAAGCTATCATTGCAAACCCGATTACCGCGACAAGAGCAATAATTCCCGCTATCCTTAAATTAGCTTTTATATTAATTATTTTATTCATCTAAAAACCTCCTTTTTAATAAATATGTACGGTTTTTGGCTTATTATAATTAATATATCACAATAGTGAGAATTTTTCAGGCTCATTGTGAGTAAATTACTACTTTTTTGAATAAGTTGAAAGTATAAAAACTTGCCATAAATCTTATTCGAAAGATTTCACACAAAGAACACAAAGTAAGAGAAGATCACAAAGAGGAATCAGGGATTGTTGTTAGTTATCTTATCGTGAAGCTCATATAAAGCCTTCGGACAATAACCCCTTATCCCTCTTTGTGTTCTTTGTACCTTTGTGATCTTAGTGTGAAATCTTTTAGAAAAAATTTAATTAGTCCTAACAGTCTGTCTTATCTGACTATCGCTAAAGCCGTCGATTAACTTGACGATTTCCAGCCAGTGATTGGCTTCTCTTTCGGACGTGTATGGCCCCAAGCGCACGCGATACCAGATTTTTCCGTTAATCTCACGGTTTTCTACAATCGAGGTAATGCCCTTAGTAGATAGGAGGTCTCTGGCGTCTTCGGCTCTTACTTGCGCGGAAAACGCGCCCGTTTGTACCCAAAAGTCATTTATAGTTTTAGCCGCGGCGGGTTTTGTAATCGCTGATGTTTTTGGTTTTGCTGTAGTCGTGGTTTTTGACGCGGCGGGTTTTGCCGTTGGAGCAGGCTCCGCCGGTTTAACTGCTACTGCCGCCGGGCGCTCGTTGTTTTTTTGAGTTTCGCTAATTTGCGCGACATCAGGAACGGCTGCCGTTGTTGGGCTTGGTATTGTGATTGTCAAGTTGTCACCGTCTTTTTTGTCAGTCTCGGAACTGACAACCGCTGGCTGAGAGGGCGTATTTTGAGAAGGAACATCGTCCTGTTGGGTTACTTGTACTCTTCCGTTTGAATAGGGAACTGAAGTGGAAAATTGCGTTTCCTGTGTTTTTGGCGTTAGAACGATAATGGCGACTGTAATTGTTACCAGTAAAAAAACTCCGACAGACACGGCAACTAAAAGTAATTTTTTCTTTTCTTTTTCCATAATTATTTAATCCTCTCTATAAGCTTGTCAATCCGGCGTTTAAGCCTTCGGGGGCCGGAAAATCCCGAGTTCTCTACCTTATAAATTTCGGCGTTTATTGATAAATATTGAGCCTTAAAATCCCTCTGACTGGCTATCCGCTTTAGTATCTCTCCCCAGGAAAGCCTGTCCCGTTTTTTCGCCCTAAACATTCGCGTTAATAATGGGGCTGTCACCAGTATTAATAAGTCAAGTTTATGAAAAGCTGAGGAACGGTGGAGCAGGGCGGCGTTTATCACACAGTGGTTATTTTGAGCGCTAATCCATTCGTCCGTAAGCCTGTTTGCCGCGGGGTGAACGATATTTTCAAGGGCGGCAAGTTTTTCAGGCTGTCCGAAGACGCGTTGCCCTAAAAGCCGTCTGTCTAAGGAACCGTCGGTTTTCATTAGGCCTGGGCCAAATTTGGCAAAAATCGCGTTTTTTTCGTTTTCCAGCACCTGATAGGCAAGTTTATCCACATCCAGAACAGGAAGCCCCCGCGCTTCAAGCAGAGCGGCAATATGGTTTTTTCCGGCGCAGTAAGTTCCGGTAAGCCCGATAATCATCTATCCTATAATCGGCATTATTGACATGGCAAAATACGCGTTTTTATACTATAATTATTAGGTATGAGAGCAAATTATCTTATTTTTACCATTTTGTTTGTATTAATCGGAGCCGGCTCGCTTGTCTTTGGTCTAATATCATGCCAGTCGGTAAATAACGCGAAAACTCAGGCTGTTGATGAAAATAAAGATAGTAAGGAAAATAATGAAAAAACGGAAGCCGCTTCTTCACCCCGTACCAGAGGGCAGGTAGCTTCATTTTTAATTCCTGAAACCACCTCCGAAAAAGGCGCACAAAAATCGTTGAATGAGAAATCCCATCAGATTCTTGATATTTGGACGGCTGTGAAGTCGATTAACGGCGTTATCAATGTTTTGCAATCCGCTCAGGTTAAAGGCAATTATTTTACGGAAGCGTCCGTAAATCCCCTTGAATTTCTTGCCCCGATTGACAGTGTTTTTAATAAAATATCAGGGATGTTCCTAGGGGCGTATTCCGTTATAGTTTTTCAAAAAATGCTGCTGTCTCTTTCCGCTTTTTTAGTTTTTATTTTGATAATTCCAATCTGCGCGTTAGTAACGATTGTTATACTGTGGACGTACAAAGACAGGACTAAATTGTACAAGATAGTTATTGCGTCCGCATTAATCACTTTGATAATTCCGTTTGCCATACCGTTTTCCGTTAATACGTCGTCGCTTTTGGGCAATAAAATACTGGCGAAAAATATCAATACCCTTGTCGAGACGATAGAAGAAAACGGAAAAACCGCAAGCGCCATGGAAGATGACATTATACGTTCCCGAAGGACGGGAAATTCAATTATTAAATACATGGACAGAGTTAAAACGTTAAGCGAAACAATAA